>DATBKW010000049.1:0-10161 GCA_036555665.1 Solirubrobacteraceae bacterium | reverse complement strand
CGCAAGTGGCCCTCGGAGGAGATCTGGGTTGCGCGCCTGGCCGGCTAGGACCGCGATTGTGCTCCTGGCCGCGCTCGCGCTCGCCGCGCCGGCGAGCGCGGCCGATCCCGGCCGCTGGCGGCTGGCCCAGGCCGACTCGGTCCCGCTCAACTACTTCCAGGGCCTGACGCACTCGGCCGCCGGGAGCGTGTTCTTCGACGGGATCTTCCAAGGCGTGTATCGCACCGACCGCGACCTGCGCCCGCGCGCTCAGAACGCCAATGCGATCGCGCCCGACCTGGGCGCGCAGGGCTTCAACCACATCGGCGACCTCACCTGGGACGCCCGGGAGGGCGGGCGGCTCCTGTTGCCCCTGGAGTGCTACGTGCCCGGGGCGCCCAACGGCGGCAACACGTGCGGGCGGGGCGCGATCGAGGTCGCCGATCCGGCCACGCTGCTTCCGCGCTACTCGGTCGCGCTCGATCCCGCCGACATCCCCAAGGCGATGTGGGCCGAGGTCGCGCCCGGCGGCCACGAGCTGTGGACCTCAAGCGGCCGCGACCTGCTCGCCTACGACACCGCGGCGATCGCGCCCGGCGTCACGACGCCGCTGCGGCCGGTCAAGCGCCTCGTGGGCGCCGTGCCGCCGTCGGGCGTGACCGGCGCGGTCTTCTACCGCGGGCGCCTGTTCCTCGCCGGGCAGGACACGGGCAGGCTGCAGGTCTGGTCGGTCGACGTCAGCGGCGCCACGCCGCCACGCCTCGAGCTCGAGCTGCCGGGGGTGGCCGCGGAGTCCGAGGGCCTCGACGTCATCGATGCGCGCGGCGGCGTGCTGCACTGGCTGCTGTCGCCGTTCGCGCCGGGCGGGGCGAAGCCCACCTATGGGACCGGGCACAGCGAGCTGCTCACGTTCGTCCTCGCGGCCGACGCGCGGCTCCACGTGCGCGCGAGCGTGCCGGCCACCGGCAAGGTCCACGTGATTGTCCGGCTGCGCTACTCCGGGGGCTTTCATCGCGTCGAGGGCGCGCGGGTGAGCGCCGCCGGCGCGGACGCGATCACCGGCCACGATGGCACCGCGGACCTGCGCGTGCGGCGGCCCGGGACACTGCGCATCACGGCCAGGAAGGCGAGGCTCCTCGCCGGCCACGCCACGTTGCGTGTCGCAACTCACTGAAGCCCGGGAGGCCGCTCGACATGCTGGGTGCGGCTACCCGCATATCCCTTCCGCCTGCGTAAAGGCACAGTTGCCACTCCATGACTTCTCTCTCGACTACCAAGCGTTGGACGCTCGTCGTGGTGTGCGTCGCCACGGCGATGCTCATGCTCGACATCGCGGTGGTCAACACCGCGCTCTCCCGCATCGCGGATGACCTGAACACGGGCCTCAGCGGCCTGCAGTGGGTCGTCGACGCCTACACCCTGGCGCTGGCGTCGGTCGTCCTCACGGCCGGGGCGCTCGCCGACCGGCTCGGCCGGCGGCGGCTGTTCACGATCGGTCTTGTCGTCTTCACCATCGCCTCGGCCGCATGCGCCGCCGCGACGGACATCGTCTTCCTCGACGTTGCGCGCGCGATCCAGGGCCTCGGCGGCGCCATCATGTTCGCCGTCTCGCTGGCCATCCTGGCCGACGCGTTCCCCGATCCGCGTGAGCGCGCCGGCGCGCTGGCCGCGTACGGCGCCACGATCGGCGGCACCTTCGCCATCGGGCCGCTCGTCGGCGGCGCGCTGACCAGCGGGCTGGACTGGCAGTGGATCTTCCTCATCAACATCCCGCTCGGCGCCGCGTGCCTGTGGATCACCCGCAAGTACGTGCGCGAGTCGCGCGACCCCGCCCACCCGCCGGTCGACTGGACCGGCCAGGTCGCGCTCATCGGCGGCCTCTTCCTGCTCGTCCTGGCGCTGCTGCGCGGCAACGAGGTGGGCTGGGGCAGCGCCCAGATCATCGCCGAGTTTGCCGGCGCCGCCGCGCTGATCGGCGTGTTCATCGGGATCGAGGCGCGCTCGACGCATCCGATGCTGCCCCTGCGGCTCTTCCGGATCCCGTCGTTCACCGGCGCGCAGATCGCCGCGTTCGGGATCTCCGGGTCGTTCTTCGCGGTGTTCCTCTACATGACGCTGTACCTGCAGCAGATCCTCGGGATGTCGGCCATCGAGGCCGGCCTGGTCTACCTGCCGGCCACCGTGGTGATCTTCTTCGTGTCGGGCGCGACGAGCCAGCTCGGCGAGCGCGTGTCGCCGCGGACGATGATCGCGGCGGGCCTCGGGCTCGTCGCCATCGGCATGGCGCTGATGACCCTCGCCGAGGCCGACTCGTCGTGGACCACGCTGCTGCCCGGCCTGCTCGTGGCCGCCGTCGGCACCGGCCTCTTCAACCCGTCGGTCATCGCCGTCGCGCTGGGCTCGGTGCCCGTGGAGCAGAGCGGCCTCGCCGCCGGCGTCAACGACACGTTCCGCCAGGCGGGCGTCGCGCTCGGCGTCGCCGGGCTCGGCGCGCTCGTGCCGGCCGCCTCGGCGCTCGGCGGCGGCTCCCCGCAGAAGTACGTCGACGGTCTGCACCACGCGCTGTACGCAGGCGCCGGCCTCGCCGCCGCCTGCGCGATCGCCGCGGCCGTGCTGATCAAGGGTCACCTGCACGAGGAGACCGTGGCGGTGCCGGCCGAGGCCATCCCCGAGGCGGCTTAGGTCGTCGTCCGCGCGGCGTCTTGTGGCGCTGCGCAGCGTTTTCTTGGCAGCGAGGGAAGCGGGTTCGTTCGGGCGGTCGCGCGCCACTTTGGTCGATAGGTGGGCCAGGAGCCCACTAAGTCACCAAAGTGCGCGCCCGCGGCCGCCCCCCTTCACTCCCTCGATGCCTGACCACGCGGCGCCGCAAACGCACCACGGCTATGCGCGCCGGGCCAGCCAGGCGCGAATCTCGTCCGAATGCTCGCCGAGGCGCGGCGGCCGGCGGCTCACAGCCGCCGGCGTCGCGCCGAGGTGCAGCGGCGAGCGCACCGTGCGCACGCCGTCGGTCTCGTCGACCGGCTGCAGGTCGAGCTCCTCGGCGAAGGCGAAGGCCTGCGCGACGTCGTTGATCGGCCCGGCCGGCACGCCCGCGTCGCCGAGCCGCGCCACCCATTCCTGCGCGGGCGCCGCCGCAAAGGCCGCTTCGAGCTCGGCCCCCAGCGCGTCGCGGTGTTCCAGGCGCGCGGCGTTGGTGGCGAAGCGGTCGTCGGTCACGAGCTCGGGGCGGCCGACGACCTCGCACAGGCGCGCGTAGATCGTTTCGTTGCCGACGGCGACCGCGAAGTCGCCGTCGGCCGCCGCGAAGGTCTCGTAGGGGGTGATCGACGGGTGGCGGTTGCCCAGCCGGCTAGGGACGCCGCCCGCGTTGACGTAGGCCGAGGCCTGGTTGAGCAGGCCGGCGAGCGCGGTGTCCATGAGCGAGACCTCGATGCGCTGGCCACGACCGTCGCGCTCGCGCGCCCGCAGCGCGGCCAGGACGCCGATCGTCGCATGCAGCCCGCACATCACGTCGATGAGCGGCGCGCCGACCTTCAGCGGGCGCCCGTCCGGCTCGCCGGTGACCGACATCAGCCCGCTCATCGCCTGCAGCAACAGGTCATAGCCGGGCAGCGCAGCCGCGCGCTCGCCCGACCCGAAGGCGCTGATCGAGCAGTACACGACGCCCGGGTTCGTGCTCGCGATCGCCTCGTAGCCCAGCCCCAGGCGGTCGCTCGTCCCGGGCCGGAAGGACTCGACGACGACGTCGGCGCGGTCGCACAGCTCGCGCGCCAGCGCCACGTCGCCGGCGTCCTTGAGGTCGAGGGCCACCGAGCGCTTGTTGCGATTCAGGCCGAGGTAGTAGGTAGCGCCTTCGTCGACGAACGGCGGACCCCAATGGCGCGTGTCGTCGCCGCCGTCGGGCCGCTCGACCTTGACGACGTCGGCCCCCAGGTCGCCCAAAGTCATGGTGCACAGCGGCCCGGCGAGAACGCGCGAGAGGTCGGCGACGAGGATCCCGGCAAGTGCAGGTGCGGCCACGGCGGCACAGTAGCCTGCACGCCCCGTGCGGACCCTCGTCATCTCCGACCTGCACCTCGGCGCGCGCAATGAGGTCGACGTCCTGCGCCGCCCGGCGGCGCTGCAGGCGCTGCTCGACGCCCTCGGCGGTGTCGATCGCCTGGTCGTCCTGGGCGACCTGCTCGAGCTCCGCCACGGTCCCACGTACGGCGCCCTCGAGGTGGCGCGGCCCGTCCTGCGCGCTATCGGCGAGCGTCTGGGCGCCGACGGCGAGGTCGTGCTCGTCCCCGGCAACCACGACTTCCGCCTGATCTCGCCGTGGCTGGAATGGCGGTCGCGCAACGGCCACGAGCCGCTCGGGCTGCAGGAGCGCGCCGGGCCGAAGGCCTCGACGGGCACGCGCGCCGTGGCCCGGATGCTGCAGCCCGCCTCGCTGGACGTCGTCTACCCCGGGATCTGGCTCGACGACGGGATCTACGCCACCCACGGCCATTACCTGGACCGCCACGTGACCGTGCCGAGCTTCGAGCGTCTCGGCTCCGGCGTCCTCGGTCGCCTACTGCGCGCGCCCGCGACGCACGCCGCGACGCCCGACGACTACGAGGTCGCGCTCGCGCCGATGTACGCGCTCCTCGACGCCGTCGCGGCGCGCGTGGCCGACGGGCGCGCGGCCGCGCCGGCCAACGCGTCGGCCCGCGCGTGGCGCACGCTGGCGGGCGAGGACCCGCGCTCGCACCGGACCCGTGCGCTGGCGGGCGCCTTTCCGCTCGCCGTCGGCGCGCTGAACCGCCTCGGCCTCGGCCCGCTGAAGGCCGACCTGTCCGGCGCCGAGCTGCGGCGGGCCGGCCTGCGGGCGATGGGGGAGGTCGTCGCGCGCCTGCGCATCGACGCTCGCCACGTGATCTTCGGCCACACCCACCGCGCCGGGCCGCTGCCGGGCGACGAAGAGCAGGAGTGGCGCCTGGCCGGCGGCGCCGCGCTGCTGAACACCGGCTCGTGGGTCTACGAGTCCATGTACCTGGACCGCAATTGGGGCGGCCCGTACTCGCCCGGCGGCGCGGCCGCGCTCGAGGACGGCGGCGATCCGCGCCTCGTGCGCCTGCTCGACGGGGTCGACGCCGCCGAGATCATGCCGCCGGCGGCGCCAGCCCCGGCGTGAAGCACGTCGCGTAGCAGGTCACGCCCTCGCCCACCTGCAGGTCGAGCACCGCATCGGCGTGCCGCCCGTGATCGACGAGCAGCCGCGCGCCGGGCCAGTCGACCGCGACGCGCTCGCCGTTGACGCGCAGCTCCCCGGCGCCGCCGAGCACCGCCCACACGGCCCCGGCGGCGTAGGGCCCGCTGTAGGCGCCTGGCTGATCGGGCGTCGGCGCGACGATCTGCGCGCCGGGGTCGTCCTCGGCGTGCACCGGCCCGACCAGCTCGCGCTCGATGCCGACCAGCTCCTGGATCGCGCGCTCGGTCTCGGCGTAGCCGCCCTCGCCGTAGTGGTACTCGGCCAGATGGCCTTCGGCGTCCCACAGGTAGCGCGCGGGCCAGCCCTTGTTCTCGTAGGCGCGCCACAGCTCGAAGCCGAGGTCGATGCACACGGGATGCTCGATCTCCAGGCGCTCGACGGCCGTCCGCACCGCCTGCTCGTCCTCGCCGGGAGGGAAGCCGGGGGAGTGGACGGTCACCACGCGCAGGCCGGCGGGCCCGTAGCGCTCGTGCCAGGCCCGCGCGTAGGGCAGGGTCCGCAGCGAGCTCGGGCGGCAGAAGTCCCAGAACTCGACCAGCACCGGGCGCCCGATCTGCTTGTCCATCCGCAGCGACGCGACGTTTGCCCACGGCACCTTCGACGGGAAGGGCGGCGCGGGGATGTCGTCGACCGGCGGGCGCACGGGGCGGCCACGCTATCGGACGAAAGTCAGTCAACCTCGCCGCAACTTCGCCTTCGTATGTAGGTTTGCTCCCCAAATCGACCCACGAGCAGGAGGAAGGATGCGCAAGCTCACGCTTGTGGCGGGGGCCGTTGTGGTCTCTGCCTTGACAGTTGTGAGCGTCGCCTCGGCCGTCGACGCCCAGCAGGGGATCGACGTCAAGGTGACGCACAACAAGGCGGGCACGAAGGAGAAGCCGAAGTCGATCGGCAAGCTCAACGTCTTGACGACGACCACGCCGGGCCCGGGGAGCCCCGCGGGCACGTTCGCCACCTCGAAGGCCGTGATCTACTTCGACAAGAACCTCGTCTTCAACGGCAAGGCGTTCAAGGAGTGCAAGCCGAGCAACCCCTCCACGCCGTCGCCGACCGACGTGGCGAGCAAGTGCAGCAGCGCCAAGATCGGCAGCGGCAAGGCAACCGGCCAGGCGACGATCGGCGGCGCGGAGGCTCTGACCGTCACCGCCTTCAACGGCGCGCCGACCAAGTCGAACAAGAACAACCGATACTTCTACCTCCAGGTCAAGGGCTCGGCCCCGCTGGTCATCAACTCGGTGATCGCGGCAACGCTCAAGCGCGCAAGCGGCGACTACGGCTACAAGCTCGACGTGCCGATCCCGTCGAACCTGCAGACCCCGCTCGCCGGCGTGACCGCGACGCTGCTGAACTTCTCCACCAGCGTCGGCGGCACGTCCAAGGGCTTGCCCTACGTCGGGCTGAAGGGCTGCTCCGGCGGCAAGCTGAAGTTCAAGGGCACCTTCAACTACACCGACGGCACCAGCAAGACCGCGACCGACTCGGTCGCCTGCAAGAAGTAACGCTCTGCTGACGGCACGGGGCGGGCTTCGGCCCGCCCCGTCCGCATCGGCTCTCGCCCGGGCGCCACGGCCTAGAATCCGGCGCCGTGGCACAAGGGCGCGAGACGCTGCGCACGGCTGCGCTCGTCGCGGTCGGCTGGTGGGCGGTGCACCAGCTGCGCTATCTGCTGGCCTACGGCGGCGGCACGGGCGAGGCCCTGCGCCATCAGGGCCATGCCTACCTCGGCCCGGTGACGCCGGTCCTCGGGGCGCTGCTCGCCCTCGCGCTGGCGCGCCTGCTCGTGCGCGCGGCCCTCGCGCCGGCCGGCCGCTCGCGGCGGGCGCACCGCCTTGCCGTCCTCTGGCCGGCGTGTGCCGCCGCCATCATCGCGCTGTACTCGGCGCAGGAGGCCACCGAAGGCCTGCTCGCCGCGGGCCATCCCGCCGGCCTGTACGGGATCTTCGGGCACGGCGGCTGGCTCGCCGTGCCGCTGGGGCTCGTCGCCGGCTTGGCCGTCGCCGCGGCGCTGCGGATAGGCGAGCGCCTGGAGGCAGGCGCGCCGGCGGCGCTCGGCGCCCTGTCGCACGCGTTGCCCAGGCCCGCGGCCGCGCTCGTTGCACCGGTCCCGTACGTCGCCGCCTCCGGCGCGCTGCTCGCGCGCCTCGGCGCGTGCCGCGGGCCACCGCAAGCCTGTCGCTGACGCACCGTTCACGACAGATCGAGGAGGTAACGATGAGTGGTAGGCAGCGCGTGGTGCTGCTGGTGCTGGCGGTCGTGGTTGCCGTCGGCGCATTTGTGATCGCCCGGTCGGGCGGCAACGACGACAACGAGAAGACGAGCGGCAAGGCGACCGTCGAGGTCAAGGACGCAAAGCCCGTGGGCGGCGTGCAGGAGTTCACCTGGAAGAAGGGCCAGACGATCGACCTGACCGTGCACTCCGACACGGCCGACGAGGTGCACTTCCACGGCTACGACGTGCACAAGGACGTCGACGCGGGCGGCACGGTCCGCTTCCAGATCCCGGCGACGATCACGGGCAAGTTCATCGTCGAGCTCGAGGACCACAAGCAGACGCTGGCCAACGTCACGGTCACCGAATGAGAAAGCGGCTGGCAAGCGGCGTCGCTGCGGCTCTGGCCGCCGCTGCGCTGCTGCCGTCGAGCGCCGCCGCGCATGGCCTCGTCGGCAAGCAGGACCTGCCGATCCCGCGCTGGCTGTTCGCGTGGGCGGCGACCGTCGTGCTCGTGGTCTCCTTCGTCGCGCTGGCCGCCCTGTGGCCGCGTCCGCGCCTGGAGCGCGTGGAGGAGCGGCGCGTGCTCTCGGTGCCGCTGGTCCTCGAGGTGCTGTGCGGGGCGCTGGGCGTGGCGGCCTTCGCGGTCACCGTCTGGGCCGGCTTCGAGGGCACGCAGACGGCGACCGCGAACCTCATGCCGACGGTCGTCTACGTGATCTTCTGGGTGGCGATCCCCTTCTCGACGCTGCTGCTCGGCAACCTCTTCGCCGCCTTCAACCCGTGGCGCGCGGTCGCGCGCGCCGCCGGCTGGCTGTTCGCGCGCGGCCGGCGCGGCGGCGAGACGCCGGCGCCGTTGACCTACCCGGCGTGGCTCGGACGTTGGCCCGCGGCGCTGGGGATCCTCTTCTTCGCCTGGGTCGAGCTCGTCTACGTCAACCGCGACGACCCGACGATCCTGGCCATCATGGCGCTGCTCTACGCGGGCACCCAGCTGGTGGGCATGACGCTCTACGGAGTCGAGCCCTGGACGCGCAACGCCGACGCGTTCGCGGTCTACTTCCGGATGTTCTCGATGCTCTCGCCGCTGCACTGGCGCGATCGCACGCTCTACGTGCGGCCGGTGCTGGGGGGCGCTCCGCGACTCGACGCCGGCGCGGGAACGGTTCCGATGCTGTGCGTGATGATCGGCACGGTCAGCTTCGACGGCCTCTCGCAGGGCGCGCTGTGGACCGGCAACGGCGCCATCGCGCCCGAGCTGCAACAGCGCTTCATCAACCTCGGCTTCAGCGGCGAGGTCGCGCTCGAGATCGCCTTCACCATCGGCCTGCTCTTCATGGTCGGGCTCGTGTCGGGCGTCTACCGGCTCGGCGTGATCGGCATGCACTCGGTGCGCACCAGCCACAGCACCGAGGAGCTCTCGCGCCGCTTCGTGCACTCGCTGATCCCGATCTCGCTGGCCTACGTCGTCGCCCACTACTTCTCGCTGCTGACCTACCAAGGGCAGGCGATGGCCTACCTGGTCTCCGACCCGTTGGGGAACGGCTCCAACGTCTTCGGCACCGCGACGGCGACGATCGACTACAACCTCATCGGCCCCAACGGGGTCTGGTACGTGCAGGTCGCCGCGCTCGTCCTCGGCCATGCCTGCGGCCTGACGCTGGCCCACGACCGCGCGTTGGTGGTCTATGACCGCGTGCGCGACGCCACCCGTTCGCAGTACTGGATGCTCGCGGTGATGGTCGCGTTCACCAGCCTCGGCCTCTGGCTGCTCTCGGCGGCTGCCCAATGATCGCGCCGCCCTTCGCCCACCTCGGCCACTGGTACCACTCGCTGCTGTATCTGGCGCCGGTGCTCATCGTCGTGGTCGTCCTGTGGGTGCAGGAGCGGCGCGAGCGCCGGCGCGGCGGCGAGGGCGAGGAGTAGGGACAACCGTAGGTCGCTCGGGGGCAAGCCGCACCAACGCGCGGTGCGGGATTGCCTACAAAACGTAGGCTCGCCCCCGGACCAGGAGACCCGGCACGATGATGCAGCGCCTCACCCGCAGCGTCCTGCAGCACAAGCGCGCCGTCGCGGTGGGCTGGGTGCTGCTCACCCTCGTCGGGATCGTGGCGGCGGGGCCGGCATCCAAGGCGCTCGACCAGCGCTTCAGCGTGCCGGGCCGCGAGGGCTGGGACGCCAGCCAGGAGATCCTCAAGCTGTACGGCAACGGCGGTGAGACGCTCCCGTTCGTGCCGGTGGTCGAGGTGCCGCGCGGCCAAACCGTGACATCGCCCGCCGTCCGCGAGCAGCTGCGCGAGCTCGAGGCCACGGCTCGCAAGGCCGTGCCGGGCTCGCGCGTCGCCGGCTTCGGCTCGACTGGTGACCGCGCGTTCGTCTCGAGCGACGGCCGCACCGCGTTTGTCTACGTCTTCCCGCCGCGCAGCGACGACGCGTTCGGCAACAACACCGACCGCCAGCGCGCCCTGCGCGATGCGGTCGAGGGCAAGACCATCGCCGGCGCACCGGTGCACGTGACCGGCTACGACGCGCTCTATGACTCCTCCGGCGAGGGCGACGACGGCCCCGGCGTCCTGCTCGAGGCCGTGATCGGCGGCGTCGGCGCGCTGATCGTGCTGCTGTTCGTGTTCGGATCGGCGCTCGCCTTCGTGCCGTTGGGGATGGCGATCTGCTCGGTGCTGGTCTCGTTCCTGCTGCTGTGGGGGCTGACCGCGATCACCGAGATCTCGCCGATCGT
>DATBKW010000048.1:0-12196 GCA_036555665.1 Solirubrobacteraceae bacterium | reverse complement strand
CTTGACGTTGAACGAGAAGCGGCCCGGCTTGTACCCGCGCGCCCGCGCCTCCTGGGTCTTGGAGAACAGGTCGCGGATGACGTCGAAGAGGCCGGTGTAGGTCGCGGGGTTCGACCGCGGCGTGCGCCCGATCGGCGACTGGTCGACCTGGATGATCTTGTCGAGCTGGTCGAGACCCAGCACCGCCGTGTGCGCGCCCGGACGCGTCCGCGCCCGGTGCAGCCGGTTGGCCAGCGCCTTGAAGAGCACCTCGTTGACCAGGGTCGACTTGCCCGACCCCGACACCCCGGTGACGCAGGTCAGCGTGCCGAGCGGGACGTCGACGTCGATCGACTTCAGGTTGTGCTGCTTGGCGCCGCGGATCTCGAGCGTCCCGGTCGGCGTGCGCCGCTTCTCCGGCACGGGGATCGACGCGGTGCCCGCGAGGAACTGGCCGGTCAGCGACGCCTTGACCTTCGCGACGTCGTCGGCCGTGCCCTGCGCCACCACGCGCCCGCCGTGCTCGCCGGCGCCGATCCCGAGATCGACGAGATAGTCGGCGGCCCGCATGGTCTGCTCGTCGTGCTCGACCACGATCACGGTGTTGCCGAGGTCGCGCAGCCGGTCGAGCGTGGCGATGAGCTTCGAGTTGTCGCGCTGATGCAGCCCGATCGACGGCTCGTCGAGCACGTAGAGCACGCCGACCAGCGCCGAGCCGATCTGCGTCGCCAGCCGGATCCGCTGCGCCTCGCCGCCCGACAGCGTCGCCGCCGCGCGATCCATCGACAGATACCCGATCCCGACGTTGTCGAGGAAGTGGAGCCGCTCCTCGATCTCGCGCAGGATCAGCCGCGCGATGTGGCGCTCGGTCTCGGTCAGCTCGATGTCGCTGAGCCACTTCAGCGCCCGCTTGACGCTCAGCGACGTGAACTCGTGGATCGCCACGCCGCCGACCAGCACGGCCCGCGACTCCGGCTTCAGCCGCGCCCCCTTGCAGGCCGGGCACGGCACGAGCGACATGTACTCCTCGATCTTCTCGCGCGCGAGGTCGCTGTCGGTCTCGCGGTAGCGGCGCTCGAGGTTCGGGACGATGCCCTCGTAGCGCGTCATGTATGTCCGCCGCCGGCCGTAGCGGTTGCGGTAGGACACCTCGATGCGATCGCCGTCGGTCCCGAACAGGAACAGGTCGCGCTGGTCGTCGTCGAGCTCGCGCCACGGCGCCTCGAGGTCGATGTCGTACTTCTCGGCGATCGCCTGGGTGATCTGCTCGTAGTACTGAGAGCTCGACCCGGCCCACGGCGCGATCGCGCCCTCGCCGATCGACAACGACGGATCGGGCACGACGAGCTCGGGATCGATCTCCATCTGCGAGCCCAGCCCGGTGCAACGTGGGCAGGCGCCGTGCGGCGAGTTGAACGAGAAGATCCGTGGCTCGAGCTCCGGGATCACCGGCCCGTGGTCGGGGCAGGCGAACTTCTCGGAGTAGAGCGTGACGGTGCCGTCGCCCTCGCGTGGGACCGTCTCGATCTCGATCATCCCGTCGGCGAGCGCCACCGCGGTCTCGATCGAATCGGCCAGCCGCTTGCGCAGGTCGCCCCGCATCACGAGGCGATCGACCACGACCGAGATGTCGTGCTTGTACTTCTTGTCGAGCACGATCTCGTCCTCGAGCATCCGCAGCTCGCCATCGACCTTCGCGCGCTGGAAGCCCTCGGCCCGCAGCTCCTCGAGCGCCTTGCCGTACTCGCCCTTGCGCCCGCGGACGACCGGCGCGAGGACCATGAAGCGCGTGCCCTCCTCGAGCTCCATCACCTGATCGATGATCTGCTCGGCCGACTGCCCGGCGATCGGCTTGCCGCAGATGTGGCAGTGCGGATGGCCGATGCGCGCCCACAGCAGGCGCAGGTAGTCGTAGATCTCGGTGACGGTGCCAACCGTCGACCGCGGGTTGCGCGAGGTGGTCTTCTGGTCGATCGAGATCGCCGGCGACAGGCCCTCGATCGAGTCGACGTCGGGCTTGTCCATCTGGCCGAGGAACTGGCGCGCATAGGCGCTCAGCGACTCGACGTAGCGGCGCTGGCCCTCGGCGTAGATCGTGTCGAAGGCCAGCGACGACTTGCCCGATCCCGACAGCCCCGTGATGACCACGAGGGCGTCGCGCGGGAGCGTGACCGAGATGTCCTTGAGGTTGTGCTCGCGGGCGCCCGAGACGACGATCGCGTTGGTCGGCGGCATCTGAGCTGAGTGTACCCAGCCGAACAGACGTTCGCCCGGGTGCCATTCCGCAGTTTGGGCGCACTGTGATCTCGGTCACACGAACCGGATCAGCGAGTCCGCTTTGGTAGGGTCAAGCGGACTCCTCGATCCGCTTCGTCAAAAGGACCTCATGCCCGAGACCCTCTCCTCACGGGCGCGCTGGACCGCGCTCGTCGTCGTCTGCTTCGCCCAGTTCATGGTCGTGCTGGATGCGACCGTCGTCAACGTCGCGCTGCCCTCGATCCAGACCGATCTGCACCTGACCACCGCCCAGCTGCAGTGGATCGTCAACTCCTACACCCTGCTCTTCGGCGGCTTCCTGCTGCTCGGCGGCCGCGCGGCCGACCTGATCGGCCGGCGCAGGCTGTTCCTCGCCGGCCTCGCGCTGTTCACCGTCGCGTCGCTGGCCAACGCGCTGGCCTCGTCGGGTGAGGTGCTGATCATCGCCCGCGGCCTGCAGGGCCTCGGCGCCGCGCTGGTCTCCCCCGCCGCCCTGTCGATCGTCACCACGACCTTCGCCGAGGGCAAGGAGCGCACGCGCGCGATGGGCGTCTGGGGCGCTATCGCGGGCGTCGGCGGCTCCGTCGGCCTGCTCCTCGGCGGCGTCCTCACCGACCTGCTCAGCTGGCCGTGGATCTTCCTCATCAACGTGCCGATCGGCATCGGCGTCGCCGCGGCCGCGCTGCGCTACGTGCCCGAGTCGCACGGGGCCGCGACCCACCGGCGCTTCGACCTCGCCGGCGCGGTCAGCGTCACCTCCGGCCTCATCGTGCTCGTCTACGCGATCGTCAAGGCCCAGGACAAGGGCTGGACCTCACTGCACACGCTCGGCCTCACCGGCCTCGCGCTCGCCCTGCTGGCCACCTTCGTCATGGTGGAAAGGCGTTCCGTCGCCCCGCTCGTCCGCCTCGGCATCCTGCGCATCCGCACGCTGGCGACGGCCAACGGCGTGATGTTCATCGTCGTCGGCGGGCTGTTCGGGATGTTCTTCTTCGCCTCGCTGTACGTGCAGCGCATCCTCGGCTACTCGCCGCTGCAGGCCGGCCTGGCCTTCCTGCCCGTCACGGCGGGGATCATCGTCGGCGCGGGGCTCTCGCAGCAGCTCATCCCGCGTCTGGGCGTCAAGCAGACGGTGCTCGGCGGCATGACCGTCGCCGCCATCGGCCTGGCGATCCTGGCGACGACGACGAAGGTCGACGGCTCCTACCTCGACATCCTCATCGGCCTGGCGCCGATGGCGATCGGGATGGGCTGCACCTTTGTGCCCCTGACCCTCGTGGCCACGACCGGGATCGACGCGGAGGACGCCGGCCTTGCGTCGGGCCTGTTCAACACCTCCCAGCAGGTGGGCGGCGCGCTCGGCCTGGCGGTCCTCTCCACGCTGGCCAGCGACCGCACGACCTCGTTCCTGACCGGACTGGGCCACGCGCCATCGGTCGCCGACCAGAACGCCGCGCTCGTCGAGGGCTTCCAGCTCGCCTTCACGGTGAGCGCGGGCCTGATGGCCGCGGGCGTCGTGCTCGTCGCCGTGCTGCTGCGCCGCCGCGACCTCGCCCGCATCGACGCGACGCAACCGGTCATGGTGGGGGCGTAGGCTGCGCGTCGTGACCGAGCTCTCGCAGCGTCCGCTGCGCTCGGACGCCGAACGCAACCGCCGCCTCGTGCTCGAGGCGGCGGCGCAGGCGTTCGCCGAGAAGGGCCTCGACGTCGGCATGGCCGACATCGCCCGCCGCGCCGGCGTGGGCAACGCGACGGTCTTCCGGCGCTTTCCGAGCAAGGACGCGCTCGTAAAGGCGATCTTCGAGGACCGCATCGCCGAGGCGATCGCGACGGCCCAGGAGGCCGCCGCTCTGGCCGATCCGTGGGCGGCGTTCGTGCAGTGCCTCGAGCGCTACTCCGAGCTGCAGGCGCGCGACCGCGGCTTCTTCGAGGCGAGCGACCAGGTCCTGATGGAGCATCCCGAGCTGATGAGCCTTCACCGCCGGGTCCTCGACGCGGTCGACCCGCTGGTCGAACGCGCGAAGCAGGCCGGAGCCTTGCGCGACGACGTCACCACGCTCGACGTCCTCGGCCTCACGAAGGCCGCCGTCGCCTGCGTGCTGCCGTCGCCCGACCTGCGGGCCGACGGCTGGCGGCGGCCGCTGGCGCTGATGCTCGATGGCCTGCGCCCGGCCGCCGCCACACCTCTGCCCATCCCGGCGACCTCTTACGAGGAGGTCGAGCAGGCGATGGGTGTCAAGGCTTCAGGTTGAAGCTCAACGGTCCCGTGACCGTGACCTGGCAGAACTGCACGCCGGCGTCGTCGCAGGAGTTGGGGACGTCGCTGGCGTTGATCGTCGATGACGTCGCCGCGCCGAGCTGGTCTCCCGCCCACGCGGTCGAGTTGTAGCGCGGCGAGCCCTGCGCGTAGGTGAGCTTCGAGCCGGTGAGCTGGTAGCGCACGAGGCGATTGCCCGTCCCCGAGCCGATGTTCGTGCGCGCCCACAGGAAGCCGTTGAGCTCGTCGTCGTAGGTCGGCCGCGTGACGTCGGCAGAGTTCGCGCCGCCGGAGGTCGCGGTGTAGACGACCTGGTCGTGGCCGGTGCTGATGTTGCGCACGTGGACGTACTGGCGGCTGCCGGACTGCTCGACGTAGGCGACGTGCTTGATGGCGAGCTCGGCGCCGAGGATCGAGCGCTTCTTGACCAGGAAGCGGCTGCCCTTCGAGGCGCTCGTCGTGTCGCCGATGCGCAGTTGGTCATAGCCGTGGTCGCGGCGGATGAACGCGATCTCACCGCGCTGGATGGTCGGATCGCGCTCGGCCATCGTCGGCGAGCTCAGCTTGGTGATCTTCGTCTCGGCGGACGTCGCGACGCTCATGCGGTAGATGTCGCCGTCGCGCGTGTAAACCGCGTAGGCGTTGCCCGAGCGGTTGGTGCCGAGGTCGATGTCGAAGGGTCCGCCGGAGCGCTCGGGCACCGGCACGGCGGTCGGAGCGGCGCCGTCGACCGACTTGACCAGCTTGTAGTTGCCGGTCGCGGGATCGAGTTGCGACCACATCACGGTGCCGTGCCAGGCCGCCACGGTGGTCGGCGCGGCCTCCGTGCTGAGGACGGTCTCGGCCTGCGCGGCGGTCGCGCCGGCCAGCGCCGCGGTCGTCGCGGCGATCGTGAGAAGGAGTTTGCGAGGGAGGGTCATGACCTCATGGTGCCGCGCTCGGCGCGCGCCGCGGGTCAACCAAGGTGGCCGATGCTCACACCGGCTCGACGGCGTCGCCGACCCGCACGCGTCCGGGCTCGACGACGCGCGCGTGCACCCCGAACGGCAGCGGCTCGGTCGTCGCCACCTCCTCGCGGTAGGCCTGCAGATAGTGCAGGGCCTTGAAGTCGACGACGCCGGTGTCGGGCTGGCGCGTGGTCGCTGCGCAGCGCCCGACGTTCCCGCCGACCAGCACGCGCGCCCCGCCGACCCTGACCTCGCGGTCGATCCAGCCGTCCTCCGCGTGGGCCTGCAGGCCCGCGACGCCGAAGGTCATGCGAAAGCGCCGCGCGTCGATCGGCCCGTCCGCGCCCGCTTCCTCGCGCAGGCGCTCCAGCGACGCGACCGACAACAGCGTCACCGCGCCCTCGCGGCCACGGTCGACCCCGATCCGGTCGGGCGGCGCGGCGACCAGCCGCAGCGCCTTGCCGCAGTGCTCCGACAGCGCCTGCGAGAACGATCCGTTCAGCGGCCGCGCGTGCAGGTTCAGGTGATAGAAGCGGACGGCCTCGGGCTCGCCGAGCTCGACCTGTCCGGTGACCTGCGCCCCGTCCGGGAAGCGCAGCGACAGCGTCTGCTCGTCGGGATCGTGCTCGGCGACCACCTGGGCCAGCGGCCCCAGCCGCGTGACGCTGACCATCACGTTGCGCGCGTCGACGAGGAAGAACGCGCGGTCGCCGGGGATGCCGTCCTCGGTGATCTCCACCTCCTCGCGGTGCAACAGGCGCAGCCCCTTGACGGGCGTGTAGGCAATCCAGGCGACGGACGCCACGTCTACGGGTTCAAGGTGCGCTTCAGCAGGTAGCCGGCGATGGCGGCGAGGACGGCGAGGAGGATGAACAGGCCGAAGCTCGCGAGGCCGACGATCGACAGCACGAGCACGACGACGGCGGCCAGCGCGAGGCCGCCCGTGATGAGAACGAGGCGGTAGGCCCGCTGCTCGCGCTTGCTGCGCGAGAGGCCCCCGCCGCTTCGTGGTGTCAGATCGCTCATGCCCCTAGTGTGGCGCAGTGCGCGGGCGAACGCCGCGCAGGGGGCAGCACCGCGGCCGCCGCCGCCGCTCCCAGCGCGATCGCACGGCCGCTCGACGACCCGAGGCGCTCGAGCTCCTGCAGCGCGCCGCGCCAGTTGTCGTTGTGGAGGTCGAGCAGCGCGTGCAGCGGGCGCGGCGCGGCGCCGACCGCCGCGAGCTCGAGCAGCGTGGCCGACAGCGCCGTGGTGCGCTCGCGCAGGTCGGGCGGCAGGGCCACGGGCGCGCCGGCCGCTGCGCGCACCGCCAACGCGCCCGCGAGCATGTCGTCGCCCTCCGGGGTCAGGCCGGCACCGCGGCCGAGCAGGCCGGTGACGGCGGCGCTCATGTCGCCCACGTGCAGCGCGTCGATCGCCTCCGGCGGCGGCCGCAGCGCGCTGTCGTCGCCTGCGCTCAGCGCGGCCAGCACCGCCCGCCCGCGGGCGGCCAGGGCCGGTCCCGGCGCGAGCGCCGGCAGCACCGGATCCCACACGACGGTCGGGCCGGGATCGAGGACGATCGCATTCGGTAGCCACGGCGTGCCGGCGGGCGTTATCAAGACCACGAAGCCGTTGAGGTGGCGCCCCGTGCGCGCAGCCATCACCGGCGCGGCGATCGCGGTCATCCCAGCTCCTCGATGAGCGCCGCCAGCGCCGCGCGGAAGGGCGCGAGCGGCTGGTGCGCGATCCCGGCGCCGATCTGGCCGGCGTCGCGCGCCTCGTGCAGCACGCCGGTGGTGATCTGTGGCGCGATCCCGAGCTCGGCCACGAGCCGGGCGTCGATGCCGACCGGGCTGCCAGCGTGATCGAGCGCGGGCAGCGTGAAGCGCGCCGAGCGCCCCGCGCAGATCTCGCCCATGAGCCGCGAGCGCGCGGCCGCGTCGGCCGCGCCGCCGCCGAAGAACGCCGCGACGGCGGGCGCGGCGGCGACCGCCATGCCACCGAGGCCGACGCACTCCAGCACCGCCGAGTCGCCGATGTCGAGCGCGGCGTCGTCGGCCGTGAAGCCCTCGCGCAGCAGCGCATCCTGCACCGGCGCGGCCGGCGCCGTGAACCAGCGCCCCGGCAGCCCGGCGAGCTGAATGGCCATCTCGGTGCCGTTGCGCGACATGAGCGTGACGACCGTCGACGCGTCCGTACCGGCTGCCGCCAGCGAGGCGCACTTGGCCGCGGCCATCCCGAGGTTGAGGAAGAAGAGGTGGTTGGCGGTGAGCTTGGCCGCCACGTCCTCCCCGCCCTCGGCGGCGAACGCGGGCAGCAGACGGCGCCACAGCAGGTTCGTCGTCGCCTGGCTGCGCATGTGCATCTCGTCGCCCATCTGCAGACCCTGCGCGGCGAGGTCGAAGACGTCGATCGGCCCGCTGCGCTCCAGCAGCCGTTCCAGCAGCGGCCCCGCGCGCTCGCGCAGGAAGCGCGCGCCCGCGAGCGCCTCGTCGTCGCCGACGCCGAACCACAGCGTCCGGCCGGGCCCCTCGTTGAGCGTCGAATACGCGCGCACCCCGGCCGCGTCGTCCTCGACGACCCACACCGGCATCGACGGCGAGCAGACGCCGGTCATCGGCCCGACGTGGTCGTGCTCGTTGCCGCTGCGCAACACCACCTCCCCCGCCGCGAGCGCCGCCGCCGCCGCGTCGCGGTCGTCGGCCCAGCCCTCGAGCAGGCAGGCGGCGACGAGCGCCCGGCGCTGGGGCTCGCAGGCGTCCTCCCACGTCACCGGCGGGCCGGCATGGAGCAGCACGCGGCCCTCGAGCCCCCCGATGACCTCGCGCGCCGGAGCGACGGCCACCACATGCGGCCGCGTCGCCTCGATCGCCGCCAGCGCCGCAGCGTTGCCGGCCTCGATGCGCTCGCCGTGCGGGCCCCACGCGCGGCGCAGCAGCGCCACCAGCTCGGGGTCGCCGCCGGCCGGCGGGCGCCAGTCGACGTCGACGACCGTCGCGCCCTGCGCGCGGACGGCGTCAGCGAAGGTCGGCAGCCCGACGTTGACGGCGGCGACGCTCTGCAGCACGCTGGCGCTCGCCCCGTGACCGGCCTCGCTCATCTCGCCGCCGCCGTCCGCGACGCGCCCGGCCTGCGCGCCAAGCGCGACCTGCGGCTGCTCGACCGCCTGCCCTTCGCGATCGACGGCGACGACGCCGCGGTCGTCGCGCACGGCGACGGGCAGCTCGTGCTGTGCGGCGAGGCGATCGCCCCCGGGCTCCTGACCGCCGACCCGTTCGCCGCCGGCGCCGCTGCGGTCGCCACCAACGTCGCCGACGTGCGCGCGATGGGCGGGCGCCCGCTCGGCCTGGTCGACACGCTCATCAGCCCCGATCGCGCGCACGCCGACCGCGTGCTCGACGGCCTGGCGTGGGCGGCCGAGCGCATCGGCGTCGCCGTTGTCGGCGGGCACCTCACGCTCGGGGGGCCGCCCGCGTTGTCGGCCTTCTGCGCCGGCTCGGTCAAAGCGCCGCTGCGCGCCGGGGCCGCGCGGCCCGGCGACGTGCTGCTGGCCGCGTTCTGCCTGGACGGCGAGCAGCGCGACACCGACCCGCCGATCTTCACCTCGCTGCGCGACCGCGATCCGGCCCTGCTGCGCGATGACGGCGAAGCGCTCGTCGAGGTGGCCGAGCGCGGCCTGTGCCGCGCGGCGCGCGACATCTCGATGCCCGGCGTGGCCGGCTCGCTGCTGCAGATGCTCGAGCTCGGCGGGTGCGGCGCGACGCTCGACCTCGAGCGCCTGCCGCGCCCCGACGGCGTCGCGCTCGAGCGTTGGCTGGTCACCTTCCCGAGCTTCGGCTTCGTGCTGGCGGCGCCGCCCGACAGCGCGCAGGCCACGTGCGAGACCTTCGCCCGCCGCGGGCTCGCGTGCGCGCCGTGCGGCGCCTTCGACGACACCCGCGTGCTGCGGCTGGCCGGCGGAGGTGAGTCGGCGGAGGTGTGGGACCTTGCCGCCGAGCCGCTCACACGCGGGGGCTGAGAGCGATCGCCATGGGCTGATGGGGGCGGCCGTGGAAGCCCACCACGTCGCCGTCGCGCCGCCAGCCGAGCGACTCGAAGAAGGCGACGTTCGGGAGCTGGATCATCGCCAGCATCCGCGCGCCGCCGCGCACTCCCGCCGTGGCCACGGCGAAGCGCACCAGCTTCGCGCCGAGCGAGCCGTGGCGCGCCTCGGAGAGCACGGCCAGGCGGTCGCCCTTCCAGTCGCCCCCGCCCAGCGGATAGAGGCGCACGGCGCCCGCCACCCGCCCGTCGGCGCTACCGATCGCGTGCAGCGTCGAGCGCATCGCGTCGCGCTCGTCGCGGTCGTCGCCGGCGAACATCTCCTGCTCGTCGACGAACACGGCGCGGCGCACCGCGTGGTGCGCGGCAAGCTGGCGCGGCCCGCGGCACAGCCGGACGGCCAAAGCACTCCTAGGAGGCGCGACGGCCGGCGAGGTCACGCCAGCGCTCCTTCTCGAAGACGCGCTCCCACGCCGACAGCCCCGAGCACGCCTGGCAGCGCGCGCAGCCGGCGCCCGCGGCGTCATGGTCGAGGTCCGCATCGGCGAGCATCGCCGACACCGAGCGGTAGATCGAGGCCACGTAGTCGGGTTCGGGCGGCCGCTCGTCGGCCATCAGCGTGCCCGGCACGGGCCGCAGCGGCACCACGAACGGATAGACGCCCATCTCGATCGCGCGGCGGCAGCCGTCCTCGGTCAGCGCCTGGTCCTCGCCCATGCCGAGGATGACGTAGGTGCTCACGCGGCCGCGGCCGAAGATCTCCACGGCGCGCTCCCAGGCGCGGAAGTAGCCGGCGATCCCCGTTGCCGCCTTCCCGGGCGCCACGCGCGCCAGGACGTCGGGATCGAAGGTCTCCAGGTGCATGCCGACCGCGTCGACGCCGGCGGCGTGGACCTCGTCGAGCACGGTGAGGTCGTCGGGGGGCTCGAACTGGACCTGCACGGGCAGGCCGCACGCCTCCTTGATCGCCGTCGCGCACCGGCTGGTGTACAGCGCGCCACGGTCGCGGCGGTTGAGCGAGCCGGTGGTCAGCGTCACGTCGACGGCGCCGTCGAGGTCGCGCGCCGCCGTGCAGACCTCGGCCAGCATCGCCGGCGTCTTGACCGGCACCGTCTGCTCGCCGCGCGTCAGCTCGATGCCGCAGAACGCGCACTGCTCGTGCGTCCCCCAGTAGATGCACTTCTGCACCACGGTCGAGGCGATCGAGTCGAGGTGCAGCAGCGCGATCTTCCAGTAGGGCACGCCGTCGGCCGTTTGCATGTCGTAGATGTGCGGCCGCGGCGGCACCACCACCGGCGCCACATACTCGCCGGCCAGCTCCAGGCGTGCGCCGCGCTCGCCGATGCGCAGGGTGTACGGGGAGCGCTGCGCGTATTCGGCGTGCATCGGGACCGTGAGCGGCAGCCCGCGCACCCACAGGAAGCCGGCGTCCGAGGGTCCCGCGCCGCCGCGGCGGCCCGGCACGCCGCCGCCGGATTCGTCCTCGATGCGGACGCCGAGCGACTGCAGCTCGACCACGAGCCGGCGGTCGTCGAGCGCGAGGGTGGCGTGGTCAGCCACGGCCCGTGAACAGCTCCTCGTAGTTGCGCCAGAAGACGCGTTCCTTGAGCTCCTGGGAGATGCCGCGGATGCCGTTGATCTTCCAGTACTCGCTCATGAAGTCCGACCACGGCTCGTCGGAGCCGAAAAAGACCCGGTCGCCGCCGACGCCGGTGTTCTCGATCTCGGTCAGCAGCCAGCGGGCGCCGAAACCGATCGCCCAGGAGGTGTCGGTGTAGACCTTGTAGCCGTCGCTGACCCACTGCAGGAACTTCGGCACCAGGCGGATGTGGCCCGACACCCCGCCGCCGAAGTGCACCAGGTAGATCTTGCAGCGCTTGCCGTACTCCTCGACCAGCGGGATGAAGTTCGAGATGTCGGAGTTGCCGCCGGGGCTCGTGTGGAAGTGGAAGACGAGGTCGTGCTTCTCGCAGGCGTCGAAGCACTCGTCGGCGAGCGCCTTCGTCTCCTCGTCCCACGAGCCGGGATCGGGGTTGCCCCCCAGCAGGAAGGTGGTCTTCAGGGCGACGACGCGCGACTCGCCGGCCAGCTTCAGCGCCTTGCGCGTCAGCTCCGCGTTGCGCGGCAGGAACGAGACCCAGATCGCGGCGAGGATGCGGTCGTTCGTCGTGGCCGCGTCCATGACGACGTCGTTGAGGTCGAAGGAGATCTCGTGGACGGGCACGCCGTAGTTGGACATGGTCAGCGCGCGCTCGATGTTGAACTCGTCCATGTGGTTCTTCACGAACTCGCCGGTCGAGCGGTAGTCGTAGACGGTGGGCTTGACCGGGTGCTCGAGGTCGTAGAACTTCCACGGCGGGATCTCGCCGATGTGGCAGTGCGCGTCGATGATCCGCTGCGGATGGGTCACGTTCATCGGGTCTGGTCCTTTCCGAACGTCGCCCGGGCCTGGGCGATGCGCGCCTCCCACTCGTCGGGCGTGCGGTAGGTCTGGGTCGGCATCAGCGGCGGCTCGTCGAGCAGCCAGGTGCCGGTCCGCGGATCGAGCTGGACGACCTCGAGCGCGTAGGTGGCCGGCCGGTCGACGTCGCGCTTGCACGATGCGTGCAGCGCGCGCCCCGAGTGCACGTGCATCTCGAGGCGATGCGAGCCCATCGGGGTCACGTCGTCGAACAGCACGACCCACTCGGCGCGCTCGCGCTGCGCCTGCTCCAGGCGCTCGCGGGCGATCTCC
>DATBKW010000047.1:0-16757 GCA_036555665.1 Solirubrobacteraceae bacterium | reverse complement strand
CCTTGCCTGACGGCGCCGGCATCCCGGGGTTTCCGGCGCAACGTCACGAGAAGACCCACTAGCCCGCCGGCGCCGCCGCCTGCATCGCGCGATCGACCCACGCCGGCAGCTCGGCCAGCGCGCGCGGATCGACGTGGTGGGCGCCCTCGTGCTCGTGGTAGGTCACGTCGGCCGGTCCGGCGCTGAGGGCATCGCGCGCGGCCCGAGCGAACTCGATGCTGATCACCGGGTCGCGGCGGCCGTGGGCGATCCAGATCGGCAGGCTGGGGCGGTCGACGTCGGCGCTCCAGCCCTCGACGACCGGGATGAAGCCGCTCATCGCCACGATGCCCGCCGGGGTGGGGCGCCCGGCGCCGAGGCCGAGCGCGTAGGACATGACGGACCCCTGCGAGAAGCCGCCGACGATGGTGCGCTCCCACGGCACGCCGGTCAGCTCGGGGACGTCGCGCTGCAGGAGCTCGTAGGTGGCGTGGAAGGTGTCGTGGTCGGGATAGCCGACGCGCGACACGACGTACCAGTGCCGCCCGCCGGGCGGCAGGAACAGGGGCCCGCCCGGGGTGACGCCGACCAGCCGTCGCTGCGGATCGAGCAGGTCGAGGAAGGGCGCGAGGTCGTATTCGTCGGCCCCGCGGCCGTGGAGGAGGACCAGGGCGCCCCGCGGCTCGCCGGCCGCGGGGCGGATGTGGTGGACGAGCTCGGTCATGCCGTAGCCCCCGCGCGCGGGTTGGTCAGCGGCGTCAGCGCGCGCTCGAGCTCCTCGCGGTGCCCCTCGTACTGCGGCGGGAGCTTGAGCGCCTCACCGAGCGTCTCGACGGGCTCGTCGTAGGCGAAGCCGATGTCGCGGCTGGCCAGCTCGAAGAGCACGCCGCTGGGCTCGCGGAAGTAGACCGAGTGGAAGTACTGGCGGTCGACGATCGGCGTCGCGTGCGCGCCGGCGGCCGCGGCGAGCGACCGGAAGGCGTCGAGCTCGGCGTCGTCGGCCGCCGACCAGGCGATGTGGTGGACGGTGCCGGCGCTGGTGGCCCCGCGGCCCGCGGGCGGCGCGTCGTAGTGCAGGACGGCGTGGCGCTCGTCGCCGCCCAGCGTCCAGCTCGCGTCGCCGTCGCTGGTGAAGCCGAGCGCCTCCAGCAGCGAGGCGCTCGCGGCCGGGCGCGAGGCGTAGGCGCGCACGCCGTGGAAGCCGAGCAGCGCGTGCTCGGCGGGGACGTCGGGCGCGGCGGCGGCCAGCGGCGCGTCGTCGACGGTCACCGCGAGCAGCTCGTGGCGCAGGCCCTCGAAGTCGGCGAAGGCCAGCCCGTCGCCGGTGCGCTCGGTGGCGACGTCCTCGGCGCCCAGGCGCGTCTCCCAGAAGGCCAGCGCGTCGTCGGAAGCGACGCGCCACTGGATCGTGTGGACCATGCCGTCGCCGGCGCGGCCGACCCGCGCGCCGGGGAACTCGAAGAAGGTCATGATCGAGCCGGGCGTGCCGCGCTCGTCGCCGAAGTACAGGTGGTAGACGTCGGGCTGGTCGAAGTTGACGGTCTTCTTGACCATCCGCAGCCCGAGCAGCCGCGCGTAGAAGTCGATGTTGCGTGGCGCATCGGCCGTGATCGCGGTGACGTGGTGCAGACCCTCGAGTGCCATGACGCTGATTCTCCTCCTCCAAAGTAGTTGCTTGTGCAACAATATCAGATGGTTGTACGAACAACAAGTCGGTCGCACGTCGCCGACACCGCTGCTAAGGTCGTTGCACGCACAAAGGTTTGCGCAGTCCCATGGCTACCACCATCTCCCGTCCCGATACACGTCAGCTCGACGAGCGCGAGCTGCGCGCCTGGCGGGGCATGCTCCGCGCCCATGCCGCGCTGACCAAGGCGCTCGATGCCGACCTCGACGCGGCCCACGGCCTTCCGCTGAGCTCCTACGAGGTCCTCCTGTACCTCAACGACGCCGAGGGCGGGCGCATGCGTATGCGCGACCTTGCGGCGTCCGTCATCCTCAGCCGCTCGGGCCTGACCCGCCTGGCCGACCGGCTCGAGCGCGAGGGCCTGATCCGCCGTGAGTCGTGTGCGAGCGACGCGCGCGGCTCCTTCGCCGTCCTCACCCCGGCGGGCGCCGAGAAGCTCGCCGTAGCGCGCGCGACGCACCTCGCCGGCGTGCGCTCGCTGTTCCTGGCGCACTTCTCCGAGACCGAGCTCGACGTCCTCGGCGACGCGTGGGAGCGCGTCGTGCCGGGCGCCGGCTCCGCGCCCGGGCCCACCTGCGGCTGACCAAAGAACCCGTCGCCCAGAGCTGTCTCGCCGCGACCCGGCGCGCTTGTGCCTGCCTGCATGGCCGGCAATCCAAGACTTGACAATGCTAGACTAAGATTTCATACTCAGGTTAAGTCAGGAAGCATCACACAGGAGGAACCAACACATGGCACTTGTCCGCTGGGAGCCGGTCCGCGAGATCAGCTCGATTCAGAACGAGATGAACCGGCTGTTCAACACCTTTTTCGACGCACCGACCACCGGTAACGGCCCTACCGCGCGGCGTTGGGTCCCGGCGATGGATCTCGTCGAGACCGATGAGCACTTCGTCCTCAAGGCCGACCTGCCGGGCCTGAAGGAGGAGGACGTCAACATCGAGCTCGAGGAGAACGTCCTCACGCTGTCCGGCGAGCGCACGGCCGAGCACGAGGACAAGCGCGAGGGCTATGTCCGCGTCGAGCGCGCGTACGGCTCGTTCCGCCGCTCGCTGACGCTCCCCGACGGCGTGAACGCCGAGGGCATCACCGCGAGCTTTGACAACGGCGTTCTCGAGGTCCGCATCCCCAAGCCCGAGGAGCGCAAGCCGCGTCGCGTCGCCATCCAGGTCGGCGAGCGCCCCGCCGCCATCGAGGGCAGCGAGAAGGAGTAGGCGCCTTCAAGCGGTAACCAAGCCTGCGGGCCCGTGCTCAGTGCGGGCCCGCGGTGCTTAACCGACGCGCTCGGCCCGCTCTGCCTCTTCGGCCTCCAGCTGCGCCTCCACGAGCGCCTCGGCGCGCCGCCGCCGCACCCGCAATACGAACCACAGCGCGACCCCGCCCAGCACGACGGCGACGGCGCCGCCGAGGCCGGCGAGGTGGATGAACTTCTCGGCGCTGTGGCCGACGAAGTACGCGAGCAGCGCGATCGACGTCGCCCAGGCGATGCCGCCCAACGCGTTCCAGAACAAGAACGTCGGCCATGACATCCGCGTCGCGCCGGCCATCCAGGCGGCGGTGATGCGCAGCCCCGTTATCCAGCGCCCGAGGAAGACGGCCTTCGGCCCGTGGCGATCGAAGAACGGCTCGCCCACGGCGATCACGCGCCGGCGGTGATGCAGCAGTGGCCCCGGGGCGGTCAGCGCGCGACGGCCCAGCTTGCGCCCGATGGCGAACCCGACGTTGTCGCCGAGGATCGCCGCGACCGCCGCGACCGCGATCACCACCTCGATCTCCAGCCGCCCGCGGGAGGCGACGATCGCCGCGGTGATGAGCGCTGTCTCGCCTGGCACCGGGATGCCCATCGTCTCGATCGCGATCAACGCGAACATCAGCGGGTAGCCGATGCTCTCGGCCACGTCGAGGAAGGTCGCGAGGGTCAAGGGCACCCCTCGCTTCTAGCATGCCCGCCGTGCCGGCCCTGACCATCACCGCTCGCGACGCCGGCTCGCGGGCGCGCGCGGGCATCCTGCGCACCGTCCACGGTGAGGTCCGCACGCCCGCCTTCGTGCCGCTGGCGACCAAGGCCACGGTGAAGGGCATGCTGCCCGCCGAGGTCGCCGCGCTCGGCTACGACATCGTCCTGGGCAACACCTTCCACCTGTTCCTCGACCCCGGCCACGAGCGCATCGCGCGCTTCGGCGGGCTGCACGAGTTCATGGGCTGGAGCGGCGCGATCGTCACCGACTCGGGCGGCTTTCAGGTCTTCTCGATGGGCCACGGCACGGTCGCCGACGAAATCAAGGGGCGCACGCCGCACGGCGCACACCGCCAGGGCGGCATCCTCGCCATCGAGGAGCAGGGCGTGCGCTTTCGCTCCTACCTCGACGGCTCCGAGCGGTTCATGGCGCCGGAGACGTCGATGGAGATCCAGGCGGCGCTCGGCTCCGACCTGGCGCTCGTGTTCGACGAGTGCACGCCGCTGAACGTCCCGCGCGACTACACCGAGCGCTCGACCGAGCGCACCCATCGCTGGCTGCGGCGCTGCTTGGACTGGCACCGCGAGCACGGGCCGGACGGCCAGCTCGTCTACGGCATCGTCCAGGGCGGCGTCTTCGAGGACCTGAGGATCGAGTCGGCCCAGACGGTTGCGGCCAGCGAGTGCGATGGCATCGCGATCGGCGGCTCGCTGGGCGCGGACAAGAACGAGATGCACACGGTCGTCGAATGGACCACCGCGCAGCTTCCGGAGGATCGCCCGCGCCACCTGCTCGGCATCGGCGAGATCGACGACCTCGTGCGCGGCGTCGAGCTGGGGATCGACACCTTCGACTGCGCGATGCCCACCCGCCTCGGGCGCCACGGCATGGTCCTCGTGCCCGATCCGGCCAGGCGCTGGCGCGTCGACCTCAGCCAGGCGCGCTGGAAGGACTCCGACGAGCCGCTCATGGAGGGCTGCCCGTGCCCGGCCTGCGCGCTGGGACTCACGCGCGGCTACCTGCGCTACCTCGCCCGCGCGCGCGAGCTGACCGGCATGCGCCTGTTCACCCTGCACAACCTGGCCTTCGTCGAGCGCGTCATGCGCCGGCTGCGCGAGGCGATCGGGGCGGGCACGCTGGCCCAGGAAGCGGCGGCCGTGCGTGCGGGGGCCGCGCCGTGAGCGGCGCTACTTCGTGTTGTCCTGAACCAGGCCCTTGAGCGCGTCGACGCCCTGGTTGACGTCGTCGTAGACGACGCGGCGCAGGTGGACGGCCTTGTCGGACGTCGACGTCGCCACGACCGCGGCGGCACCGCCGGCGGCGAGCAGAAGCAGGACCATGAAGCTGCCGAAGACGCGCCTCCCCTTGCCACGACGTTGTTGGCGCGGCGGCGCCGCGACCGGGGCGGGAGCCGGCGCGGGCCGCGGCGTGCGCGGGGCGCGGGGCTGGCGCTGCTGCACCGGAGCGCGCGCGACGCTGGTCGCCGACGTCGGCGCCGCGCCGAGTACCGAGGTGGCGGTCGTGGCCGGCCCGGCCACGCGGGTGGCGGACGGATCCGGCCCGATGCCGCGCGCTCCGTCGACCAGCGCGTGGCGCAGCTCGTCGGCCGTGGCGGGACGCTGGCGCGGATCGAGGGCCAGCGCGCGGTCGACGGCCAGGGCGAGCTGCGGTGACACCGCCGGGTTGAGCTCGTCGAGGCGCGGCGGGACCTCGCGCTGCTGCTTGAGCGCGAGCTCGGTCAGCGATTGGGCCTCGTAGGGGAGGCGGCCCGAGAGGAACTGATAGGTCACGACGCCGAGCGCGTAGAGGTCGGCCGCCGGGCCGGCCTGCTCGCCGGCGGCCTGCTCGGGGGCCAGGTAGGCGGCGGTACCGAGGACCGACCCGACCTGCGTGATCGAGGACTCCTCGCTGATCGCCTTGGCGATGCCGAAGTCGGCGAGCTTGACGACGCCGTCCTCGCCGCGCAGCAGGTTGCCGGGCTTGACGTCGCGATGCACGACGCCGTTGCGGTGCGCGTACTCGAGGCCGCGGCAGGCCTGGGCGACGATCGACAGCGCATCGCGGATGTCGAGCATGCGCTCCTCGCGCAGGATCTCCGCGCCGGACTGGCCGCGGATGAGCTCCATGACGATGTAGTGGCGGTGGCTGGCCTCGTCGAGGCCGAAGTCGAAGACCTGGACGATGTTGGGGTGCACGAGGCGGGCGGCGGCCAGCGCCTCGCGGCGGAAGCGCGCCACGAACTGGCTGTCGTCGGCGAGGTGCTCGGCCAGCAGCTTGATCGCCACCTCGCGCTCGAGGCGGTCGTCGAACGCCCCGACGACGGTCGACATGCCGCCGACGCCGAGGCGGTCGCCGAGCTCGTAGCGCCCGGCGAGGATCTCGCCCGCCATCATCCCTCGCCCTCCACGCCGCCGCTGGTGTCGCCGGTGGTGGTGCCCCCGGTCGTCGTCCCGGTGCCCGTCGTGCCGGTGCCCGTGGTGCCCGTGCCCGTGGTTCCTGTGCCCGTCGTGCCGGTGCCCGTGGTGCCTGTATCCGTCGTGCCGGTGTCGGTCTCGGTCTCCGTCTCCGTGTTGGTCTGCTCGTTGGTCTGCGTCTGCTGCTGGGTCTGCGTCTGCTGTTGCTGCTGGGTCTCAGTGCACGTGGCCTGGACCCGCTGGTCGAGGTGCGCGACGCCCGATTGCAGCCGCGTGCGCAGCCGCGAGTCGACCGAGTCCGGCAGGTTGACCAGGGTGCCCTTGAGCTTCGACACGGCCTCGCGCGCCGCCTCGCACTTGCCGGCGTCGAAGTCCGCCGCGACCTGGTCGAGCGCGGTCTCGAGGCTCGAAGCGTCGCCGGACGGGATGAGGTTGTCGTTGCCGCCGCACGCGACGAGGAAGGCGGTCGCCGCCCCGAGCGCAAGTGCGGTCAGCAGCGCCAGCGCATGCATCCTCATTGACCGTACTCCAGGCGCTCGGCCAGTGAGTCGGGTAGCCGCGCGGCGCGAATCGACGACGCGGCGCCGGCGATGTCGTACTCGACGCGCCGCCATGCGGCGGTCCACAGGCCGGTGTCGAGCAGCAGCCAGGCCGCGCGCGGGTCGCCATCGCGGGGCTGGCCGACGCTGCCGGGGTTGAGGATCCACTCGCCCTCGGCGAGGTCCGCCTCCTCGCCGTCGCGGCGCGCGGTGCCGGTCGCCGGCTCGCCCTCCGGGCGCACGAACGACAGGGCGACGTGCGAGTGGCCGACGAGCCCGATGCGCTCGGGCTGGGTGTCGAGGCACAGCTCGGCCAGCAGGGCAGAGAGGACGTACTCCCAGATCGGGTCGCGCGGCGAGGCGTGATAGAGGCCGATGTCGCTCACGGACTGCGCGGGGGTCAGCGATCCCAGCCACTCGCGGTGGTCGCCGGCGATGACCTCCTGGGTCCACTGCGCGGCCAGCGCGGCGCCGGTCGAGAACTCGGCGAGATCGAGGTCGCCCGTAACGGCGAGGTCGTGGTTGCCGGCCAGGCAGACGTCGGCGTGGGCGCGCGTGAGCCTGCAGCAGTCGTTGGGGTCGGCGCCGTAGCCGACGACGTCGCCCAGGCACCAGATCTCCTGCGCGGGGCTGCGCTCGACGTCGGCGAGTACCGCCTCGAAGGCGTGCCGATTGCCGTGGATGTCGGAGACGATGGCGACCTGCATTCGGTCTCAGTGCCGGTCGGGTGTGGGCCGTCGGGCATTCTTCACAACGTGGAACGCCCCCGCCGGGTTGCCGTGGCAGTCGTTGCCGCCTTCGTCGTCGCTGAGGCCGCGGTCCTGTTGCTGCGGCCGCGTGATGGCGTCATCGCGCCCGCGCCCGTCGACCCTGGATCGTACTTCACGAACGGCCAGATCGACCGCGCTCGTGACTATCGGCACGGACAGCTCGCCCTGTTCGGGGCCGGGCTCGCGATCGAGGCGGTGGCGCTCGTGTGGCTCGTGCGCCGCCCGCCGGCGCGCCTGCGCGGACCGTTCCGGCGGCCGGTGCTCGTGGCGGCCGGAGCCGGCGCCGCGCTCTCGGTCGGGCTGACCGTCGTGCAGCTGCCCGTGTCGGCGGTCAGCCACCAGCGCGCGGTCGACGTCGGCCTCTCGACGCAGGATTGGGGGCCGTGGCTGGGCGACGTGGCGAAGTCGACCGGGATCGGCGCGGTCTTTGCGGGCGTCGGCGCCGGCGTCGCCGTGGCGCTGATGCGCCGGTTCCCGCGGGGGTGGTGGGCGCCCGGCAGCGTCCTCGTGGTGGGCTTCGCGGCGGCGACGCTGTACCTCGGGCCGGTCGTGCTCGATCCGATCTTCAACAAGTTCACGGATTTGCCGGCAGGGCGCACGCGCGACGACGTGCTGGCGCTCGCGCGCGAGGCCGGCGTCGACGTCGGCCACGTCTACGAGGTCGACGCCAGCCGGCGCACGACCGCGTCCAATGCCTACGTCGCGGGCCTCGGGCGCACAAAGCGCGTCGTCCTCTACGACAACCTGCTCAAGGACTTCAGCCGCGACGAGGTTCGGCTGGTCGTCGCGCACGAGCTCGGTCACGTGCACTACCGCGACGTGCCGCGCGGGCTTGTGTATGTCCTGCTGGTGGCGCCCGCCGGCCTGTTCGCGGCCGCCGCGTTGACGCGACGGCTCGCGCCCGCCGAGCCGCGGCCCGGCCCGGCGGTGCTGCCCGCGCTGGCGCTGTCGCTCGCCGTCGTGAGCTTCGGCGTGACGGTGATCGCCAACCAGCTCTCACGCCGGATCGAGGCGCGCGCGGACTCCTACTCGCTGCGCCTGACCGACGCGCCGAAGCCGTTCATCGGCTTCGAGAAGGGCATCGCGCTGCGCAACCTCGCCGACCCCGATCCACCCGGCTGGCTGGTCTTCCTGCTCGGCACGCACCCGCCGACGGTGGACCGGATCGGGATCGCGAAGGCGTTCGAGGCGGGCGCCCGCTGAGTGGTGCCGGGTCGGGGCAGTGAGGAGACGGAGTTTGCGGGCACGCCGGCGCGGGCGGTCGCCGCGGGCCGCGGGGGGTGGGCTACCTAGACGGAGATTATTTAGGTCAATGCAGCCCACCCCTCTCGGTGCCAGTGAGACGCGCGCGAAAGAGCCGCGGACTGCGCAAGAACTCCGCGCGCACACCCGCGCACGCGGCACCACGAACTCCTTCCCCTCAATGCCCTGGCAGCGCGGAGCAACGAACGCGGGCGGAGACCGCCTACCCCTTGACCACGCCGATCGGCCGCAGCTCGGCCACCCGCGCCGCCAGCCCCGCGCGCTCGACCACCTCGACGACCCTGTCGACCGACTTGTAGGCGAAGGGAGCCTCCTCGGCCAGGCCCTTGTTCGACGCGCACCGGACCGTGATCCCCGCCGCCTCGAGCTGCGCGCGCAGCTCGGCGCCGCCGATGCGCTTGCGCGCCGCGGTGCGGCTCAACTGCCGCCCGGCGCCGTGGCAGACCGTGCCGAACGAATGCTCCATCGCGCCGGGCCGTCCGACGAGGACCCACGACGCCGTGCCCATCGAGCCGGGGATGAACACCGCCTGGCCGGGGAAGGCGCGCGTGGCGCCCTTGCGGTGCACGAGCACGTCGCGGCCGCCATGGCGCTCGGGCTTGGCGACGTTGTGCGCGACGTCGTAGACCTGGGCCGTGCCGGCGGCCACCGAGGCGCCGAGCACCGTGCGGACCGCCTGGCGCACCGCGTGAGCCAGCGCGTGGCGGTTGGCCCAGGCGAAGTTCGCGGCCGCTGCCATCGCCGCCAGGTAGGCACGCCCCTCGGGCGACGACGCCGGCGCGCACGAGAGCTGGCGATCGGGCAGCGAGATGCCGTAGCGGTGCAGAGAGGCGTCCATCCGCTTGACGAAGTCGGTGCAGACCTGGTGGCCGAGACCGCGCGAGCCCGAGTGGATCAGCGCGGTCACCTGGCCCTCGCGCAGGCCGAAGTCCGCGGCCGCCTCGGGCTCCAGCACGCGCTCCACCCGCCCCAGTTCGACGAAGTGGTTGCCCGAGCCCATCGTGCCGAGCTGGGTCGAGCCCCGTGTGCGGGCGCGCTCGGACACCTCGCGCGGGTCGGCGCCCTCGAGCCGCCCCTCGGACTCGGTGTGCGCGACGTCCTCCGGCGTGCCGATCCCGTGGCGCTCGGCGAGCACCCGCGGGCCGTCGCGGAGCACCGCGTCGAGCTGCCCGCCGCGCAACGCCACGCCGCCCTCGCGGCCGGCGCCCGCGGGCGCGCGGCGCGCGATCTCGTGGACGAGCTTCTCCTTGCGTTTGCCCAGCTCGCGCGCGGCGATCGGCAGCGCGAGCAGCCGCACGCCGCAGTTGATGTCGTAGCCGACGCCGCCGGGGGACACGACGCCGTCGGGCAGCTCGGTGGCGGCGACGGCCCCCACCGGGAAGCCGTACCCGGCGTGGATGTCGGGCATCGCGAGCGCCGCGTCGACGATGCCCGGCAGCGTCGCCACGTTCTGCAGCTGCACCAGGCTGTCATCGTCGCGGATCGCCTCGAGCAGCTCGGCGTCGGCGTAGACGCGCGCGGGCACGCGCAGGTCGGTGCGCTCGCCGGGCTCGGCCTCCCACAGCAGCTCACCGACGCGGCGCAGCTCCATCACACGTCGAGCACTACCCGCGCGTGCCAGCCCTCGGCGCAGCGCTCGAAGGCCAGACGGTGCAGGGTCACCGCCTTGACGAGGTGCGGCGGCGCGCCCCGGAACCCGGCGACCCGCGCCTGCAGGCCGCCGGGAAGGAGCTGCAGCTCCTCGGCCCGCACGGGCACGAACCCCTCGGTCTCGGCGAGGAAGGCGAGCTCCTCCAGCCAGCCGACGAGCAGGCGGGCGCGGTCGGCGCCCTCGACGGCGACCGAGCGCGCCGCAGCGACACCGGGCTCGCCGTCTTCATCGCCCAGGAGCTCCGCCATCGCCCCCAGCGCCTCGACGAACACCCCCGCCTCAGAAGACGCCGTGACCCACAGCTCGAGCTCGCCCGTGTGCTCGCCCCAGCCGTATGGCACCGCGCTGCTCAGTCGTCGTCGTTCTGCGGCGGCCCGTCGTACTCGGGCAGGCTCTTGATGCCCTCGCGCGTGCGCCACTTGGAGTAGTTGTCCTCCATGGCGTCGAGCAGCTCGCGCATGAAGCGCGGCGACAGGTTGATGCGCGCGACGACGACGCCGGGGATCTCGTCGTCCTCGACCTCGTGATCGACGCGGGCGAAGGTGAGCGTGAACTCGTAGTCGGAGTGGCTGACGTTCGCGAAGTTCGCGTACTTGCCGGCCATGTGCTTCGGCTCGAAGTGGATGTTGATGTGGCGCTCGGGCCCTTGCTGTTCGTCGGCCATGGTCGCGCCTAGTATCGCAGCGGTGAAAATCGTGGTCGTGGCGGTCGGCCGGCTCCGTCCGCCGTTCGCCGACGATGTGGCGCATTACGCCAAGCTGCTGCAAGGGCACGCACGGATCGAGCTCGTCGAGGTCCGCGACGGCGAACGCGCCGAGCGCCGCGTGCCGCCGGATGCGTTCGTCTCGCTGTTGGCCGCCGACGGCGACCAGCTCGACTCGCCCGGCTTCGCCCGCTTCATCGCCGAGCGGCGCATGTCGCGCCGCGACCTGTGCTTCGTCGTCGGCGGCCCCTTCGGAATCGACCTCGGCGCCGCCGATCACCGCCTCTCGCTCGGCGCGATCACGCTGCCCCACCAGCTGGCCCGCGTCGTGCTGCTCGAACAGATCTACCGTGCGCACAAGATCATCGCCGGGGAGCCCTATCACCACTGATGCGCGAGCAAACCGAGGTCCGGTCGTTCCTGCGCCAGCTGCGCCAGCTGGCGCTGCTGATCGCCGTCATCCTCCTCGCCGGCGCGATCGCGCTGTCGCTCACCGAGGACCGCGGCCTGTGGGAGTCCTTCCAATGGGCGCTCGACACCGTCGCCACGATCGGCTCGCACCCGCCGCCCCAGACCCTCGGCGGGCAGATCGTGAAGGTCCTGCTGACCATCGTTGGCGTCGGTACGCTCTTTTACGGCCTGGTGACGGTGACCGAGGTCTTCGTCGCCGGCCATCTCTCCGACCTGTTAGCCGAACGCAGGACGCTCAAGGCCATCGACGCCACCAGCGACCACTACATCATCTGCGGCTTCGGTCGCGTCGGTCGCCAGGTCGCGCGCGACCTGCGTGCCGCCGGCGCGCGCTACGTCGTCATCGACGACAACCCCGACAACCGCGAGCTCGCAGCGGGCATCGGCGTGCGCTTCATCGAGGGCTCGGCCACCGATGACGAGATGCTGCGCGCCGCCGGCATCATGCGCGCGCGTGGCGTCATCGCCTGCGTCGACTCCGACGCCGACAACATCTTCATCACGCTCACCGCGCACCAGCTGCGCCCCGACATCGCGATCGTTGCGCGGGCGGCGTCGGAGGCGTCGGAGTCAAAGCTGGAACGCGCCGGCGCCACCCGCGTGATCTCGCCGTACCGGTCCAGCGGCTCGGAGATGGCGCGCTTCGCGCTCAACCCGCAGGTCTCGGGGGTGGTCGACGTCGCCCCCGAGTACCGCCTGGAGGAGATCGAGGTTGCGGAGGGCAGCGAGGGCGTCGGCGCGCAGATCGCCGACATCCGGGGAGGTGCGATCATCGTGGGCGTGCGCTCGGCCGACGGCAGCTTTCAACCCCAGCCGCCCTCGTCGACCGTCCTCAACGACGGCGACGTCGTGATGGTGATGGGCACCCTGCGCACCGTCCAGCGCCTCGAGGCCCTGTTCGCCCGGGCGCGAACGGAGTCGCGCTCGTGACCCCGGTCACCGACCTGCGGGCCGCCGTCGAGGCGGCGGCCGCCGCCTTGGCCAACGGCGGGGCCGCGAAGTCGCGCCCCACGCTCGAGCGGCCCAAGCAGGCCGATCACGGCGACTACGCGACCAACGCCGCGCTCGTGCTGGCGCCGGTACTCAAGGCGCCGCCGCGCGAGGTCGCCGAGCGCCTGGGCGGCGAGCTGCGCGACCGCCTGGGCGACGCGCTGGAGCGAGTCGAGGTCGCGGGGCCCGGCTTCCTCAACCTCTTCCTCGCCGACCCGTGGTACGTCGAGGCGCTCGATTGGGTCCTCGCCGCCGGCGGCGGCTTCGGCGGGGGCGGCGCGGCGCCGGCGCTGCGCGTCAACGTCGAGTTCGTCTCGGCCAACCCGACGGGACCGCTGACCGCGGCCAGCGGGCGCCACGCCGCGTACGGCGACGCGCTCGCGCGCGTGCTCGAGTTCGCCGGCCACAGCGTCGCGCGCGAGTACTACTTCAACGACGCCGGCACCCAGATCGAGAAGCTCGGCGAGTCGATCCGCGCGCGGGCGCGCGGGGAAGAGGTCCCCGAGGACGGCTACGTCGGCGACTACGTCCGCGAGCTGGCCGCCGAGATCCCCGGCGCCGCCGAGATGCACGCCCACGAGCTCTCGCGCGTCGGTGTCGAGCTGATGTTCGAGCGCATCAAGGCGACGCTGCGCACCTACCGCGTCGAGTACGACCTCTTCTTCAACGAGCGCTCGCTGCACGAAGGCAGCCCCAGCGCGATCGAGCGCGGGATCGAGCGGTTGTCCGAGGCCGGGCATCTCTACCGTTCCGACGGCGCGCTGTGGCTGCGCACGAAGCAGTTCGGCGACGACAAGGACCGGGTCCTCGAGCGCTCCAGCGGCCAGCCCACCTACCTCGCCGGTGACGTCGCCTACGCCGAGCACAAGCTCGAGCGCGGCTTCGACCTGCTCGTCATCCCGCTCGGCTCCGACCACCACGGCTACGTCGTGCGCCTGAAGGCGGTGATCGCGACGCTCGGCGCCGACCCCGATCGCCTCGAGATCCCGATCCTGCAGTTCGTGCACATCGTCGACGGCGGCGCGCGCGCCTCGATGTCCAAGCGCCGCGGCGAGTTCATCACCCTCGACGACCTCATCGCCGAGATCGGCGTCGACGCCACGCGCTACTTCATGCTCTCGCGCTCGCAGGACTCGACGATCGACCTGGACCTCGACCTGGCCCGCAGCGAGTCGGCCGAGAACCCCGTCTACTACGTGCAGTACGCGCACGCCCGCATCGCGTCGGTCCTACGCAAGGCGGGCGAGGAGCGCGTGGCGCGCGCGCTGGCCGCGCGCGGGGCCCGCGTCGAGCTGCACCCGTCCGAGCGCGCGCTGGTCAAGAAGCTGCTCGCTTTTCCCGAGGAGGTGCTCGAGGCGGCCGAGCGCCGCGCCCCGCACCGCATCGCCGCCTATGCGCTCGAGCTGGCCCAGGCCTTCACCGCCTTCTACCGCGACTGCCAGGTCGTCGGCGCCGAGCCCGAGGCGCTGGAGGACTGGCGGCTGCGCCTGTGCGTCGTCTCCAAGCGGACGATCGCACGGGCACTCGACCTGCTCGGCGTACGCGCTCCGGACGAGATGTGACGCGGCTGGTCCGCCTGCGCGACGGGGACGGCCGCGTGCGCACGGGCGCGGTCGACGGCGCGCGCATCGACGTCTTCGACGAGAGCGATCCGCTGGCGCTGCTCGACGCGCGGCCGCAGCCGATCGACCGGGTCGAGGCGCTCGATCCCGACACGCTCGACCTGCCGTCGCCGTGGGAGCTGCTCGCGCCGGTGGCGGCGCCCGAGACGTGGGCGGCCGGCGTGACCTACGAGCGCAGCCGCCAGGCGCGTGTGGCCGAGAGCCGCGTCGAGAACGTCTACGACCTCGTCTATGAAGCCCAGCGCCCGGAGCTGTTTCTCAAGGACGCGGCGGGGCGGCGCACGGTCGGGCCGCGGCGGCCGATCGGCGTGCGCGGCGACGCGACCTGGAGTGTGCCCGAGCCCGAGCTCGCGCTTGTGCTCGACGCCGGCGGCCGGCCGCTGGCGGCGACGATCGGCAACGACGTCTCCTCGCGCGACATCGAGGGCGCCAACCCGCTCTATCTCCCGCAGGCCAAGATCTACGCCGGTGCCTGCGCGCTGGGGCCGGCGCTGCTCGTCCCCGACGACTGGAGCGCGCCCTTCGAGATCGAGCTTGCCGTGCGCGACGCCGAGGGCGCGATCGTCTTCGAGGGCGCGACCTCGACGGCGAGCATGCGGCGCTCGTTCGACGAGCTCGTGGACTACCTGGCGCGCGACAACCCGGTCGCGCGCGGCACCGTCCTGCTGACGGGAACCGGCCTCGTGCCGCCCGACGACGTCTCGCTGCAGCCCGGCCACAGCGTCACGATCCACGTGCCCGGCATCGGCACGCTGGTCAATCCGGTGACAGCCGCGAGCGAAATCGCCGCGAGTGGCGCTTAGCGGAGTGCGATGCCGGGAAGGCCAACGTCCCTCATGGACGGTCTTCAGCGGACGGACGATCAGGTCAAGGTGGCGCTCAGGGAGGCGGTGAGCTCAGGCGTCATCTGGGGCTGGTACCGCCACCTGCCGCTGAAGGGGCGCGAGTGGGTCATCAACCCGATGGCCGGCCCGTGCGTCTCCTACGACGGCGACGGCATCCGCTCGTTCTGCGAGATGCTCGACGCCGCCTCAGCGCCCGAGCGTCTTGTGTGAGATCCGCTCGCAGTTGCGGATCGTGTAGTGGCGCTGTGCGCGGCGGCTGACGTAGAGGACGTCGCGCCCACCGCCGCAGTCGATGCTGCCGCGGCCGAAGTGCGCCTTGACGTAGTCGTTGCCGCCGCCGGCGGAGATGTAGTTGGTGCCGTGGCCGGCGTAGATGAAGTCCTTGCCGTTGCCGCCGTAGAGTCGGTCGATCTGCGTTGGCGGCTGTCCGGACGGCTTGTAGTCGGCCCACACGACGTCGCCCCACGGCCCCGCGTAGATCGTGTCGTTGCCGTGCCCGCCGAGCAGCTCGTTGTGGCCCGACTTCGAGGTCACGACCCGGCCGTGCCCGGTGTGGACCATCCGGCGGTGGCAGGCGCCGCGCTTGTGCACCGCGTCGCAGGAGTAGCGCGGGTCGGTGCCCGCGAAGGGATCGTGGCCCGGCCGCGCGTCGAGTGGTCGTGCGGCGTCGGTCTTGTTCATCAGCAGCATGCCGTCGATCTTCGGCCAGCCCTCGTGGCTGGTGTCCGCCGACGCGGCGGCGGCCGGCACGACGGTGCAGGTCAGGGCGATGATGAGCGTCTTGCGCATGCGCGTCGCATCGTGCCGCGGGCCGGCGGCCGGCAAACCACCCTACTGCCGAGAGGTCGCTGGGCGCGGCGGGCGGCCTAACACCCGCGGCGAGCGGCTACTCGGCGGCGTGGCGGGGCGCCTAGCGTCCAGGCAGCACGCGCAGCGTGGCGCGGTCGGCGGCCTGTGCGGCGCCGGTGGTCGCCGTGACCGTGACGGCATAGGTTCCGGCGGACAGGACGCCGAGCGGCAGGCGCTTGCGCCCACCGGCGCGGAAGCGCAGGCGACGTGTCTGGACGACCTTGGAGCCGCGGGCGAGGCGGACCTGCACGACGGCGGCGTCGGTGAGGACGATGCGCAGCGTCGTCGCTCGGGCCGTGCGGGCGGTGAGCTTGACGGATGCGAAGGCGATGGCGAGCTGCGGTGAGAGCACCGTTCCGTCGTGCCCGGCGGGCCCGGGTTCGCCGGCTGCGCCGGGGCGGCCGTCGGCGCCGCCGTTGCCCGTCGGGCCCGGGGCGCCGGCAGGACCGGCGGGGCCGGCGGGGCCGGCGAGAAGGCTGTCGGGCACACGGGCGCGCAGGCGGTTGGTGCCCGAGTCGGCGACCAGCGTGCTGCCGTCGGGAAGGTCGAGGACGCCGCGCGGCTGGCTGAGCGACGCCAGGGCGCTGGGCGCGGCATCCCCGCACAGTGCGGTCGCGGCTGCGCACGCCGTGCCGGAGCCGACCAGCGGGGTGATGGTGCCCGAGGAAGAGACGCGGCGGACGCGGTTGTCGACGGTGTCCGCGACCACGAAGCCGGTGCCGGCGGCGTCCGCGGCGACGGTGGCCGGACCGTTGAGCTGGGCCAGGACGGCCGGGCCGTAGTCGCCGCACAGCGCGGTGGTGGTGGCGCAGGCGGTGCCGGTGCCCGCGACGGTCGTGATCGTGCCGCCGGCGTCGACGCTGCGGATGCGGTTACCGCCGGTGTCGGCGATGAGGTACGTGCCGTCGGCGGCCGCGGCGACGTCCTGGGGCTGATTGACCGAGGCGAGGTTGGCGGGACTGCCGTCGCCGGTGGAGGCGGCGGTGCCGTTGCCGGCGACCGTGGTGATCACGTTT
>DATBKW010000046.1:0-4777 GCA_036555665.1 Solirubrobacteraceae bacterium | reverse complement strand
CGGTCATCGACGACGGCTGCACCGGAGTCTCCGGGCGCGACGTCGGCGCCGAGCTCGAGCGCGGGGCGGCGGACGGCGGGGGCCGGCTCGACGCGGACCGTCGCCGTGATCGCGCGGCGCACCGTGGCGGGTCGGGCGCCGGTGCGCAGGAGCAGCCGCGCAGCGCGCGCCCCCGCGCCGACACGAGCCGGCGCCGCGCGCAGGCCGCGCACCGACAGCAGCGCCAGGTCGTCGCTGCGGTCGACGCGCACCACCCGCGCGGCGCGGCCGTCGACGGTGGGCGTCCCGCCGCCGTCGAGCACGTGGGCGACGGTGACGACGCGGTCGCCGCCCGCGGCAAAGCCGGTGGCGAGCTCGGCCGCGCCGGCCGGTGAGGACACGGTGACCGCGACGACGCGTGGGGCCGACACGGCCCGCTCGCCGCCGGCGGGCAGCAGCGCGGCGGCGGCGACGCCGGCCACGCAGAGCGCCCGGCCGCCGGTCATCGCACCGGCCCCGTCGTCTTGCGCACCACGAGCGTCGGCTCGGTGTGGCGCACGACCGGCTCCTGGCGCCCGTCGGCCCGCTCGAGCAGCAGCTCGAGCGCCAGGCGGCCCATCTCTGGGCGCGGCTGGTCGATCGTGGTCAGCGACACGTGGTGCAGCGCGGCCAGGAACGTGTTGTCGTAGCCGATGATCGAGACGTCCTGCGGGATGCGAACCCCGTCGTCTTCGAGGCGGTCGATCACCCCGGTGGCCTGCAGGTCGTTGGCGGCGAAGATCGCGGTCGGCAGGTCGCCCGCGGCGAGCAGCCGCTCAGCCGCACGGACGCCGGCGGTGTCGGTGAAGTCGCCCGGCAGGACCTGGGCGAAGCGCTTGAGGCCGAGCTCGCGCATCGCCCGCTTGTAGCCGGCGCGGCGCGGCGCGGCGCCGGCGCCCGTCCCACCGTCGATGTGGACGATGCGCTCGTGGCCCAGCTCGGCGAGGTGCTCGATCGCCAGCCGCGCGCCACGCGCCTCGTCGGTCATCACGCAGTCGACGGCCTTGTTGCGCATCACGCGCCCGATGACGACCAGCGGCAGCGAGCCGGCGGCCAGCGCCAGCTGCGCGGTCGGCATGCGCGGGCTGACGAGGATGATTCCGTCGGTGCGGTACTCGAGCAGCATCTCCAGGGTCGCGCGCTCGCGCCGGCTCTGCAGGCTGCCGGCCAGCAGCAGCACTCTGTAGCCGAGCTTGTAGGCCAGCTCCTCGATGCCCAAGGCGATCTCGGCGAAGAACGGGTTGTGCAGGTCGTTGAGCATGACCCCGATGGTCTGCGTGCGGCGGCTCGCAAGGCTGCGGGCCATCGCGTTGGGGCGATAGCCCAGGCGCGCGGCGGCGGCGAGCACGCGCTGGCGGCGCTCGGTGGAGACCTTCGGGCTGTCGCGCATGACGAGCGAAACCAGCGCCCGCGAGACGTTGGCCGCGGCCGCCACGTCCTCCATGGTGGGGTGCGCAGATCGTGCGCTGACCACCGGCGAGCGATTGCGCTTGACAGCCATGGGCTGCTGAAGCATACTCGCCCGCGTTAGAGCGCTCCAATAAATTAGAGCGCTCTAACCAGTCCCCCGTCACCTGGGTGAGGAGAGCACTCTGGAGCCCGGCGTCCCCCCCGCCGTCCGCCGCCGCTTGGCCGGCGCCCCCATCTCATGGGGCGTCTGCGAGGTCCCCGACTGGGGCCTGATGCTGCCGCCCGAGCGCGTGCTGCGCGAGATGGCCGCGCTCGGCCTGCGCGCGACGGAGCTGGGGCCGGTCGGCTACCTGCCGCTCGAAGGGCACGCACTGCGCGCTCTGCTCGACCGGCACGGGCTGCGCCTGGTGGGCGCGTTCGTGCCGCTGGTCCTGCACGAGCCGTCGGCCGACGAGGCTCATGCCGACGCCGACCGCATGGCGGCACTGCTCGCCGCCGCGGGCGCCGACGTCTTCGTCGCCGCCGTCGTCGTCGATCAGGCGTGGTCGCCGCGCATCGAGCTCGACGACGCCCAGTGGGAGCGCGTGACGACCCGGCTGGGCGAGGTCGAGGAGATCGTCGCCGGCCACGGGCTCACGCTCGCGCTGCACCCGCACGCCGGCACGCTCGTCGAGCGGGCCGCCGACGTCGAGCGGGTCCTCGCCACCAGCGACGTCGGCTGGTGCTTCGACTCCGGGCATCTCTTGATCGGCGGGATCGATCCCGCCGCCTTCGTACGCGAGCACGCGGAGCGGATCGTCCACGTCCACCTCAAGGACGTCGACGCCGCCCTCGCGGCGCGCGTGCGCGCCGGCGAGCTGTCGCTCGTCGCGGCGACGCAGGCCGGGCTGTTCCGGCCGTTGGGCCAGGGGGATTCAGGGATCGAGGAGGTCGTCGGCCTGCTCGATCGCCACGGGTACGAGCGCTGGCTCGTGCTCGAGCAGGACACCGCCATCACCGGGGACGAGCCGCCGGATGGTGACGGACCGGTCCTCGATGTCAGGAAGAGCATCGAGTACCTGACGACACTGGCTCCCGAGAGAGAGGTTGCACAACCATGAGAAGACTGCTCGTCAGTCTCGGACTGCTGGTGACCCTGGCGCTCGTTGCGGCCGGCTGCGGGAACTCGGGCAAGAACGAGAGCGGCCAGAGCACCTCGTCCACGAGCAAGGACAACGTCGCCCTCACCCAGGGCGGCAACCTGACCTTCGCGATGGTCACCCACAGCGACGAGGGCTCGTTCTGGTCGGTGGTCAAGAAGGGCGCCCAGCAGGCGGCCAAGGACGAGGGCGTCAAGCTGATCTGGAGCCCGTCGAACAACGACCCGCAGAAGCAGGCGCAGCTCATCGACGCCGCGATCTCCCAGAAGGTCGATGGCCTCGCGGTCTCCGTCCCCAACTACGACGCCATCAAGGACTCCCTGGCCAAGGCCAAGGCGGCCGGTATCCCGATCATCACGCTGAACTCCGGCGTGGACCAGTTCAAGGAGATCGGCGCGATCACGCATGTCGGGCAGACCGAGGAGATCGCGGGCGAGGCCGCCGGCGCCAAGCTCAAGGCGGCGGGCGTCAAGAAGGTGCTCTGCGTCATCCACGAGCAGAACAACATCGGCCTGCAGCAGCGCTGCGACGGCGTCAAGAAGGGCTTCGGCGGCGCCGTGACCAACATCCAGGTCAAGGGCACCGAGGACATCGCCACCTCGCAGACCGAGATGAAGTCCAAGCTCCAGGCCGACAAGTCCTTCGACGGCGTCATCGCGCTGAACCCGGACATCGGCGCGGCGGCCGTGACCGCGGCCAAGGGCGCGAGCTCGAACGCGAAGATCGCCACCTTCGATCTCAGCCCCGCCGTCATCAAGGACATCAAGGCGGGCACCGTGCTGTTCGCGGTCGACCAGCAGCAGTACCTACAGGGCTACCTGCCCATCGTGTTCCTGAAGCTGTTCAAGGAGAACGCCAACACCGTCGGCGGCGGCCTGCCGGTCCTCACCGGCCCCGGCTTCGTCGACAAGTCCAACGCCGCGACCGTCGAGAAGCTCGCGGCGGCGGGCACCCGTTAGCAGACCGGGATGGCCGGTCTCGCCTCGAGGCCGGCCGCCCACCCCGAGGAGAGAGACGTGATCAGCAAGCACCACATGGCGTCCGGCCAGGCTCCGCCGACCGCGTCGGCGGCGGAGATCGAACCGCCGCCGCCCCAGCCGATCGCCGATGAGCGGCTGGCCCAGATCAGCACCATGTCGCGCCTCATGCGCCGCCCGGAGATCGGCGCGCTGCTGGCCTGCGTGGTCGTGGCGATCTTCTTCTGGACGCAGAACGCGCTGTTCCTGAAGCTCGACGGCATCTCGAACTGGACCGACGTCGCGTCGACGATCGGGATCCCGGCGGTCGCCGTGGCGATCCTCATGATCGGCGGCGAGTTCGACCTCTCGGCGGGCGTGATGACCGGCTCGGCGGGCCTGATGATGGGGATCCTCGCCACCGAGCTGGACATGAACATCTGGATCGCGATCGTGCTCACGCTGATCGCCGCCACCGCCGTGGGCTTCCTCAACGGCTACATGGTCATGAGGACGAAGCTCCCGAGCTTCATCGTGACGCTCGCGACCTTCTTCATCCTGCAGGGCGTCAACCTCGGCGTGACCAAGGCGATCACCTCGCAGGTCTCGGTCAGCGGCATCGACACCGCGGCCGGCTACGAGAGCGCGAACAAGATCTTCGGCGGGAGCTTCTGGAGCCCGTACGACTTCCGCGTCACGGTCCTGTGGTGGATCGCGATCACGATCCTGGGGACATGGACACTCGCGCGCACGCGCGTGGGGAACTGGATCTTCGGCGTCGGCGGCGACGCGAACGCCGCCCGCAACGTCGGCGTGCCCGTCACCCACGTCAAGGTGCTGATGTTCATGATGACGTCGTTCGTCTGCGCGCTGACGGGCATCATGATCGCGCTGCGGCTCGCCTCGACCCAGGCCGGCCAGGGCGTGGGCGACGAGTTTCAGTTCATCATCGCCGCGGTCGTCGGCGGCTGCGTGCTCACCGGCGGCTTCGGCTCGGCGGTCGGCGCGTCACTGGGCGCGATGATCATCGGCATGGCGTTCATCGGCATCCAGTTCTCGGGCTGGAACACCGACTGGCGCTTCCTGTTCCTCGGCGTGATCCTGCTCGTCGCGGTTCTCGTCAACAACTACATCCGCAAGCGCGCGGAGGGGGCCCGGCGATGACCGACACCGGCAACGGCGCGACGCTGCTCGAGGTCCGCGGCGTTTCGAAGTACTTCGGCAACGTCGTCGCGCTGAAGGACATCAGCGTCG
>DATBKW010000045.1:0-1867 GCA_036555665.1 Solirubrobacteraceae bacterium | reverse complement strand
TAGTCCGACCAGTTCATGCCGAACTGGAACTCCTGCACGATCCCGGTCACGACGCCGAGCGCGAACGAGACGAGCATCAGCTTGCCCCAGAAGCGCGTCGCCCGCTGCCAGCGCTCGTCGCCGGTGCGGTACCAGCGGGTCTGGCAATACGCGACGAACGTCGTCATGCCGATCGTGACCGGCACGAAGATGAAGTGGTAGAGCGTCGTGATCCCGAACTGCCAGCGGGCAAGCTCGAGCGACGTCATGCGGCTCTCCGGTTGCGCAGGGCCATGGGGCGGCCATCATGGTTCACCCCCCGTCGGACGCATCACGCAGGCCGTCGGCGCGGCTACGCGAGCAGCGCGCGCACCTGCCTGGCGATCTCGAGATCCTCGCGCGCGGTGACGACCAGCGCGCGTGCCGCCGCGCCCGGCGCGCCGATCTCCGCATCGGCGGTCGCGCGCGCGTTGGCCTGCTCGTCGAGCGCGACGCCGAGAAACCCCAGCCCGGCGGCGACACGCGTCCGCACGGTGGGGGCGCGCTCGCCCACGCCGCCGGTGAAGACGAGCGCGTCGAGCCCGCCCAGCGCGGCCGCCATGGCGGCGATCCCGGCGCGCAGCCGGTGGACGTAGACCTCGAGAGCGAGGCGTGCGTCGGCGTCGTCGCGAGCCAGGACCGCGCGCATGTCCGCGTCGCCGGCGAGGCCGAGCAGGCCGCCCTCGCGATCGAGGCCCTGCTCGACGGCGTCGGCGTTCACGCCGTGGCGCAGCAGCCACAGCACAAGCCCGGGATCGACGCTGCCCGAGCGCGTCGCCATCACCAGGCCCTCCATCGGCGTGAAGCCCATCGTCGTGTCGACGCAGACGCCGTCGCGCACGGCCGCGAGCGATGCCCCCGCGCCCAGGTGGCACGTCACCACCCGCGGCGCCTCCGCGCGCCCCGACGCGTACGCGTGCGACAGCCCGTGAAAGCCGTAGCGCCGCAGCCCGAACCGCTCGCGCCACGCTCGCGGCAGGGCGTAGGTGGCCGCCGCCGCGGACAGCGTGGCGTGAAACGCGGTGTCGAAGCACGCCACCGCCGGCACGCCGGGGAGGGCGTCGCCGACCGAAACGATGCCGTCCAGCGCCGCCGGCTGGTGCAGCGGGGCGAGGTCGGTCAGCTCGCGCAGGGCGCCGACCACGTCGTCGGCGAGGAGGACGGCGTCGCTGAACCGCTCGCCGCCGTGCACGACGCGGTGGCCGACGGCGTCGGGCCGCGGCATCTGCGCGAGCGCGTCGCCGAGCGCGCGCGCGTCGTCAGGGGTCAGGTCGCGCTCGGCCTCGAGCTCGTCGCCGGGCCCGAGCAGCCGCAGCTTGAGGCTGCTCGAGCCCGCGTTGACGACGAGGACTCGCACTAAGCGACGCCGGGCCAGGTCCAGTCGCGCACGTCGGGCGAGTCGTTCCCGATCTGGCGCGTGTACGCGCGGTGGCGCAGGCGCTCGTCGACCATCTGCTGGCGCAGGTGCGCTGCCCGCGGGCCGAGGCCCGCCACCCGGTCGATCACGTCGATGACCAGGTGGAAGCGGTCCATGTCGTTGAGCATGACCATGTCGAAGGGCGTCGTCGTCGTGCCCTCCTCCTTGTAGCCGCGCACGTGCAGGTTGTGGTGGTTGGCGCGCCGGTAGGTCAGCCGGTGGATGAGCCACGGGTAGCCGTGGTAGGCGAAGATCACCGGCCGGTTGGGCGTGAAGAGCGCGTCGAACTCGTGGTCGGAGAGCCCGTGGGGGTGCTCCTCGGCGCTCTGCAGTCGCATCAGGTCCACGACGTTGACCACCCGCACGCGCAACTCGGGCAGGTGCTCGCGCAGCATCGCCGTGGCGGCGAGGACCTCCAGCGTCGGCACGTCG
>DATBKW010000044.1:0-9038 GCA_036555665.1 Solirubrobacteraceae bacterium | reverse complement strand
GTGTACCGCGGCCCGAACATGAAGTGGTAGACGACGAGCTGCGAGCGCCCGTCGAACAGCTCGGCCAGGGTCTTGGTGCCGGCCTCGGTGTCGAAGCGGTACTCCTTGTCGACGAGCACCCACGGCAGCTCGCGCCGCTCGCGCGCGAGCTCGTCGTTGCGGCGGGTCAGCTCCTTCTCCTTGACGAGGAGCTCGTCGCGGGCGCGCTGCCACTCCTCGCGCGTTGCCACGTTGTGCTCGGTCATCGCGCCTGCCTTTCTCCGTTGAGCCGGATCTCGCGCTGCTCGGCAGCCGAGAGGTAGCACGCATCGACCACGCGCGCGAGCGCGGCGGCCGTGGAGCCGTCGTGTCCGCTCCAGTCGCCCGCCCGGATCTTCTCGACGAACTGCTCGACGACGGCCTTGTGCCCGCGCCCGGGCTTGACCGCGACACGCTCGGCGACCGCGGCCCCGTCGTCGTCGCTGAAGACCTGCAGGTCGCCGCGCGGCGCGTAGTCGTCGACGATCAGCTCCGCGCCGCCCGCGGTGCCGTAGAGCGTGATGCCGAACTCGTCGCCGTCGCGGCGGTGCGCCGCCCAGCTCGCCTCGACGAGCAGCGTGCCGCCGTCGGCCAGGCGTATGAAGACCGATGCGAGGTCCTCCACGTCGAACGTCTTCTCGCCGTTGCCGCCGGTCTTCTTCGAGCGGGGGCTCGATCCGAAGCCCGCGCTGGCGAGCAGGTCGTAGGTGGACGCGCTGACCGCCGTGACCTCGGGGTTGCCGAGCAGGAACAGCGAGTAGTCAAGGACGTGCACGCCGATGTCGACGAGCGGCCCGCCGCCGGCGAGCTCGGCGCGCGTGAACCAGCTGCCGATGGTGGGGATGCCGGTGCGGCGAAGCCACCAGGCCTTGGCGTAGTATGGCTGCCCGAGCCTGCCGGCGTCGATGACCGATTTGAGCTTCTGGATGTCGCCGCGCTGGCGGTGGTTGAAGGCGACGTCGAGGACCCGGCCGGCCGAGCGCGCGGCCTCGACCATCGCGTCGGCCTCGACCGCGCTGCGTGCGATCGGCTTCTCGCAGAGCACGTGGATGCCGCGCTCCAGCGCGGCGATGGCGATCGGGGTGTGCAGGAAGGTCGGCACCGCGATGCTCACCGCGTCGAGGTCGTCGAGTGCGAGCAGGTCCTCCCAGCCCGCGACCTCGTGCTCGATGGCGTACTTCGCGGCGAGCTTGCCGCGAACGGGCTCCTCGAGCCCGGCGAGGGCGACGATTCGCGTGCCGGGCAGCGCGTGGTAGGCGGCCAGGTGCTGTTGGCCGGCCCAGCCGATCCCGATGACCCCGACGCGCAGCGGCGCGGTCACGTGCTCGCCCGCGGCGCCGCCCACTCGACCGCGTTGGCGATCACGCGCTGCACGTCGGGGTGGTGGTAGATCGGATAGTCCTGATCGCCCGGGCTGAAGTAGAAGATGCGGCCGGCGCCGCGGCGGAAGCAGCAGCCGCCGCGAAAGACCTCACCGCCCGCGAACGAGCTGATGAACACGAGCTCGTCGGGCGCGGGAATGTCGAAGTGCTCGCCGTACATCTCGTGCGCGTCGATGACGATCGGCTGCGGCACGCCGGCCACGATCGGATGGGCCGGGTCCACGGTCCACACCAGCTCGCGCTCGCCCTCGTTGCGCCAGCGCAGGCTGCACGAGGTGCCCAGCAGGCGTTTGAAGATCTTCGCGTAGTGCGCGGAGTGCAGCGCGAGCAGCCCCATCCCGCCGAGGACTGCCTCCTGCACGCGATCGACGATGGCATCGTCGACCTCGTCGTGCGCAGCGTGGCCCCACCAGGTCAGCACGTCGGTGTCCTCGAGGACCCGCTGGGTGAGGCCGTGCTCGGGCTGGTCGAGCGTCGCGGTGCGCACCGTCGCGCGGTCGCCGAGCAGCGCCGCGATCCCGTCCGCGATCGCGCCGTGCATGCCCTGCGGGTAGCGCGCCCGCACCTCGTCTTCGCGTTGCTCGTGGACGTTCTCGCCCCAGACGGTCACGCGCACGGGATCGCTCATGGCCTGCATCCGTAGCAGACCGCGCCGTGTCGTCCGCGTGCGGTCGCGGTGCCTCGCGGGCGAAAGGCGGTGAAGGAGGGTGGGCGCGCCGGGCGGCGGTTGCCGGCAAGCGTGGTCGATAGGTGGGCCAGGAGCCCACTAAGTCACCAGACTTCGAGGGGGTGCGCCCGAAGCGTGCTCACTTGGGGGGCTCCTGGCCACCCAATCCAGCACACTTGCGCTCGACCGCCAGCGGCCGAGCCAGCGGCCCTCACTGCTTGCGGCCGCGAGCGCCGCTCGCGCTCGGTGCCATCGGCTCACCCGAAGCGGCTGATCCCCCACCAGGACACTGGTGTAGCGACGGCTCCGACGAAGAGGGCAAAGAGGGTGGCATCGATCATGGCGGAGGGGTTCAAGGGCGCGCCCGGCGCCCCTGCCGCCCTGGACGGATGGCCGATGCTCCGGATTCAGGCCACGGCGGCGGGCTCCGCCTCGCCGGCGCGACGCCGCAGCGCCGGCATCACCTGCGTGGCGAAGAGCTCCATGCTCTTGACCGTGCGGTAATGCGGCATGTCGCCGACGCCCATGAGCGCGATGACCTGGCCGAACCCGAGCTCGTCGGCGAGCTGCTCGAAGCGCTCACCGACGCTGTCCGGGCTGCCGACCACGGCCATGCCGTGCTCGACGAGCTCCTCGTAGGAGTACTCGTTGGGCGGCTTGCCGCGCGCCGAGAGCATCCCGCGCAGTGAGCCCAGCGAGGTGTAGCCGGGCGGCATCACGCGCTCGATGCCCTGCTTGAGGCCCTTGTGGAAGAGCCACTCGATGTGCCGGCGGCCCTCGGCGTGCGCCTGGTCGTCGGTCTCGGCGACGTAGACCGGGATCGAGAGGCCGAGCTTCTCGGGGTCGGGCTCGTAGCCGAGGTCGTTGGCGGCGCTGCGGTAGCCGTCGAACCAGCGCTTGACGACGGGCGTCGGGGCGTAGACCGACATGTACGTGTAGCGCTTCTCGGCGCAGAACTTCATCGTCTCGGTGCTGCCGGCGCCGGGGATGTAGATCGGGGGATGCGGGTCCTGCAGCGGCCGCGGCCAGACGTTGACGTAGCGGAACTCGTAGTTGGGGCTGACCCACTCGAAGACGTCCTCGCTGGTCCACGCCTTGATGATGAGGTCGTGCGCCTCGTTGAAGCGGTCGCGCGAGCGCGTCGGGCTGATCGCGTGCGCGTAGTACTCCCACCCGATGCCGCGTACGAAGCCCGAGACGATGCGCCCGTCGGTGATGTGGTCGAGCATCGCGATCTCCTCGGCCACGCGCAGCGGGTGGTCGCGGATGCCGATCGCGTTGCCGAGGACCATGACCTTGGCCCGGCTCGTGCGCCGCGCGAGGGCCGCGGCCATGATGTTCGGCGAGGGCATGAGGCCGTACGCGGTCTGGTGGTGCTCGTTGACCGCGATCCCGTCGAAGCCGAGCTTCTCGGCGTACTCGAGCTCGTCGAGATAGCGGTGGTAGAGCTGGTGCCCGAGCTTGGGCTCGAAGTGGCCGTTGGGGAAGTTCAGCGACGGCGACGCGTACTTCTCGTCGAAGTCGTCGGGCAGGTACGGGTACGGCATCAGGTGGAAGAAGACGAACTTCATGCCGTGACCTCCAGGAACTCGCTGATGGCGTCGGCGAACGCGTCGGGGCGCTCGAAGTACATGGCGTGGCCGCAGTCCTCGATCACGCGCAGGGTCGCGCCCGAGATTCGCTCGGCGTAGCGGCGACCGTGTTCGATTCCGACGACGCGGTCGTCGTCGGCCCACAGGACGAGCGTCGGCGCCGTGATGCGGTGCAGGCGGCGCTCGAGCTTGGGGTTGTTCAGGTAGGGCGCCCAGCCGTAGCGCGCCAGCCCCGCCATGTCGCGGTACATGGCGAGGATGAAGTCGACGTCGGGCTCCTCGGGGAAGGTCCCGGCCGCGGCCTCGGGGTGCTTGTAGAGCGTGGCGACGACCTGCTCGGGCGTCATCAGGAACAGGTCGGTGGCCATGTGGCCGGGGATCCGCAGCCCCGCCGCGCCGAGCAGCACGAGCCGGTCGATGCGCTCGGGCGAATGGACGGCGAGCTCGGCGGCGATCCAGCCGCCCAGCGACCCGCCCACCACGTTGACGCGATCGAGCCCGAGCCGGTCGAGGACGTCGAGGTAGTGGTAGACGAGGTCGTCGATGCCCTCGACCTCGGGCAGGTCGTCGGAGGCGCCGAAGCCCGGGTGATCGGGTGCGAGCACCTCGAAGTGGCGCGCCAGCAGCCCGTGGAAGGGCAGCCATGCGCCGGCGCCCCCGGCGGCGTGGAGGAACAGCAGCGGCGGGCCGGACCCGCCGCGCAGGAGCGAGATCGAGCCGCCTTCCACCTGCAGCTTCTCGCCTGCGCCTTCGATGCGCGTCGTGGTGGTGTCGCTCACGTTCGTCCTCCTGCCGAGCGGTTTCCGTCCGCCGCAATGATTGACGGCCGAGTTTGCGGAGAGTACCGTGCCGTGGCGGTCTGCGCACATTTGTGCGCTATGCGAACTGCGGGAGGGAGCATATGAGACGCGTCTTCGCCGTGTCCGTGATGGCAGCCGCTGTCACGGCGGTCGCCGCCTGCGGGGGCAGTGACAGCGGCTCGTCGAGCACGTCGAGTCAAGGGGCGAACGCCGACAAGCACGTCAACATCGCGCACTTCGTCGCGATCCAGGCCAACCCCGTCGAGCAGGTGATCATCAAGAGCGCGAAGGACACCGCGGCCGCCAACAACGCCTCGGTCACCACCTTCGACTCCAACAACGACGTCCAGCGCGAGCTGGCCAACTGCCAGGACGCGATCGCGTCGAAGAAGTACGACGCTTTCATCCTGAAGGCGGTCTCCGGTCCGCCGCTGATCTCGTGCGCGCGGCAGGCCATGGACGCGGGCATCCCGGTGGTCGTGCAGGGCACGGCGCTGGGTCCCAAGCAGACGACCGACCCACAGGTCCCGGGCATCGTCGGCTCGGCGGTGACGCTGTCGACGACCAACGGAGTCGCGGTCGCCGACCTGACCAACCGCGCCTGCCAGAAGGCCGCCGCCAACCCGTGCAAGGTCATCTACCTGTTCGGCCCGGTCGCCTTCGACTACGCGTCGATCACGCGCAAGACCTTCAATGACACGGTCAAGGCGAAGTACCCGAACATCAAGGTGGTCGCCGAGGCGGCCGCGAACTTCGATCCCGACACCGGCGCGCAGCAGGCCCGCCAGCTGCTGCAGGTCCACCCGGACATCAACGTCATCGTCAACGACTCCGACCCGGTGGCGATCGCGACCGAGAAGGTCGTCGCGGACCTGCACAAGAACAAGATCATCACCGTGGGCGCGGGCGGCAGCAAGGTCGGCGTCGATGCGATCAAGGCCGGCAAGCAGTTCGGCGACACCGTGATCCTGCCCGCGACGGAGGCCAAGGCGGCGACGCTCATGGCGATCCGGGCCGCGCGCAAGGAGAACCCCGGCGACACCACGATCGACGTCACCAAGGACCTCAGTCCGGTCGGCACGATCGTCGACGCCGACAACGTCGACAAGTACAAGCCCGAGTGGTGAGAGCCGGCGCCGCGTGCTCGGTGCGCGGCATCCACAAGCGCTACGGCGCCGCCGTCGCGCTCGACGACGTCAGCCTCGATATCGCCGCCGGCGAGATCCATGCGCTGGTCGGCGAGAACGGCGCCGGCAAGTCGACGCTCGGCAAGGTCGTGGCCGGCGCCGTGGCGCCGGACGCCGGCGAGATCCTCGTCGACGGTGAGCCGGTCAGCTATCGCTCACCGCGCGACGCGATCCGCTATGGCATCGGGCTGATCGAGCAGGAGTTCGCGCTCGCCCCCGACCTGTCGGTGCTTGACAACGTCTTCCTCGGGGTCGAGCCGGGAAGCCGCGGGCTCGTCGATCGCACCCGGCAGCGCGAGCGCTTCGCCGAGCTCGCTGAGCGCATCGGCTTTCGCGAGCGCCCTGCGGCCGCCGTGCGGACGTTGCGCACCGCGGACCAGCAGAAGGTCGAGATCATGCGACAGCTCGTGCGTGACACGCGGCTGATCGTCATGGACGAGCCGACCGCGGCCCTGACGCGCGACGAGGCCGACCGGCTGCTGGCGCTCACGCGCGAGTTGCGCGACGAAGGCGTCACGGTGATCTACGTGTCGCACCTCCTCGGTGACGTCCTGGCGCTGTGCGACACCGTCACCGTGCTCAAGGACGGTCGCCGCGTCAAGACGTCGCCCGCGGCCGAAGAGACGAGCGACAGCCTGGTGACCGCGATGCTCGGGCGCTCGCTCGATGTCGCGTTCCCCGATCGCACCCCGCCGCCGTCCGGAGCGCCCGTCGTGCTGTCGCTGCGCGACCTCAGTCGGCCGCCCGCGTTCCACGACATCTCCTTCGACGTCCGCGCCGGCGAGATCGTCGGCCTGGCGGGCCTGGTGGGCAGCGGGCGCACCGAGATCGCACGCGCGATCTTCGGCGCCGATCCGGCGAGCGGCACGATCGCGGTGGACGGACGCGAGCTGCGCTCGCGCTCGCCGCGCTCGAGTATCCGTCGCGGGGTCGCGCTGCTGCCTGAGAGCCGCAAGGACCAGGGGCTGGTGATGGTCCGCCCGCTGGGCGAGAACGTCACGATGGCCCACCTCGGCGAGGTCACGCGCCGCGGCGTGCTGCAGCGTCGCCGCGAGCATCGCGTCGTCGGCGAGACGCTGCGCAGAGTCGATGCGCGCACGACGTCGCAGGCGCTGCCGGTCTCGTCGCTGTCGGGGGGCAACCAGCAGAAGGCCGCGCTGGCGAAGTGGCTGGTCAAGACGCCGCGCCTGCTGCTCGCCGACGAGCCGACGCGCGGGATCGACGTCGGCGCCAAGCGCGCGATCTACGACCTCATCCGCGACCTCGCCGCCGGCGGCCTCGGCGTGCTGCTGATCTCCAGCGAGCTGGAGGAGGTGCTCGGCCTCGCGCACCGGGTGATCGCGCTGCGGGCGGGGCGGATCGTGGGCGAATACACCGGCGCCGACGCCGACGAGGCCACCGTGATGCGGGCGGTGTTCGGCAGTGTCTGACGGACGCGCGGCGACCCTGCGCGGCCGCATGGCCGGCGGCCCGCTGACCTCGGTCTCGAGCACGCTGGACCTGCTGCGCGAGTACATGATCGTCGTCTGCGTCGTCGTCCTGTTCCTCGTGCTGACGTTCACGAGCGACACGTTCCTGACGTCGACCAACCTGCTCAACGTCCTGCAGCAGGTGGCGCCGGTGGGGATGGTCGCCTTCGCGCTGACCTTCCTGCTCATCGTCGGCGAGTTCGATCTGTCGAGCGGCGCCCTGTTCGTCCTCACCGGAGTGATCGCGGCCAAGCTCCAGCCGCACCTCGGGACCTGGCCGGCGCTGCTCGTGGCGACGATGGCCGCCCTCGCCGGAGGGCTGATCAACGGACTGCTTGTCGCCTACGCGCGCATCAACTCCTTCGTCTGCACGCTGGCGACCAGCCTGATGATCGCCGGGCTCAGCAACGTCATCACCAAGGGCTTCCTCGTCACGGTGACCAAGCCGTCGTTCTTCGCGCTGGGCACGAACGAACTGCTCGGCGTGAAGTACTCGATCTGGATCCTCGTCGTCGCCGCGCTGGCGTGCGGCTTCGTCCTGTCGCGCACGAAGTTCGGGCGCTGGCTCTACGCGGTCGGCGGCAACCCCGAGGCGGCGCGCCTCTCGGGCATCAACACGCGCGCGATGAAGGTCGCCGCCTTCGCCTTCAGCGGGCTCGCCGCGGGCATCGGCGGCGCGATCGTCGTCTCGCGCACCGCCACCGGGCAGGCGGGCAACGGCATCGACGTCGTCTTCGGCGCATTCGCTGCCGTGGTCGTCGGCGGCACGAGTGTGATGGGCGGGCGCGGCGCGATCTGGCGCACGGTCCTGGGCATCCTCTTCCTGGCGCTCATCACCAACGGCTTCAACCTGCTCGAAGTCGAGCCCGTGTACCAATCGATCATCCAGGGCGCGATCATCCTGACCGCGGTGGCGATCGACTCGCTCTCGCGCCGGGCGACGTGACTCGTCACGACTACGTCGTGGTCGGCGGCGGGTCCGCGGGCTGCGTCGTCGCGCGGCGACTGCTCGACGGCGGCGCGAAGGTGGCCGTCGTCGAGGCCGGCGGCCCGGCCACCAACCCCGCCATCCACGAGCCGTCGCGCTGGCCGGAGCTGAGCCGCTCGGAGGTCGACTGGGCGCACACGACCGAGCCGCAGGAGACCTGCGCGGGGCGGCGGCTCTACTGGCCGCGCGGCAGGGTGCTCGGCGGCTCGGGCGCGCTGAACGGGATGGTCTACATCCGCGGGCACCGCCTCGACTACGACGGCTGGGCCTACCACGGCTGTCCGGGCTGGGGCTGGGACGACGTCCTGCCCGTCTTCAAGGCGCTCGAGGACTTCGATCGCGGCGCCGACGACCTCCATGGCGCCGGCGGGCCGCTGCGGATCATGACCCGCTACGAGCCCCACCCGCTGCTGGCGTCGATGGTCGCGGCGACCGTCGAGGCGGGCGTGCCCTTCAACGACGATCACAACGGGGCGGAGCTCGACGGCGTCGGCTACTCGCAGCTGACGATCCGCGACGGTGTGCGCCAGACGGCGGCAAGCGCCTTCCTCGACCCGGTCGCCGAGCACCCGAACCTGACGCTCTACACCGGCGCGCCGGCGCTGCGGCTGCGCCTGGACGGAGCCCGCTGCACGGGCGTTGAGATACCCGACGGCGTGGTGGAGGCGGGCGAGGAGGTCGTGCTGAGCGCGGGCACCATCGAGTCGCCCAAGCTGCTGCTCCTGTCGGGCATCGGGCCGGCGGCTGACCTTGCCGCACTGGGCGTCGAGCGGCGCCTGGACCTACCCGGTGTGGGCGCCAACCTGCACGACCACCTGATCGCGCCGGTCATCTTCGCCTCGCCCAAGCCGATCCCGCCCGTCGTGAAGGGGCTGTCGCACCATCACGCGCACCTGTTCTGGCGCAGCCGGCCGGGGCTGGCGGTGCCCGACACC
>DATBKW010000043.1:0-2508 GCA_036555665.1 Solirubrobacteraceae bacterium | reverse complement strand
CGCCCAGGCGTCGATCGGCTGCTGCGTCGCCAGCGCGTCGAGCGCCGTCTGCAGGCGGTCGATGAGCTCGGCGAAGCGCCCGGCCAGGTCGATCGCCCCGCTCTCGACGTCGTCGAGCGGGAGCACCCCTGCGAAGAGCCGTTCATCGTCCTCGGTCATCGCCACGCCGGCGAGGACGCGATCGAGGCCGGCCCGCCAGGTGCCGGCCGTGACGCCGGTGAGCTTGAACGAGGCGCGGTGCTGGGCGTCGAGGCCCCAGCGGATCCCGCTGTCGGCGATCCAGTCCTGCAGGCGGCTGATGTCGTCGTCGTCGAAGCGGAAGCGGCGGCGCACGGGCTCGCGGTCGGCGAGGTCGAGGAGCTGGGAGGCGGTCAGCCGCTGCTCGGCAAGGTCGATGAGCGCGGCGACGACGCCCAGCAGCGGGTTGGTCTGGCGCAGCGAGCGGTCGGCCAGCCGGACGCGGAGGTCCGGCTCGGCGCGGACGTCCTCACTGGATGACTCACCGGCGCCGAAGGTCGCGTGGATGAGCGGCGCGAAGGTCTCGATGTCCGGACACATCACGATCACGTCGCGTGGCTCGAGGGTCGGATCCTCCTCGAGCTCGTGGAGGATCGCGTCGCGCAGGACCTCGACCTGCCGCGCACGTCCGTGGCAGGCGTGGACCTGGACGCTGCGGTCGTCCGGGTCCAAGAGCGACCGCTCGCCGGCTGGTCGGTTCGCGCGCACGTCGGCCTGCAGCCGGGCCAGGAGCGTGTCGCTGCGGACGGGCACCGGGTGGTGGTGATCGACGCAGTCGCCCGACACCACGAGCTGCATCTCGCGCGCGTCGTGGCCCCAGGAGGCGAGCAGGCGGCTGGCGGCGAGCTGAGCGGTCGTGTCGTCGGCGCGGCGGGGCGAGGGCGGCCGGTGGCCGGCGACGGCCTCCCACAGCGCCGGCGACGGGTGCAGGAGGAAGAGGTGCACGTCGCGCGCTACGGCCAGCGCGCGCAGGACCTGCAGATGGCTGGCGGGCAGCCGCGTGAGGCCGAAGAGCGAGAGGCGCTCGGGCAGCTGCACGCTCTCGGGGTTATCGCGCAGCTTTGTGCAGGCCGGCTCGAGTCGCTCGGCCGGGCTCGGCTGGCCGATCCGCTCGCGCAGGCATCGCCACAGCTCGGCCTGCCAGCCGGCGTCCTCGCCGCCCGCCCACGTGCGCAGCATGTCGGGGCGCTGCAGCGCGTAGCGGGCGAACAGGCGGGCGAGGTCGCGGACAGCGCTCAGCCTGCGCGTCCGGCGGACGGGGCCGCCGAGATAGGTCGCGAGCGGTAGCAGCCACGGCTCGTCGAGGCACGCGTCGACGACCTCGAGCAGGGGCCAGACCGCCCGCTCGGGCAGCCAGTGATCGTCGTCGGCGGCGATGCCGCACGCCGCTGCGATCGCTTCGCCGATCAGCCGCCCTGGCGGTGGGAAGTCGACGTTCGCGCAGACGCCGTCGAAGCGGCCCGGGCGCGCGCCGAGGGAAGCCGACAACGACTGGGTGAGCCAGCGCTCCATGCCGCGAGTCGGCACCGCGACGACCTCGGGCGCGAAGGGGTCGGGCAGGGGCTCGACGAGCAGACCGCCGAGCGCCGCGACGAGGCCGTCGGCCCGCTCAGCTCTGTGGAGGTGCAGCACGGAACAGGTACGAGACGCGCCGCTCGGTCGCCGCCGCCGACGTGCCGAACGCGGCGCACAGCTCCGTGACGTCACCTTGGCAGCGCGCGTGCTCGCGCACGAACAGCCACTGCGGCATGAGCAGGGCCGCGGCGAACGCGCTCGCCTCCTCCTCGATGTCGCGCACGGGCGGGACGGCCGCCTCGTCGACGGAGGTGCGGCGACAGAAGAGCGACTGCTGGCCGGTGTTGTGCATCACGTGATGGCCGAGCTCGTGGCCGATCGTGAAGCGCCGGCGCGGCGGCCACTGACGCGCCTCGTCGGCGTTGACCCAGATCTCGCCGCGCGCGGGCAGCAGCAGGCCGGAGAGGGCCTGGCCATCGGCGAGCGGCGGCGCTCCGGGCGCCGCGCCCATGTCCTCGACGTCGCGGACGAGCAGGCCGTAGACCGAATCGACGATGTCCTCGATCGGCACGGGGAGGCGCTCCCCGTCCCAGACGTAGCCGGGGGTGGAGGCGAGCACCTGCTCGGCCCGCTCCTCGACGTCCCGCATGAGGTCACTCTAGATACCAAGGCGTACGCGAAGCAGGAGCATGGTCCGGTAGGCGCCCGGAAGGAGCCGTGCGGCGATCAGGTCGGCCAGGCGCAGATCGCCCGCGTGCAGCGCGTGCTCGAGGGCTCGCAGCGGGTGGCGGTCTCCGGGCATTACCGATCAGGTCGCGCTCAGCGGGGCGTGTCTGACGTGAAGAGCTCGTCGATCTCGTCGCGCGGCTCGTCATCGGGCGCAGCGCTCGGCGCGACGGCCTCGGCGTACTGCGGGTCCGGCGATGCGACGCGCGCGAAGGCGACCGCGCCGGCCGCCCCGGGCGCGCCGGCGCC
>DATBKW010000042.1:0-7178 GCA_036555665.1 Solirubrobacteraceae bacterium | reverse complement strand
CGTGTCGATGCAGGACGAGAAGAGCCAGCTGCAGAACCGCGAGAAGGCGATGCGCGTGCTGCGCGCGCGCCTCTACGAGCGCGCGCTGGCCGAGCAGCAGGCCGAGATGGCCGCCGACCGCCGCGCGCAGGTCGGCACCGGTGATCGCGCCGAGAAGATCCGCACCTACAACTACGGCGAGCGGCGGGTCACCGACCACCGCATCAAGCTCACCGAGCACAACCTCGAGCAGGTGCTCGAGGGCGAGCTCGACCCCTTCACCGAGGCGCTCACCGACGACGAGCGCCGGCGGCGGCTCGAGACGCAGACCTGAGCCCATGGCCGGCACGCCGGCACGCGAGGCGCTCGACTCCGCGGTGGTGGCGCTCACCGCGGCGGGCGTCGACACGCCGCGGCTCGACGCCGAGGTCCTGCTCGCCCACGCGCTGGGCACCGATCGCCTGACCCTGCTGGCCGACCGCGACGCGCGCGTCGAAGGACAAGCCGTGCGCGCGTTCCAGGACGCCGTGCGCCGGCGCTCGGTGCAGCGTGAGCCGGTGGCCTACATCACCGGGGTGAAGGGCTTTCGCCACCTGGAGCTGCACGTCGACCCGCGGGTCCTCGTCCCGCGCCCCGAGACCGAGACGTTGGTCGAGGCGGCGATCGAGCGGCTGGCGCAGGGGGCGCGCGTGGTCGACGTCGGCACCGGCAGCGGCGCCATCGCGCTGGCGCTGAAGGACGAGCGGCCCGACCTCGACGTCGTGGCCACCGACGTCAGCGACGACGCCCTCGACGTCGCGCGTGCCAATGCGGCGCGCCTGGGGCTCGAGGTGCGGTTCGCGCGCGGCGACCTGCTGGAGGGGGCGGGGGAGGTCGATGCCGTCGTCTCCAACCCGCCCTACGTCGAGGACGGCGCGCTGCTCGCGCCCGAGATCGTGCGCCACGAGCCGGCGCTCGCCCTGCGCGCCGGGCCCGGCGGCCTCGACGTCCTGCGCCGCCTCGTGCCCGCGGCCGCCGCGGGTGGCGCTTCGCTGCTGGCCGTCGAGCACGGGCTGGGGCAGGCCGAAGGGGTGGAGGCGCTCGCGCGCGAGGCGGGCTTCGTCCACGCCGAGCGCCGCGCCGACCTCGCCGGCATCGACCGCGTGATGGTCGCGTGGCGCTGACCGCCGCCGACGCGCAGACGTTCTCGCGCTGCGTCGCCGTGGGCGGGGTCGCCGTCTTCCCCGCCGACACCGTCTACGGCCTGGCCTGCGAGCCGGACTCCAAGGAGGCGGTGCAGCGGCTGTATCTGCTCAAGCGCCGCCGGCCGGACAAGCCGGCGGCGGTCATGTTCTTCGCGCTCGACCTCGCGCTGGCCGCGCTGCCCGAGCTGGGGCCGCGCACCGCCGGTGCGCTGCGCGCTCTGCTGCCCGGCGCGGTCACGCTGCTGCTGCCCAACCCCGCCCGGCGCTTCCCGCTGGCCTGCGGGCCGACGCCGGACGTGCTGGGACTGCGGGTGCCCGCCTGGCCGCCGGCGCTGGCCGCGCTGGCCGACGTGCGCTGGCCCGTCCTGCAGTCCAGCGCCAACGTCTCCGGCGGGCCCGACGCCTGCCGGCTGGCCGACGTTCCCGAGGTGCTCCGGCGCCGCGCCGACCTCGTCCTCGACGGCGGCGAGCTGCCGGGGGCGCCGTCGACGGTGGTCGATCTGCGCGACTACGAGCTCGATGCGCGCTGGTCGATCGTGCGGGAGGGAGCGGTTTCGGCGGCGGACGTCGCGGCGGCGCTAGTCTCCGCGCCGTGAGCACCGCCTTCGTCACCGGCGGCTCGGGCTTCATCGGTGGCGCGCTCGTCCGGCGACTGGTCGACGACGGCTGGACCGTGCGCGCGCTGGCCCGCAGCGACGCCTCGGCGAAGACCGTCCGCGAGCGCGGCGCAGAGCCCGTTCGCGGCGACCTCGACGACGTCGGTGCCATGGCCGCCGGCGCCGCCGGCTGCGAGGTCGCCTTCCACTGCGCCGCCCACCTCGGCGACTGGGGCCGGCTCGAGGACTTCGAGCGCGGCAACGTGCGCGGTACACGCAACGCGCTCGCGGCGGCGCGCCAGGCGGGCGTGCGGCGCTTCGTCCACGTCGGCACCGAGGCCGCGCTCCTCGCCGGCGAACCCCTCGTCGAGGTCGACGAGCGCGCGCCGCTGCGCTTCGACTCGCCGGCGCTGTACTCGTCGACGAAGGCACGCGCCGAGGCGGCGGTCATCGAGGCCAACCAGGATGGCCTGGAGACCGTCGTCGTGCGGCCGCGCTTCGTCTGGGGCCGCGGCGACGCGACCCTGCTGCCTGCCATGACCGCGATGGTCCGGTCGGGGCGCTGGGCGTGGATCGGCGGCGGCCGCCAGCGCACCGCCACGACCCACGTCGACAACGCCGTGCACGGCCTGCTCCTCGCCGCGCAGCGCGGCGCGCGCGGCGGGGTCTACTTCGTCACCGACGGCGAGCCCGTCGTCTTTCGCGACTTCGTCACCAGGTTGCTCGCGACGCAGGGCGTCACGCCGCCGGGCCGGTCGCTGCCGACCGGCGTCGCCCGCGCGGTGGCCGCCGCGAGCGAGACCGCGTGGCGGCTGCTGCCCTTGTTGCCCGGACGCCCGCCGCTGACGCGCTTCGCCGTGTGGGTGTCCGCCCTGGAGACCACCATCGACATCACACGCGCGCGAACGGAGCTGGGCTACGAGCCGGTCAGGACCATCGACGAGGGGATGGAGGGGCTGCAGTCATGAGGATCGCCGTGGGATCCGATCACGCCGGGTTCCACCTCAAGGAGCACGTCAAGCTCGTGCTCGACGCGCTGGGCCATGACGTCGTCGACGTCGGCACGGGCTCATCGCGGGCCGTCGACTACCCGCGGTTCGCGGCCGAGGCGGCGCAGTTGGTCGCCGACGGCGAGGTCGAGCGCGGCGTGCTGGCCTGCGGGTCGGGCGTCGGCGTGTCGATCGTCGCCAACAAGTTCGCCGGCGTGCGCGCGTTCAACGCGCACGACCCGTCGGAGGCCGAGATGGCGCGCCGTCACAACGACGCCAACGTGGTCGCGCTCGCGGGCGCGCGCCTGGGCCCACGCGAGGCCGACGCCATCGTGCGCGCCTTCCTGCGCACCGAGTTCGAGGGCGGGCGTCATGCCCGTCGGATAGGCCAGATTTCGGAGATGGAGTCGGAGCGGCCTGCTACCGTCGCCGGCCCATGACCGACCTGAGCCCGGACTACTTCAATCGCCCTCTGGCCGAGGTCGATCCCGAGATCGCCGACGTCCTGCAGCGCGAGCTCGAGCGCCAGCAGCGCACGCTGGAGATGATCGCCTCCGAGAACTTCGTCCCGCAGGCGATCCTCGAGTGCCAGGGCAGCGTGCTGACCAACAAGTACGCCGAGGGCTATCCGGGCAGGCGCTATTACGGCGGCTGCGAGTTCGTCGACATCGCCGAGCAGCTCGCCATCGATCGCGCGAAGGCGGTCTTCGGCGCCGAGCACGTCAACGTGCAGCCCCACGCGGGCGCGCAGGCCAACGCGTCGGTCTACCACGCGCTGCTGCAGCCGGGCGACACGATCATGGGCCTCGCGCTGCCCCACGGCGGCCACCTCACGCACGGGATGAAGATCAACGTTTCCGGGCGGCTGTACGACATCGCGCCCTACGAGGTCGATCGCGAGACGAGCCTGATCGACATGGACGTCCTCGAGCGCATCGCGCACGAGCGCCGGCCGAAGCTGATCCTCGCCGGATGGAGCGCCTACCCGCGCTTCCTGGACTTCGAGCGCTTCCGCGCCATCGCCGACGAGGTCGGCGCGTACCTGGTCGTCGACATGGCGCACTTCGCCGGTCTCGTCGCGGCCGGCGAGCACCCCAACCCGGTGCCCTACGCCGACGTCGTCACCTCGACGGTGCACAAGACGATCGGCGGCGCGCGCGGCGGCGTGATCCTCTGTCGCGAGGAGCACGCCAAGGCGATCAACTCGGCGGTCTTCCCCGGCCAGCAGGGCGGGCCGCTCGAGCACGTCATCGCCGGCAAGGCGGTGGCCTTCAAGATCGCCCAGAGCGAGCAGTTCCGCGAGCGCCAGCGGCGCACGGTGGCGGGCGCCAAGGCCCTGGCCGAGGAGCTGCTCGGCGCCGACCACGGCGTCAACGTGCTGACCGGCGGCACCGACGTGCATCTGGTCCTCGTCGACCTGCGCGAGTCCGAGCTCGACGGCCAGATGGCCGAGGACCGCCTGCACGAGATCGGGATCACGGTCAACCGCAACGCGGTGCCCTTCGATCCCCGCCCGCCCATGGTCACCAGCGGGCTGCGCGTCGGCGCGCCCGCGCTGGCCACGCGCGGTCTGCAGGTCGACGACTTCCACGAGGTCGGGCGGATCATCGCCACCACGCTGTCGCCGGACTTCGACCGCCAGAAGCCCGATCTCGCCGAACGCGTGGCCGCGATCGCCGATCGCTATCCCCTGTACGAGCACCTCGGCGCGGCCGCCGCGGTATAGCCCAGCCGCCCGGGGCCGTAGGCTCCGCGGCTGATGACCAAGGCCGATGCGGTCTATGCCTTCCTGGCCGCCTTCGTCGTCACCGCTCTGCTGACGCCGCTGACGGCGCGGCTCGCCCGCCGCGTCGGGGCGGTCGACCAGCCCAAGGAGCGCGGGCTCGGCGAGGGCTCGACGCCGCTGCTCGGCGGGCTGGCGATGCTGGGCGGCGTCCTCGTCGCCTCGGCGCTGTTCCTGAACTTCGGGGGCGTGACCGAGGACCGGCTCGAGGGGATCCTCGCCGGCGCCGTCGTGATCGCGCTGGTCGGAGCGCTCGACGACCGCTTCGACCTCCCGCCCGGGATCAAGCTCGCCGGCCAGGTCGTGGCCGCGACGATCCCGGTCGCCGCAGGGGTCGAGATCACGAACATCACGCTGCCCTTCATCGGGGCGGTGAGCTTCGGCAACGCCGGCGGCCCGATCACCGTGGTCGGCCTGGTCGCCGTGATGAACATCGTCAACTTCTCCGACGGGATCGACGGGCTGGCCGCGGGCGTTTGCGCGATCAGCGCGATCACCTTCGCGATCATCGCCTTCGACCTCGATCGCAACCACGCCGCCGTCCTCGCCGCCATCACCGCCGGCGCGGCGCTGGGGTTCCTGATCCACAACTTCCACCCGGCGTCGGTCTACATGGGCGACTGCGGCTCGAACCTGCTCGGGCTGCTGCTGGGCTGCGTGGCCGTCGAGGGTGCGGTCAAGACGCAGGCGGTCCTGGCCCTGCTCTTCCCGCTGGTCGTGCTCGCGGTCCCGTTCCTGGACACAACCTTCGTCGTGCTCAAACGGATCAAGTACCGCCGACCGGTCTACCGCGCCGACGCCAACCACTTCCACCACCGCTTCAGCCGCATCGGCTTCAGCCAGCGGCGCACGGTCCTCTACCTCTACGTGTGGACGATCCTGCTCGGCGGGTTCGCGGTCGCGCTGCGCTTCGTGCCCTATTCCGACGACCACGGACACCTGAACGCGGGGTGGGCGCTGTTCATGGCGGCGCTCGGCCTGCTCGTGATCGCCGCCTCGTTCTATCTCGTCTACGTGCTCGAGATCCTGAAGTTCAAGCGCCTGGACACGATCCGCCTGCGCCGGGTCGGGGCGACGGAGGCGGAGATCGACGCCGACGTGACGCGTCGTCTGGAGACGGGCGAGTTCGAGCAGGTGCGCCGCGAGACCGAGGAGTTCGACGCCGTCCACGAGTGAGTGGTCCACTGTGCGGCGCCTGAATTGGATCTCGTGGGAGGTCCACTTGCCGGGTAGCCTCGGACGCATGACCACTACGACCACGACCGCTCGACTGAACGCCAAGCGCGCCGTCCCCGAGCTCTACCGGGCGATGATCGCGCTGGACGGCGCCGTCGCGAAGTCCGGCCTGGACCCCGCGCTGCAGCAGCTGCTCAACTACCGCGTCGCGCAGATGAACGGCTGCGCCTACTGCATGGACGCCCACAGCCGCGACGCGCTTGCCGCCGGGGAGCGTGCGGAGCGCCTGTACGTCGTCGCCGGCTGGCGCGAGGCCGGCGACCTGTTCGACGATCGCGAGCGCGCCGCGCTGGCGCTGACCGAGGCGATCACCCGCATCGCCGACCGCGGCGTGCCCGACGCCGTCTACGACGCGGCGGCCGAGCACTTCTCCGAGGAGGAGCTGGGTGCGCTCGTCTTCCTGGCGATGACGATCAACGCGTGGACGCGCCTCGGCGTCGCGGCAAAGCTGACGCCTGCGACGCCCTAAGCGCCGTACACCGAGCGCAGCCAGATGCCGGCGAGCGCGTCGACCATCTCCTCGCGCGTCATCGGCTCGCCCTGCACGAGGTGCTGGTACATCGTGCGCTCCGTCATCCAGCACAGCGCGAAAGCCGTCGCATGCGCGTGGCCGGCGACGGAGCGCCCGGCCTCGCGCTCGGTCTCGATGCGGCGGCGGCTGGCGTCGACGAAGCGCCCGAGCATGGCGCGCCAGAACTGGGCGACCTCGTCGTCGTAGGTCGACACCTCGACGATCGCGCGCAGGAGCACGCCGTGCTCGGCGTAGAGCGCGGCGATGTTGGTCAGCGCCTCGCGCATCTCCGGCTCGGGCTCCCCGGCGCCCGAGAACCAGATGTCGGCCTGCTGGTAGAGCTGCTCGTTGACGTCTTCGGTGAGCCGCATCAGCAGCTCGCGCTTGTCGCGGAAGTAGAAGTAGAAGGCGGTGCGCGAGATGCCCGCGCGCGTGGCGATGCGCTCGATGTTGAGATCCGCGTAGGAAGCGCCCTCGCTGAGCAGTGCCTCGGTCGCTGCCAGCACCGCGGCCTGGACGGCGGCCCGCTTGGTCGTGAGGGGCGCTTCCTCCCTTGGCTCCACGGAGGCCATACGCGCTCAGCCTACCCGCCGGGCGCCTCCTTGACACCCTGTCAAATCTCTGCTCCCATCCGGCGATGGCCAGCCTGCTCGACCTCACCACCCAGGGCGACGTCGCGACGATCAGCGACGAGTCCAAGCTCGCGAACATCCAGCTCATGACGCCGCGCCAGCTCTACGAGCTGTGGGAGCGCCAGAACTGGATCTCGCACGAGATCGACTTCACCCAGGACCGCCGCGACTGGGAGGCGATGTCCGACGAGCAACGCGACGAGGCCTCCTGGGGCCTGGCCAACTTCTTCGTCGGCGAGGAGCGCGTGACCACGCAGTTCAGCGGCCT
>DATBKW010000041.1:0-9637 GCA_036555665.1 Solirubrobacteraceae bacterium | reverse complement strand
TCGTCGACGATCCGCTGCGGCAGCAGGCTGACCAGATAGGCGTAGCGCGACAGCCGGGCATCGACGCCCGGCCACGGGCGCTCGGAGACCGCCGCGCCCCCGACGTGGTCGCGCCGCTCGAGCACCAGCACCGACCGGCCCGCGCGGCCGAGGTAGGCCGCCGCGACGAGGCCGTTGTGCCCGCCGCCGACGATGACCGCGTCATGCCGGGAGTCGGCCATCACGACCACGCGGCCCGCGGATCTCGCCGGGCGACGACGTCGGCGACGACGGCCGACACGTTGTCGCGCCCGCCCGCCGCGAGCGCGAGCTCGACGAGTCGCTCGGCGCAGCGGGCGGGCGCCGGCTCGCCGAGCTCCTCCGCGATCGCGGTCTCCTCCACCAAGTCCGTGAGGCCGTCCGAGCACAGCAGGAGGCGATCGCCGAGCCGCGCCGCGAGCGTCGTCATCGTCGGTCGCCGGCCCGGGTCGCCGTCGAGCGCCTGGAGGACGAGCGATCGGCGCGGGTGGGCCAGCGCCTCGGCCGGCGTAAGCTCGCCGCTGTCGAGCATGAGCTGCACGAAGCTGTCGTCGCGGGTGAGCGGCCTCAGCTCGCCGTCGCGCAGCAGGTAGGTGCGCGAGTCGCCGACATTGGCGACGACGTAGCCCTGGTCGCCGAGCGCGACCGCGGTCAGCGTCGTGCTCATGCCCGCCATGGACGGGCGGCAGCGAGCGATGAAGCCCACGGCGTCGTTGCCCGAGGCGACCGCCTCGGCGAGCGCGGCGGGAAGCGGCTGCCGCAGCCGGCACTTGTCGAGGTGCACGAGCGCGTCGATGACCGCCCGGCTGGCGACCTCGCCCGCCGCCGCCCCACCGACGCCGTCGGCCACCGCCGCCAGCCGCGGGCTGGCGAAGACCGCGTCCTCGTTGTTGGCGCGCACCCGCCCGACGTCGGAGCGGACCGCACACCAAAAGCTCAGCTCGGCCACACGCCGGCACCCTAGTGGGCCTTCTCGCAACGTTTCACCGGAAACCCCGGGCGCCGATAACCGCCAGGCGGCGTCCTCGACCCTCGATTGCCTCGGCATTCCTTCGGGACCAACGGCTTCGCCGTCGGTGCCCCGTCCTTGCCTGACGGCGCCGGCATCCCGGGGTTTCCGGCGCAACGTCACGAGAAGACCCACTAGTCCGCGAACAGGTACCGATGGATTGCCACCAAACCGTCCACGTCGTGGACGTCGCCGTCGAGCTGCGGGATGACGATCGGATCGTCCTCGCCCGTCTCGCGGCGCAGGTGCTCGAGCGCCGCCTGGTCGCGCTGGGCCAGCGTGCGCTCCTCCGCGTAGGCGCGCGCGACCTTGGCGGCGAGCTTGGCGTCGCCGAGGGCGGCGGTCAGCGCGTCGACGTCCGCCTCGGGCGGCCCGCCGTCGAGCGGGTGGAAGCGGTTGACGACCAGGCCGCCGAAGGGCATCCCCGCGTCGCGCAGCTTGCCGGCGAAGAAGATCGCCTCCTCGACCGGCTCGTGCTCGGGTGAGGTGATGACGATGAACGTGGTGCGCTCGTCGGCCAGCAGCGCCTTGACGCCCGCCGCGCGCTCCTTGAAGCCCTCGAGCAGCCCGCCCAGCGAGCGGAAGAAGACGCCGAGATCGTCGAGCAGGTCCACGCCGGTCAGGCGCTTGAGCACCGAGAAGACGACGCCCGTGCCGCGGCCGACCACGCGGGCGGCCAGGCCGGTGGGCGCGAGGAAGACGCGCAGCGCGCGGCCTTCGAGGAACCCGGTGAGCCGGTCGGGAGCGTCGAGGAAGTCCAGCGCGTTGCGCGACGGCGGCGTGTCCAGGACGAGCACGTCGTAGAGGCCCGAGCGGTCGAGCTCGTAGAGCTTGGCCACCGCCGTGAACTCCTGCGAGCCGGCGACCGCGCTCGAGAGCTGCTGGTAGATGCGGTTGGAGAGCACCTCGTCGCGGCTGCGCTCGTCGGGCGCGAGGCGCTCGATCAGCTCGTCGAAGGTGCGCTTGGCGTCGAGCATCATCGCCCACAGCTCGCCGCGCACCTCGATGCCGTGGCCGACCAACCGCTCGGGATCGACGAGGTGCGGCTCGTTGCCCAGTTCGTCGACGCCGAGGGCGTCGGCCAGCCGCCGGGCCGGGTCGATCGTCACCACGGCCACGCGCGCGCCCTCCGCCGCGAGCCCCATCGCGAGGGCCGCTGACGTCGTCGTCTTGCCGACGCCGCCCGAGCCGGCGCAGATGACGATCCGCTTGCCTTCCAGGCGCGCCCTCACAGCGCTCGCTCCAGCTCGCGGGCCAGCCGGTCGAGGTGATCGCCGTCGAAGACGAACGGCAGCGTCGCCACCCGGGCCCGTGCGCGGCGCCGCAGGCGCCGCAGCTGGGCGCGCTGGGCGGCGGCCCGGGCGTGGGCGTGGCGCGCCGCGCGCACCTCGGCGCAGTCCGGCGCGCCCTCGAGCGCGCGCGCCTCGGCCGCGCTGAAGCGCTGGGGCAGCATGCCGTTGGCGACGACCAGGCCGAGGTCGAGGCCGACCTCGGCGCGCAGCGCATCCTGCAGCGCCAGCGTCTCGTTGACCGGCATCTCCTCGGGCCGCGCCACCGCGACGACCGCGGTCCGTGCCGGATCGGAGACCATCGCGTCGATCGTACGGCCCTGACGGGCGATGCGCCCGACGCGCGCGACCTGCGCGAAAGTCCGCGGCGCGCTCAGCACGGCGACGCCGTGCCCGGTCGCGGGAGCGTCCAGGACGACGAGGTCGTATGCGTGCGCGCCGGGCGTGCGGCGGTCGTCCTGCGCGAGCTCCCAGACGCGGCCGACCGTCAGCAGCTCGCGCATGCCCGGCGTCGCGGCGGCCAGGTAGGAGAACGTGCGGCTGGAGGCGAGGACGTCGGCCAGACCGGGCGGGAGCTGGTCGGTGAGGTACAGCTCCATCGCGCGCTCGGGATCGATCGAGAAGTGGTGCAGGCCGGGCGCCAGCTCCTCCTCCTGGATGCCCTCGCCGCCGAGAGCCCGGGAGACGTCGTCGCGGCGCGCGACCTCGGCGACGATCGTGCGCAGGCCGCGGCGCGCGGCGACGAGCCCGAGCGCGGCGGCCACCGTCGTCTTGCCCACCCCGCCCTTGCCGGTGACGACCACGAGGTCGCGGTCGAGCAGGGTCAGACCTCGCCCTCCCAGTAGTCGTCGACCAGGTCGAGGCGAACCAGGACGCGGCCCAGCCACGCCTTCTTCGAGCGCGGGTAGTAGACGATCTCGCTCGTGTCGCGCGTGCCGTAGGCGAGGTAGGTCATGCCCTCGTCGCCGGCGCGCAGCGCGTGGGCCAGGCGCATGCCGGCCGGGCACGAGACGCAGTGGCCGGCGCGCAGCGCGCGCTCCTCGGCGAGCTCGCCGCCGTTGTCGTAGAGCAGCAGCGTGCCGCCGCCCTCGAGGACGACGAACAGCTCGTGCTCGCCGGCGTGCCAGTGTGGCGGGCAGTTGAGCTTGCCCGGCGGCACGACGTTGTGGCGCAGGCCGCTGCGGACCGAGCTGGCGGCGCTCGCGACGTCGCGCTCGGTGGTGGCGACCTCGCCGACCTCCTCGGTCTCGACCTCGACGTCCGCCAGCGCGACGATGCACGGCGGGCGCGGCGTGGGCTCGGGCAGCTCCAGCGGGCCGGCCGCCGCCTCGCGCTCGAGCGGATCGTCGGGCGAGGCGTCCAGCCACAGGCCGCCGCGGCGGACCATGCCGGCGCGCGGCAGGCGCGTGAGCGCGGGCTCGCGGTTCTCGCCATAGGCGAGCACCGACAAACCTTCCGGCCCTGCGATGACGGTGTGCAGCGGGCCGCCGGCGAGGTAGACGATGGTGTCCCCGGCGCCGATCTCGTGCACCGCGCCGTCCAGGTAGGCCAGGCCCGAGCCCTCGAGGACGAAGAAGATCTCCTCCTCGGAGGTGTGCTGGTGCACGGGCCCGGCGCGGCAGCCCGGCTCGACGTCGATGAGCGACACGCCGACGGCGCCGGCGCCCGCCGCCTCGCCCAAGGCGCGGAAGCGCGCCCGCATCTCGCCGACGTCGCGGACCTCCGGCTCGACGTCGTCCCAGTGCGCCAGCGTCATGCCTCACCGTCCCAGTACTCGACGCGCTGGATGAAGAAGCGCGCCTTGATGCCCCGCAGCCCCACCTTCCCCGAGCGCGGGAACAACACGATGTCGTTGGGCTCGCGCGTTCCGAAGGCCAGCAGCGTGAGCGGCCCGTCGCCGGCGCGGAAGGTGTGCGCCACGCCCGTGCCGGGCGGGCGCGCGACGACGCTCCCCGCGCGCACCGGGTGCTCCTCGTCGCCGAGCAGCAGCGTCCCCGCGCCGTCGAGGACGAAGAAGATCTCCTCCTCGGCGGCGTGGCAGTGCGGCGGGGCGCTGAGCGCGCCGGGCGCCACCGTCAGGTGGCCGACGCCGACCTGTGCCGATCCGAGCGCGTCGCCGAAGTCTCGGCGCACGGCGACGACGTCGCCGCCGCCGGTGTAGTCCTCGGGGAGAACGTCGGCGAGGGCCGCGATGGACGGCGGGCGCCCGGCCTCGGGCTCGGGCACCTCAAGCGCGCCCGCGGCCTCCTCGGCGGCGAACGGGTTGGGCCCGTCGTGGGGCAGCCAGTGCGGGCCGTTCCACCACGCCTGCGCCCGCGGCAGCCACGTCAGGCCGGTGTCCGAGCCGCCGCTGAAGACGAGCACGTCGAGGCCTCTGCCGGCGCCGACGATCGTGTGCGGCTCGCCGCCGGGGCGGTGCAGGAGGCAGTCGCCGGCGCGCACGGAGTAGGTGCGGCCGTCCTGCCAGCTGAGGCCCTCGCCGTCGAGCACGTAGAAGAGCTCCTCGTCGTCGGCGTGGACGTGGACGGGCATCGCGCGCTCGCCGGCGGCGATCCGGTAGCGGCTGAGCCCGGCGCGCGCGGCCCCCGCCGCCGCGCCCAGGCGCCACCGCGTGCCGCGCAGCTGCTCGCCCTCGATCACGCGGGGCTCGACGTCATCCACGTGCACGACCATCCCGCGCCGGAGCCTAGCCGTACGATCCCGCGATGGGCCTGCGGGAGGAGATCGAGGCGGCGCTGGCCGAGGCCGCGGCCGACGGGGGCGTGCGTCAGCTGACGGTCGACGGGGACGAGGAGGTCTGGGTCGCGGGGCTCGGGGTCACCGACGGCAGGCTCGAGGTCTCCGTGGGCGATCGCGGTCCGCGCCGCGGGCTGCGCCGCCGACGGCCCGACCCCACGGTGATGGCAGCCCAGGGCTTTCGCAGTTCCGGGGACGCGTGGATCCTCCTCGTCCCGCCGGGGCCGGGCCAGGCCACGCGCGGCGCGGCCGCGGCCGTGAGCGCGCTGGTGGACGGGCTCGGCGTCCCGGCCGGCGCTCACGCCGCGGTCACTTTCACCCAGCGCGGCGCCAAGGATCTCGTCGCCGCCGTGGATGCGATCGCGAGCAGGGCGGAGGAGATCGCCTTCGTCGGCGCACCCGGAGGGCCTACCGTGGTGAGCCTGATCCCCGCCGGGGATCGCGTCCGCGTCCAGACGCTGTGGGACGACGACGACAAGCCACTCGCGCTGCCCGGCTTCGACCACGACGACGACGAGCGCCTTTCCACACGCGACGTCGAGCCCGACGAGGCCGTCGCCGCCGCGCGCATCGCGCTCGGCGCCCACGGTGTCGACGCCGGCGGGCCGCTGCTGATCCACCTCGGAGCGTGAGCGTGAGCGCATCTCGGAGCATGAGCGTCCGAGCGCGCTGCTACTGATCCCCGCGCGTGAAGGATTCGCCTATGGCCGGGCGAATACGGCGCTGACATGGATCAGGCACCCCGCAAGCAGAAGGTCATCGCCTTCGCCAACCAGAAGGGCGGCGTCGCCAAGACGACGACGACCCTCAACCTGGCGGTCGCCTTCTCGGAGAAGGGCTTCCGCGTCCTGTGCGTCGACATGGACCCCCAGGGCAACCTGACCATGTCCCAGGGGATCGACCCCGACAACCTCCAGACGTCGATGTACGACGTCCTCGTGCACCACATGTCGATCCGCGAGGTCATCCGTAAGCGCGAGATCGACATCGCCTGCGCGTCGATCGATCTCGCCGGCGCCGAGATCGCGATGAGCACGATGATCGGGCGCGAGCGCTCGCTCGAGAAGGCCCTGCGCGCGATCGAGGACGACTACGACTTCGTCTGCATCGACACGCCGCCGAGCCTCGGCCTGCTGACGATCAACGCGCTGACCGCGGCCGACAAGGTCATCGTCCCGGTCCAGTGCGAGTACCTGTCGATGCGCGGGCTCATCCAGCTGCAGAACACCCTTCAGATGATTCGCGAGAACCTGAACCCCGACGTGGAGATCGAGGGCATCCTGCCCACGCTGATGGACACGCGGACCGTTCACGCCAAGGAGGCGATCGAGATCCTCGAGGAGAACTTCGGGGACCGCGTCTTCGCCTCGCGCATCAAGAAGACCGTCCGCTTCGCGGAAGCGCCTGTGAAAGGCATGTCCGTGCTGAAGTACGATCCGGACGGGATCGCCGCCCAGTCCTATCGCGACCTCGCGAAGGAGGTTCTCGCCAATGGCCAGCGGTAAGCGCGCCAGCATGAGGGAGGGGCCGCTCGCGGACCTGTTCCGCCGGACGGACAAGGCGGCGGAGGCCGCCGACCAGCCGCGCGAGGAGACCGCCGAGCGCCAGGTTCCGGAGCCCTCGACCCCCGCCGCGCGCGAACGCCGCGCGCCGGAGCCGCCGCCGCATCCGCGCGACACCGGCTATCCGCATCCCGCACTGGGGACGCCCGACGAGGCACCGTCCGAGCCCGAGCCGCGCATCCCCACCCCGCAGGAGCGCCTGCGCCACGCCTTCAGCGCGGACATCCCCGACAACATCCTCGAGCGCCAGGCGCGCGCGCCCGCGCCGCCGCGCGCGGAGGAGGACCCCTACGCGCGCGTCGCCGACGAGCCGACGCCCTGGGGCACGGCGAAGCCCGCCGGCCAGCCGATCCTGCGTGTCGTCGGCGTCGGCGGCGCCGGGGTCAACGCGGTCAACCGCATGGTCGAGGCGCAGGTCGACGGCGTCGAGTTCCTGGCCATCAACACCGACCTGCAGTCGCTTCAGCAATCGACGGCCGACGTCACCCTGCACATCGGCCCGGGCGTCACGCGCGGGCTCGGTGCCGGCTCCAACCCCGACCTCGGCCGCCAGGCCGCGACGGAGGAGTACGACCGCATCAAGGCGCTGTTCAAGGGCTCGGACATGATCTTCATCGCCGCCGGCGCCGGCGGCGGGACGGGCACCGGCGCCGCTCCGATCATCGCGCGCATCGCCCGTGAGATCGGCGCGCTGACGGTCGGCATCGTGACCAAGCCGTTCGGCTTCGAGGGCTCCAAGCGCGCCGCGGCCGCCGAGCAGGGCATCGCCGCCCTCGCCGGCGAGGTCGACACGCTGATCGTCGTGCCCAACAACAAGCTGCTCGACGTGCTCGACAAGCAGACGTCGATGGTCGACGCGTTCCGCGTGGCCGACGACGTCCTGCGCCAGGGGGTGCAGGGCGTCAGCGACCTCGTCACGCTGCCGGGGCTCATCAACCTCGACTTCGCCGACGTGCGCACGATCATGTCCGAGGCCGGCAACGCCCTGCTGGGGATCGGGATGGGTCACGGCGAGGATCGCGCCACCGAGGCCGCGCGCGCGGCGACCGGATCGCCGCTGCTGGAGACCTCGATGGAGGGCGCCCGCAAGATCCTGCTCTCGATCACCGGCGGACCCGACCTGTCGCTGTGGGAGATCAACGAGGCGGCCAAGGTCGTCAGCGAGGCCGCCCACCCCGACGCCAACATCATTTTCGGTGCCATGGTCGACGAGAAGCTCGGCCACGAGGTGTGGGTGACGGTCGTCGCCACCGGCTACGACGACGATCGCCCGCGTCCCGCCCGCCGCGACTTCGAGGAGCCGCGCGGCGAGCTGCGCGTCGAACGCCGCACGCGCCGGAGCGGGCTGGGCGTGACCGAGCTCGACGTCCCTGAGTTCATCCCGCGGGGCTGACCGAGGAACGCTACGAGCTGCCGCCGGCGCGCCTCGAGCGCTGGCTGGAACGCTGGGCGAGCGGTCACGAGCCGGTCGCCTGGACGTCGGTGGGCGAGCGCGACGTCGCGTTCGTCGCCGCCGGCGGCGAGCGCGTGATCTGCGAGCCCCCGTTCCCGCCGCTCGATCGCGCGGTCCGCGGCGATCACCCGGGCTTCGAGCCCGGCGCGCTGCTCGACCACGTGCGCCGGCCGCGCGTCGTCGGCGTGCTGCTGGTGCGGCTCGGCGGCCACGCCGCCGGCGTGTTCGACGGCGATCGGCTGCTGGAGTCGAAGGTCGACAGCCGCCTCGTCCACGGGCGCCACCGCAAGGGAGGCTCGAGCTCGGGGCGCTTCGCGCGGCGCCGCGAGGGCCAGGCACGGGCGGCGCTGCAGGCCGCCGCCGACGTCGCGGCGCGCGTGCTGGCGCCGTGGGCCGGCCGGCTGGACGCTGTCGTGCTCGGTGGCGACCGCCGCGCCCTCGACGAGGTCATCGCCGATCACCGTCTGGCGGGGCTGCGCCCGCTGGTCACCGGCCGCGTGCTCGACGTGCCCGATCCGCGCCTGCACGTGTTGCGCGCGATGCCCGAGCGCTTCACGGCGACGATCGTGCGTCCCTCTGACACGATCTCGCCGTGAATGAGCGTCGCGCACTCGGCATCGTCGCGGCCGGGCACCCGCTGACCGCGGAGGCGGGCGCACGCGTCCTGCGCGAGGGCGGCAACGCCGTCGACGCCGCCGTCGGGGCGGTCCTGGCGTCGTGGGCGGCCGAGCCGCTGCTCACCGGCCCGGGCGCCGGCGGCTACATGCTCGTCGCGGGCGCCGGCGAAGAGCCGACGCTGCTGGACTTCTTCGTCGAGGCGCCCGGCCGCGGCGCCGACAGCTCCCGGCGCGCCGACCTCGTGCCGGCCGAGGTCTCCTTCGGCGACGCGGTGCAGATCTTCAACTGCGGCGCGGCGTCGTGCGGCACGTACGGCTCGCCGGCCGGGCTCGCCGCCGCGCTCGAGCGCTGGGGGTCGGTGGACGCCGCCACGCTCGCGGCGCCCGCCGCGGCGCTGGCCCGCGCGGGCGTCCCGCTCAACGCCGCCCAGGCCTACGTGTCGGAGATCCTGGCGCCGATCCTCGTCACCACCGAGGAGTCGCGCGCCGAGTTCGCCCCGGGCGGCCGGGCGCTGCACGAGGGCGACGTCTTTCGCTCCGGCGAGCTGGCCGACACGATCGAGCGCTTCGGGGCCGAGGGCGCCGCGCCGTTCTACGCCGGCGACCTGGCCGACGCCGTGGTCGCGTGGGTCGGCGAGCGCGGCGGCCAGCTCACCAAGGCCGATCTCGCCGCCTACGAGCCCGTCGCCCGCCCGCCCGTGCGCGTGAGCTACCGCGGGCGCGAGGTGCTGACCAATCCGCCGCCGGCGGCCGGCGGCACCCTGCTCGCGCTGGCGATGGCGCGCCTGGACGAGCGCTCGGCCGGCCCGCCCTCGGCGGTCGACATCGTCGCGGTGATGGAGGAGGCGCAGGCCCTGCGCACGCCGGCCTTCGTGGCCGGGCTGACCGAGCCGGGCTTCGCCGACCGGCTGCTCGCCGCGCGCCTGGGCTCGACCACCCACGTCTCGGTCCTC
>DATBKW010000040.1:0-10209 GCA_036555665.1 Solirubrobacteraceae bacterium | reverse complement strand
CACCACATCCCGTCGATGAACTGGTACTGGCGCGACGAGCGCCGCTACGTCGAGTACGGCTCGTCGTTCAGCGCCTCGCGGCGCTTCGGGCTCGTCCAGCAGCTCACCGACACCGTCTACAACATGAACGGCGAGCACCTGCCCGCCGATGTGCCCACGATCTTCGAGTCGCTGGACGACATCGGCGTCCGAACGGCGGGCACGACGTACCTCATGTACCGCGGCCGACACGAGCACCAGGTGGCCAAGAACACCGCCCTGACCCGCCTGGCCTCGACCTTCATGCGCAAGCCGGTGATGGGGCCGCGCGAGCTCTTCTACGCCGACCTCTTCGCCAGCCGCGAGACGCCGTGCCGCTCGCAGATGGGTCTGCCCGGCATCCGCGACCAGCACGCAGGCTGCGTGGGCGCCTACCTCGTCGAGCACGACCTCTTCGACTTCCTGCTGCTGTCGCTGCCCGACAACGACACGCACTCGCACAAGTACGGCCCGCACGCGCAGGTCAACTCGATCGCCGCGGCCGACCGCCAGCTCGAGCGCGTGTTCCACGCCGGTGGCGGCACCGAGCGCTTCCTCGACGAGCACGCGGTGATCGTCATGGCCGACCACTCGCACGCGCCGGTCGAGAAGGCGATCGACCTGCAGGGCGCCTACCACGAACTCGCGGTGCTCGCACCCTCCGGCTCGCGCCACGCCGACGCCGAGGTGGCCGTGTGCCCCGCCCAGCGCAGCGCGATGGTCTACGTGTTGTTGCCCGAGGGCCGCGAGGCGCTGGTGCCCCGGATTGTCGAGATCGCGCTCGAGACCGACGGCGTCGACCTCGCCCTGTGGCGTCCGGCGCCGCGCGAGGGCGCGATCACCGGCGCCGGCGGCGAGCTGCGCTTCGCGCCCGGCGGCGACCTGCACGACGAGCGCGGGCGGCGCTGGTCGGTCGACGGCCCGCTCGAGCTGATCGACGCGCGCGTCGAGGCCGGGGTCCTGCACACCGAGACCTACCCCGACGCGCTCGCCCGTGCCTGGTCGGCCCTGAACTGCCCGACGGCCGGCGACGTGCTCCTCTCGGCGGCGCCGGGATACGAGTTCACCGACTGGGGCGGGGTCCACCACGTGGGCGGGGGCAGCCATGGCTCGCTGCACCGCGTCGACTCGCTGGGCGCGCTGGCCTTCTGCGGCCTCGAGGCGCCGCACGCCAACGGCTCGTGGTCGATCGCCGACGTCGCGCCGATGATCCGGAGCCACTTCGGCGTCTGACGGTTACGCTCACTGCGATGGCGCGCGCCGCCCGCATCGCGGCCGCCTGTGCGGCCGCCGCGCTCGTCCTGCTCCCGGCCGCGTCCGCGCGCGCCGACGACGTCGTGCGCCCGGCCAACCTCGACAAGCCGCCGCAGGGCTACCGCCTGACCGGGAACGAGGCCACCGCGATCGCCGACCGCTCACCGGTGATCGTCAAGCTGCGCCGCGACCACCCCGGCGCGTTCTCCAACGTCTTCGAGAAGTCCGGCCAGCGCTGGCAGGTCAGCTACTACCAGCACAATCCGCCCAACAAGGAGATCGCGCAGGTCTACATCAGCGACGACACGGGGCGGATCACCGAGGCGTGGACCGGGCCGCAGGTGGCGTGGACGATGGCGCGCGGCTACGCCGGCGCCTTCGGCCGCAAGATCAACTCGCCGTTGGTGTGGATCCCGCTGGCGCTGCTGTTCGTGATCCCGTTCGTCGATCCGCGCCGCCCGTTCCGCGTGCGCCACCTCGACCTGCTCGTGCTCATGGCCTTCAGCGTCAGCGTCGCCTTCTTCAACGACGCGAACATCGACGCCTCGGTCCCGATCGTCTACCCGCTGCTGGCGTACCTGCTCGGGCGCCTGCTGTGGATCGGTCTGCGCCGCGGCGTGCGGCGCGATGCGCTGCGCCCCCTCGTACCGATCTCGTGGCTGCTGATCGGGCTGCTCTTCCTCGCCGGCTTCCGCATCGGGCTGAACATCGCCGACTCCAACGTGATCGACGTGGGCTATGCCGGCGTCACCGGCGCCAACCGGATAGCGCACGGCGAGCGGCTGTGGGGCAACTTCCCCAAGGACAACGAGCACGGCGACACGTACGGCCCGGTCGCCTACGCGGCCTACGTCCCCTTCGAGCGGGTCCTCCCGTGGAGCGGCAAGTGGGACACGCTTCCCGCCGCCCACGCCGCGGCGATCTTCTTCGACCTGCTGTGCATGGGGCTGCTCTTTCTCATCGGCCGCGCGCTGCGCGGGCCGCCGCTGGGCGTGACGCTGGCCTACGCGTGGGCGGCCAACCCGTTCACGCTCTACGCGATGAACTGCAACGTCAACGACGCGCTCGTCGGCGCGCTCGTTCTCGGCGCGATCGCGGCGGTGGCGTCGCCGGCGGGCCGCGGCGCGCTGATCGGCCTGGCCGGCATGGCGAAGTTCGCCCCGCTCGGCCTGGCACCGCTCTTCGCCACCCAATCGCGCGGCGGTGCGCTGCGCTTCGCCCTCGGCTTCCTGGCGGCGCTCGTGCCGTCCACGGTCATCATCCTCGCCTACGGCGGCTTGCACGAGTTCTACGACCGCACGATCGCCTTCCAGGCCTCGCGCGGCGCGCCGTTCTCGATCTGGGGCCTGTACCACTGGACCACGGCCCAGACCGTCGTGCAGGTAGCGGCCGTGCTGCTGGCGGTCGCGGTCGCCTTCATCCCTCGCCGCCGCGACCTTGTCGGGCTCTCGGCGCTGTCGGCCGCGCTGCTCATCGCCCTGCAGCTCGGCGTGACGTACTGGTTCTACCTCTACATGGTCTGGTTCCTCGGGCCGCTGCTCGTCGCGTTCCTGGCCGACGGCGAGCCCGAGCGCCGGGTGGAGCCGCCCTCCTACATCGAGGAGCTCGGGAGGCTGCCCGCGCCCGCCGTCGCCTGGCGCTAACGGCTTAGGCGCCGTCCCAGGGCAGCAGGACCTGCTCGATCTCCGCGGCCCGCCGCGGCGCGGCGGCGCAGCGCACGAGCACGGCCATCAGCCACGGGTCCTCGTCGGAGGTGTCGAAGCGCACCGACATGTGCGTGCGCAGCGACTCGATCGCCTGCTCCTTGCGCACGCCGATGACGCCGCCGCGCGGCCCGGTCATCCCGACGTCGGTGATGTACGCCGTGCCGCCGGGGAGCACCCGCGCGTCGGCGGTCGGCACGTGGGTGTGCGTTCCGACCACGGCGGTCACCCGGCCGTCGAGGAACCAGCCCATGCCGACCTTCTCGCTCGTGGCCTCCGCGTGCATGTCGACGATGACCTGGTCGACGCGATCCTCGAGGCGGCCGAGCACGGACTCGATCTCCACGAAGGCGGGGCGGCCCGCCCGCAGGAAGAGGTTGCCGCTGAGATTGACGACGCCGAGGCGAACCCCGTCGCGCTCGACGACGCACCAGCCGCGCCCCGGCTGCGTGGTCAGGTAGTTGGCCGGGCGAACGATGCGCTCCTGCTCGTCGAGGTACGGGTAGATCTCCTTACGGTGATAGGCGTGGTTGCCAAGCGTGATGGCGTCGATACCGGCGGCGAGCAGCTCGTCGGCGATCTTCGGTGTGATGCCGAGACCGCCGGCGACGTTCTCGGCGTTGGCCACGACGAAGGTCGGCTCGTGGCGCTCGCGCAGGGCGGGCAGCAGGGCCAGCAGCGTGCGGCGGCCGAGCCCACCCACCACGTCGCCGATGAAGAGGATGCTCGCGGGCGCGTCGGGCACGGCCCATACTCTGGCGCAACGGGGCGATGAGCGACCACGACGAGCACACGGAGGAGTTCGAGGGCCACGATCCCCTCGAGGGCGAGCCGCCGCCCGCGGCCAACCAGCCGGTGGTCGTCCCGCGCTGGATCCAGCTCGTCGCGCTGCCGCTGGGGCTGCTGCTGCTCTACGCGATCGCCAAGGCGGCGGGCACCGTCGTGCTCATCTTCGCCACCGCCGGGGTGATCGCGTTGATCCTCAACCCGCTGGTCGCGGGCCTGCAGAGCATGCGACTACCGCGCGGCGTGGCCATCGTCTGCGTCTACGTCGGCTTCCTCGGCGTGCTGGTCCTCGGCGGGATCCTGCTCGCCAACCCGATCTCCGACCAGGTCACCGCTCTGCGCGACGACATCCCGTCGATCACCCACTCGGCCAACGAGCGCCTGGCCGATGTCCAGAAGTACTTCGACCGCAAGGGCATCAACATCGAGATCAAGCGCCAGGGTCAGACGGCGCTGCAGACCCTCCAGGACAAGGTCGTCGGCGGCACCGACTCGGTCGTCTCGTTCGGCACCGATCTGCTCACCAAGATCGTCACCGCCGGCTTCGGGCTGGTCCTCGTCTTCGTCTTATCGGTCTACATGCTCATCCACGGCGAGACGATCGGCGACCTCGCCCGCAAGGTCATGCCGCCCGGCGACGGCAGCCGCGACGACGACTACCCGGCGCGGGTCGTGCGCGCGGTCGCGGGCTACGTGCGCGGCCAAGTCCTCTTCAGCCTCGTCATGGGCGCCGGCGCCGGCATCGGCCTGTGGATCTTCGGCTTGATCGGGATCTTCCCCGACGGCAAGACCTACGCGCTGGCCTTCGGCGTCTGGTTCGGGCTCATGGAGCTGATCCCCTACATCGGGCCGTTCCTGGGCGCTGTGCCCCCGCTCGTGGTCGCCCTGTTCCAGGACCCGCTGACCGCGCTGTGGGTGGCGATCTTCTTCATCGCTCTGCAGCAGATCGAGGGCCACATCGCCTCGCCGCTGATCTTCGGCCACGCGCTGCGCATCAACCCGCTGCTGGTCATCTTCGCCCTGCTCTTCGGGGCCGAACTGTTCGGGTTCCTCGGCGCCCTGGTCGCCCTGCCGGTGGCGGCGGTGGTTCGCGAGACGGTGGTCTACCTGCGCGAGCACCTCGTGCTCGAGCCGTGGGGCACGATGAGCCCGCTGGAGGTCGCCGGCGTGCGTGCCGGCCGAAGACAGACGTGCGGTGAGTGCGGCGCCGAGGTCCGCCCCGGCGATGCGTACTGCCGCAGCTGCGGTGCCGAGGTGGCGCAGACGCAAGTAGCGTCCGGCAGGTGACCGCGCCGCGCATCCGCCTCGAGGAGGCCCCGACGGCGATCCGACCGACGGAGCCGAGCGACGCGCGCACCCAGCTTGCCCTGCGGATCGCGAACCGCGAGCACACCGGCCCATGGGATCCGGTGCGCGACGAGAGCTTCTACACCGAGGCGGGCCAGCGCCTCGAACTCGACCTCGACCAGCGCTCGTGGTCGGCCGGCACCGCCTACGCCTTCGCGATCCACGACCTCGACCGCGACCGGATGATCGGCCGCGTGGCGCTGTCGAACGTCGTGCGCGGGCCGTGGCAGAACGCCACACTGGGCTATTGGGTCGACAAGGACGCGCTCGGCCGCGGCCACGCGACGCGCGCCGTGCGCCTGGCCCTGCGCTTCGGCTTCGAGCACGCCGGGCTGCACCGGATCCAGCCGGCGATCATCCCGCGCAACATCCGCTCGGTCCGGGTGGCCGAGAAGGTCGGCTTTCGGCTGGAGGGGCGCGCGCTGCGCTACCTGAAGATCAACGGCGTGTGGGAGGACCACGACGTGTACGCGCTCACCGTGGAGGACTGGCGGGCGATGTCCTAGGGGTGCCGACTGCGGCCATGTGGCCGCAGGAGGCGGGTCCCCCCGGCCGGAGGCCGGACGATCTGAAGTCCTTACGATGTAGGCCTCATGCCGTTCCCGCAAACGCGCCTGCGCCGCCTTCGCCGCACCCCGGTGCTGCGCGACCTCGTGCGCGAGACGCGCCTTGACGCGGGCGACTTCGTCCTGCCGCTCTACATCCAGGACGGGCTCGACGGGCGGATGGCGCTGCCCACGATGCCCGGCGTCGAGCGGCTGTCGATCTCGGCGGCCGTCGAGGAGGCCGGCGCGGCGGCCGCGCTCGGCATCCCGGCCGTGATCCTCTTCGGCATCCCGTCGCACAAGGACGAGGAGGGTTCCGGGGCGTGGGACGACGAGGGCATCGTCCAGCTCGCCACGCGCGCCATCAAGGAGGCGCATCCGGACCTGCTCGTCGTTGCCGACCTATGTCTGTGCGAGTACACGAGCCACGGCCACTGCGGGTTGCTGCGCGCCGACGGGAGTGTCGACAACGACGCATCGCTCGACGTGCTGGCGCGCACCGCCATCTCGCAGGCGCGGGCCGGGGCCGACGTCATCGCGCCCAGCGACATGATGGACGGCCGCGTGGGCGCGATCCGCGCCGCGCTCGACGAGGACGGCCTCAGCGACACGCCGATCCTCGCGTACAGCGCAAAGTTCGCCTCGGCGTTCTACGGCCCCTTTCGCGAGGCGGTCGACTCCGCGCCCGCCTTCGGCGACCGCCGCGGCTACCAGATGGACCCCGCCAACGGCGACGAGGCACTGCGCGAGGTGCTGCTCGACGTCCAGGAGGGCGCCGACATCGTCATGGTCAAGCCGGCACTGCCGTACCTCGACGTCCTGCGGCGCGTCAAGGAGGCCACCCGTCTGCCGGTGGCGGCGTTCAACGTCAGCGGGGAGTATGCGATGGTCAAGGCGGCCGCGGCCGCCGGCTTCCTCGACGAGCGCGCCACCGTGCTCGAGGCGCTCACCTCGATCCGCCGCGCGGGCGCCGACATCGTCATCACCTACCACGCCAAGGACGCAGCGCGATGGCTTCAGTGACACCCAAGCTCCGCTCCCGCAAGCACGGCGCGGCGATCCCACTCGACGACTTCGACAAGCGCCTGCTCAACACGATGCAGGGCGCCTTCCCGATCGAGCCGCGGCCGTACGCGGCGGTGGCGCGCGCGCTGGAGGTGCCCGAGGAGCGCGTGCTCGCGCGCGTCCAGGAGCTCATCGACCACCGCATCATCCGCCAGGTCACGCCGATCTACGACACGCGCGCGCTCGGCTACGGCTCGATGCTGGTCGCGGCCAGGATCGACCCCGAGCACCCGTGGCGCGCGGCCAAGATCGTCAACTCGCACCCCGGCGTGAGCCACAACTATCTGCGCAACCACGACTTCAACATGTGGTTCACGATCGCCGTCGAGGAGGACTCCGTGCTCGGGCTCGACGGCACGCTCGAGGTCCTGCAGCGGCTCACCGGCGCCGAGTCGATCCGCCAGCTCCCGACGCTGAAGCTGTTCAAGATCCGCATGGACCTCGAGCTCGTCGGCGGCACGGAGGACCTGGCCAAGGCGGCCGTGGCCGAGGATCCCGTCGAGCTCGAGAAGCAGCCCTACGACGAGCTCGACAAGGCGGTCATCCGCGCGACGCAGGGCGACCTGCCGGTCGTGTCCGAACCGTATGCCCCGGCGGCCGCGGAGCTGGGGATGACCGTCGATGCGCTCGTCGAGCACCTCGGCGGGATGACCGACCGCGGGCTGCTGCGCCGCGTCGCCGCGATCCTCTTCCACCGCCGCGCCGGATTCAGCGCCAACGGCATGGGGGTCTGGAAGGTCCCCGACGACCGCGTGCTCGACGTGGGCCCGCGGATGGCGGCCTACCGCGGCATCTCGCACTGCTATCAGCGCCCGACCTACGCCGACTGGCCGTACTCGATCTTCACGATGGCCCACGGCCGCTCGAAGGACGAGTGCGACGCCATCCTCGACGCAATCGCCGCCGAGAACCCGGAGATCGAGGACCGCGCAACTCTCTACAGCTCAACGGAGTTCAAGAAGATCCGCCTCCTCTATTTCACGGACGACTTCAAGCGCTGGGAACGCGAGCACGCCGGCGCATGACGGTCTCGCTCACCGACACGCGGTCGGCCGAGCTCTACGCCAGGGCGCTGCAGCGCCTCCCCGGCGGGGTCAACTCGCCGGTCCGGGCGATGGGGGCCATCGGGCGCGACCCGGTCTTCGTCGAGCGCGGCTTGGGCGCCGAGCTGGTCGACGTCGACGGCAACCGCTACGTCGACTACGTCTGCTCGTGGGGCCCGCTGATCCTCGGCCACGCGCATCCCGACGTGCTCGCGGCGGTCGCCGCGACCGCCCAGTGCGGTACGACGTTCGGCGCGCCGACCCAGGGCGAGGTCGACCTGGCCGAGGAGATCGCCCGCCGGATGCCATCGGTCGAGATGGTGCGCATGACCTCGTCGGGCACCGAGGCGACGATGAGCGCGATACGCCTCGCGCGGGCCGCGACCGGGCGCGAGAAGCTGCTGAAGTTCGCCGGGGCCTACCACGGGCACGTCGACGGGCTGCTGGCCGAGGGGGGGTCGGGCCTGGCCACCGGCGCGATCCCGGCCAGCCCGGGCGTCACCGAAGCCGCTACGGCGTCCACGATCGTCGTGCCGTGGAACGACCCCGACGCGGTCGTGCGCGCCACCGACGAGCACGACCTCGCGGCGATCCTGGCCGAGCCCTATCCGGCCAACATGGGCCTCGTCCTCCCCGAGCCGGGCTTCCTCGAGCTTCTGCGCGAGCGCGCCACCGCCACCGGCGCGCTGCTGATCTTCGACGAGGTCATCAGCGGCTTCCGCGTGGCGGAGGGCGGCGCCCAGGAGCTCACCGGCGTCCTGCCGGACCTGACGATCATGGGCAAGGTCATCGGCGGTGGCCTGCCGGCGGCGGCCTACGGCGGCACGCGGGCGCTCATGGAGCGCATCGCCCCGGCCGGCGACGTCTACCAGGCGGGCACGCTGTCGGGGAACCCGCTCGCCGTCGCGGCCGGCCTGGCCACCCTCGCGCTGCTCGACGTGTCGGCCTACGCGTGCCTCTCCGCGCGCACCGAGAACCTGGCGTCGGGCCTGCGCGAGGCGGCGGGCGACGTGCCCGTGCAGATCGTCACCGCGCCCGGCCTGCTGACCGTCTTCTTCTCGGCCGAGCCGGTGCGCGACTACGCGGGCGCCCGGGCGTGCGACCTCGACGCGTTCGGCGCGTGGTGCCGCGGCCTGCTGGCCCGCGGGGTCTATCCGCCCCCGTCGCAGTTCGAGGCCTGGTTTCCCTCGCTGGCCCACGACAGCGAGCACGTCGAGCGCACCGTCGAGGCGGCCGCCGCGGCCTTCCGGGAGGCGTTCTGACCGCGGCGCTCGCCGCCGTGCGCGCCGCGGTGCTCGCCGAGGGGGGCCTGCTCGCCGAGGCGCTCGGGCCCGAGCCGGCGGCCGACGGCGCGCTCGGCGCGACGGCGGCGTCCGGCCCGCGCAGCGCCGGGCGCGAGGCCGAGGTCGCCTTCGTCGTCGAGGCGATCCGCGAGGGCGAGCTGCTGCACTACGGCGCGCCCCGGCTCTTCGGTGCCATCGAGCCCGATCTTGCGTTGCTGGCCGGCGACCGCCTGTATGCGCTGGGCCTGGCCCGGCTGGCCGCCCTCGGCGATCTCGAGGCGGTCGCCGAGCTGGCCGACATCATCGCCCTGTGCGCGCAGGCAAGAGCCGAGGGCCGCGCCGACCTGGCCGAGGCCGTCTGGCAGGCCGGCGTGGTGGCGCTGGGCTGGGGCGCGTCGGACGCGCTGCGCGACGCGAAGGCGGCGGCCCGCGCGGGCGATCCTGGCGCGGCGAGCGCGCTGGTTGCGGCAGCGCGCGACGTCCGGGGCACCTAGACTTTGGGGGCCGATAAGGTTCGGCGCCCCAGATGGCAGACGACCGCCGCCAGACCAAGAGCAAGTACACGTCGGACCGGTTGATCCCGGGCGCGTTCGAGGGTGAGACGATCACCCGGCGCCGCCTGATGACCGGTACGGCCAACGTCGCGGGCGCCGTCGCGGCCTCGGCCTTCCTGCTGCCCGCGCTCGGCTTTGCGCTCGGCCCGGTCTTCGAGAAGCACGAGCAGCGCTGGCAGGCCGTGGGAGCGCCCGACGACTTCGTCGAGACGACCTACGTGCCGAAGGTCATCACGATCGTCGAAGGCATCGGGCAGGCGGGCAAGTCGACGGCCTATATCCGCAAGCGCAACGAGAAGGTCGACACCGACAAGCCCGACCAGTACAACCAGTTCGTCGCGATCTCCACCCGCTGCATGCACCTCGGCTGCCCGGTGCGCTTCGTCGAGGCCGCGGGGCGCTTCATCTGCCCGTGCCATGGCGGCGTCTACAACTTCGAGGGGCTCGTCGACGGCGGACCGCCGGTTCGACCGCTCGACCGCTTCTACACGCGCGTGCGCAACGGCCAGGTCGAGCTCGGCCCGCGCTATTCGGTCAACAGCCACCTCGAGCGCTTCTCGCCGCGCGATCCGGCCCAGCCACTGGACGGCATCGGTCAGTACCTGTACCCG
>DATBKW010000039.1:0-29797 GCA_036555665.1 Solirubrobacteraceae bacterium | reverse complement strand
GAGGGCGTGGATCCGACGCTCGGACGGGTGCTCGGCAGGCCGCCGCGGACGCTGGAGCAGTTCGTCGCGGCCCACGCCTCGCTCTTTCGCTGACGCGGGCTCAGTCGAGGACGCCGAGCTGGCGCATCATCGTCGCCAGGTCGAAATAGACGGTCTCGTTGGTCATCCGGTCGCCGTCGAAGCGGTAGAAGACCGCCGCGGGCACCGCGATCCTGTGGCCCGTGGGCTCCAGGCCGTTCCATGGTCCCGTGTGCGTCGCGATCTGCTCGCCCTCGACGATCAGCGCGAAATCGGCGTGGTGGATGCGATGCACGACCAGCTCGAGGTCGGGGAACCCCGTGGTCAGCTCCGCCAGGTGGTCGTGTACCTCCTGCGCGGTCGGGTGCGTGACCTCGCCGTCGGGCGTGCCCAGGATCGGCCGCAGCGGGATGACGTCGTAGGTCGCCATCCCCTCGGCGAACGCGGCGACGGCTCGATTGATGTCCGCCCCGCGACGCTCGCCGCGAAGGTGCTCGAAGACGATCTCCTCACGCCGTGCGCGCAGCACGGCGTCGGTCACGCAGCCACCTCGCCGATGAGCCGTTCGACGACCGCGAGCACCTCGTCGCTGTTCTCCTCGTAGAACAGGAAATGTCCATTGCCGTCGATGCCCAGATCGGCCAACCAGGTCAGCGTGGCATCGGCGCCCCACGCCCGAAGCTGCTCGACGGTCCTCGTGTCGATCTCGCGCGTGTGGGCCGGATCCTCCGGACCGGCCAGCAGCCGGATGCGCATCCCCCGGAAGCCGGCGGGCTCGGCGACCACCGGCATGCCGGACACGACCCCGAGGCGCTGGAGCAGCACCCGTGGCGGAATACCGACGAAGGTCGAGCGCAGGCGCGGGACGTCCTGCTCGCGAAAGCGCGTGCTCGTGGCGATGGCCTGCTCACGCACATAGGCGTCCTCGTAGAGGTACGGTCGCCGCTCGTCGACCACGAAGCGGACCCCGGTGTCGGCGAACTCGATCTCCATGACGCCGTCGTTGGACGAGATGACGCGCGAGCGGCTCGTGAGGTTCCCCGGGTAGGCACCCGCGATCGAGATCACGCCGACGACCAGCTCGGGCATGCGCGCGACGAGCTGCCAGGCGATTGCGCCGCCCATCGAGTGGCAGATCACGATGCTGGGCCGTCCGACGATCTCGCGAAGCAGCGCCTGAAAGCCGTCGACGAGGTCGTCGTAGGTGATCTCCTCCGCCGTTCGCCCACCGGACCTGCCGGTGCCGGGCCAGTCCGCGAGCCAGCATTCATGGCCACGACGAGCGAGGAGATCGCCCCATCCTGCACGGCCGTCGGGGGTGCAGCGCCAGCATGCGCCGGTGGCACCCGCGCCGTGAATGAACACCAGCGGCGGCGCGTCGGCCCTCCGATAGCCGAGGGTCTCGTAGAAGAGCCCGGACGACGGCTCGAAGCCGCAGCGGGCCGGCGCCATCAACGCCCGCCCGACCCGCCCGAGTTGGCGGAGAACCGCTTGAGGCGGGTCAGCTCGCCGAGCTCGCGCCCGGCGCCGCTGTCCTTGGCCGCTTGGTGCAGAAACGCCGCCAGCGACAGATCCTGGACCGCTGTCCCGACCGACTTGAAGGTCAACACGTCGCGATCGCCGTTGGTCGTGAGCGCATCGGCGCTCGCCAGCGCCGAGCCCATCGTCTGCAGGTGACGCGGCTCCAGCGCCTCGTGTTCGAGCGCGTCCATGATGTCGCCGGATTCGGACATCACCTGCTCCGCGTCGTCGACGAGCAAGACGGCGCTTCGCGCGAGGGTGGTGCGATCAAGCTCGCGCAGGTCAGGTCGCGTCGATCCGATCGACAGCACCACCATGCCGGCCTGCAGATCAGAGCCGTTGAGGACGGGCTCGCGCGACTTGGTCGCGAGAACCAGCGTCGGGCTCGCGGCGCAGGCCTCGCGGGCGGTGGCGACGGCGCGGACCTCGATCCCGAGCTCATCGCTCATGCGCCTGGCAAAGCCTTCCCGGCGCTCGCGCGACGGGCTGTGCACCGCGACGGACGTCAGAGGCCAGACGCGGGCAAGCGTGCGCAAATGACCGGTGGCCTCGAAGCCCGAGCCGATCATCCCGAGCCCGGTCTGCGGTGCCGGCTGGAGAATCTGCGCAGCGACGGCCGTCGTGGCGGCGGTGCGCAGGCGGGTCACCTCGTCGGCGTCGAGCATCGCGAGCAGCTCGCCGTCGCTCTGCTGATACAGGAGCAGGAGATAGCGATTCCCGAGCCCCTCGACGTTGGTCATGACCTTCACGCCCATGACCTGGTCCACCGCTCCCGGCATGACGCGAAAGAAGCCCGTGGTCAGCTCGAGATCCAGCCGCGGCGCCACGACCGACCGCCCCGCCTCGTGCGCGCGCGCAGCCGCCGTCGCGGCCTCCATGATCACCGTGTGGGTCGCCAACTCGGTGATGTCCTCAGCAGAGAGGAAGCGGGTCACAGATCGTCAACTGTATCCAGTTGACAGAAGTCGTCAAGCATTCGTACTGTCGGGGCATGAGCGAGATCAGCACGCGACTGGCCGATCGCGTGGCCGTAGTCACCGGCGCCGCCGAGGGTCTCGGACGGGCCTACGCCACCAGGCTCGCGCGCGAAGGCGCCGAGGTGTGGATCGCCGACATCGCAGACGGATCCGCCACCCGAAGCGCAATCGAGGCCGACGGCGGGCGCGCCGTGGTTCACCATTGCGACGTCACCTCCCCGGACAGCGTCGAGCGATGTGCCGCAGCCGTCCACGAGACAAGCGGCCGGTGCGACATCCTCGTCAACAACGCCGGCATCTACCCGGTCAAGTCGTTCGAGGAGACGAGCTTCGCGGTGTGGCGCAAGGTGATGCAGGTCAATCTCGACGGCATCTTCCTCATGTGCCGTGCCTTCCTGCCGCGCATGCGCGAACGCGGCTACGGGCGGGTGATCAACATCGTCACCACCATCCCGTGGCTCACGGTTCCGGACTTCGCCGCCTATTCCGCGAGCAAGATGGGCGTGATCGGACTCACGCGCGCATTGGCCAGCGAATACGGCGGACACGGGGTGACGGTGAATGCTGCGGCGCCCAGCCTGGTCAGGACGGCCACGACCGAGGCGGGGCCGCAGGCACAAATGTTCGACGCCGTGGCGTCGATGCAGGCGATCAAGCGCATCCAGGAGCCGGAGGACATGGTGGGCACGATCGCCTTTCTCGCATCCGACGACTCGGCGTTCACCACCGGGCAGACCCTGATCTCCGACGGCGGCTTAACACGCCTGTAATGGCGCGCGTTGACAGGGTACAATGATCCTGTATACAGTCGCCACGTACGGGCTCTCAAGCTCGTGAGAGCCGCGAGCACGGAGGACGACGCACATGAGCAGCAGCAGGCGGGCATTCCGCGCCCTGAGCATCTCCGTTTGCGGCTTGGCCGTCTTGGCCGTCCTGGCGGCATGTGGCTCGAGCGACAACGACAACACCTCGTCGGCGGCCCCGTCGACGGCCTCCACATCGAGCGCCGCCAAGAAGCAGGCCAAGATCGCCTACCTGATCGCCACGCAGGCCGCGGGCTACCCGCAAGGCATGCTCGCAGCGGCAAAACCGGCCGCCGAGAAGGCGGGCGCAACCATGAAGATCTTCGACGCCCAGTTCGACCCGGGCAAGCAGGTGTCGCAGTGCCAGGACGCGGTGGCGAGCAAGAAGTACAACGTGATCATCACGCTGCCCGCCGCGTCGCCGCCGATGACCGTGTGCGCGAAGGCGGCCAAGGCCGCCGGCATCCCGCTGATCGCAACCAACACCCCGGTCGGCAGCGATCTCGCCTCGGGCCCCCCGACGGTCGACGGCGTCAACTCCCAGGTGCTGATTCCGGCCGAGACGGCCTACGGCGCCACGCCCGGCAAGGGCCTGCATGACCTTCTCATTCCGATGTGCAAGAAGATCAAGGGCACCTGCACCATCGCCTACATCCAGGGCGTGCGTGCCCTCGCCCTGACCGCCGCCGCTGACAGCTCGATGAAGCAGCTCGTGAAGGAGAACGGGTGGAAGCTCGCGGGCACCTGCGAGGGCGGCTACCAGCGCCAGGGCGGACTGAAGTGCATGCAGAACCTGCTGCAGAAGAACCCCGACATCAACGTGCTGTTCTCGCAGTCCGACGACATGGCCAACGGCGCCGAGCAGGCCATGAAGGCAGCGGGCAAGACGCCGGGCAAGGACATCCTCATCGGGACGCAGGGCGGCAGCGACAAGGGAATCGCGAACATCCGTAGCGGCCGGTGGTACGGGTCGATCCTCTCGTTGGCCGAGCCGGAGGGCCGGATCCCGGTCGAGCTGGCCGCAAAGGTCGTCAATGGCGAATCGATCCCCAACTTCGTGGATCCCAACAAGGCGACGGGCGCACCGCTGGTCCTGGATCAGACCAACAAGGACAAGTACCCGGACATCCAGGGCCAGTTCCACTCCTAGCCGCGACCGGCTGCAGTGCCCCCGCACGTCTCGCTGCGCCAGATCAGCAAACGCTTCGGCGGCGCGCATGCCCTGCGCGCCGTCGACCTCGACATCGAGCGGGGATCGATCCACGGACTCGTCGGCGAGAACGGCGCCGGCAAGTCGACCCTCGGGAAGATCATCACGGGCGTCATTCAGGCCGACGCAGGAACGCTCGAGGTCGACGGCCGCCGCGTGCACTATCGCGCGCCACGCGAGGCGCTCGACGATGGGCTGGCCATCATCGCGCAGGAGCTGTCGCTCGTCCCGCAGCTGACCGTGCTGGAGAACGTCCTGCTGGGCCAGGAGCCCAACCGTGCGGGCGTTCTCGATGCCCGGCGCCTGCGCCGCCGCTTCGAGGAACGGCTCGAAGGCATGCGGTTCGAGCTGCCGCTCAACGCGCCTGTGGGCACATTGCGGCTTGCGGACCAGCAGAAGGTCGAGATCATGCGCGCCGTCGCGCGTCAGGCCCGGCTGATCGTCATGGACGAGCCGACGGCCAGCCTCACGCCCGACGAGCGCGCGCGCCTGTTCGAGACCGTCCGCCATCTGAAGGGCGACGGAACCACCGTTGTCTTCGTCTCACACGCGCTCCATGACGTGCTCGACCTCAGCGATACGGTCACGATCCTGCGCGACGGCCAGGTCGTGCGCACGGCGCCCGCAGCCGAGGAGACCGTCGAATCGCTTGTCAACGCGATGATCGGGCGGTCGTTCGACGCGTCGTTCCCGCCGAAGCGGCCACCGGCACCCGACGCGCCGGTGATCTTCGAGGCGCGCAAGGTCTCGGCGGGCGCGCTGGTGCGCGACGTCTCGTTCTCCGTCCGGGCCGGCGAGATCGTCGCGCTCGCCGGGCTGATCGGCAGTGGCCGCTCGGAGGTCGCGCGGGCGGTCTTCGGCGCTGACCCCCGCACGGGTGGGTCGATCCACCTCGACGGAGAGGAGGTGCGGATCCGCTCACCGCGCGATGGCGTGCGGCGCGGCTTGGCCATGCTGCCCGAGAGCCGCAAGGACCAGGGCCTGATGATGATGAGCCCGGTCTCCCACAACGTCTCGCTGGCGTGCCTGGAGACCCTGCAGCGCTTCGGCGTCGTGCGCACCCGCGAGGAGGCCAAGCGGGTGCGCGCGGAGATCGAGCGCGTCGACGTCCGCGGGGCCGGCATGGCGACCGCGGTCCGCAGCCTGTCCGGCGGAAACCAGCAGAAGGTCCTGTTCGCCAAGTGGCTGCTGCGCAGACCGCGTCTGCTGATCGCAGACGAGCCCACGCGCGGGGTCGACGTCGGGGCCAAGCGCGCGATCTACGAGCTGCTCGCCGGGCTCGCGGCAGACGAGGGGCTCGGCGTGATCGTCATCTCGTCCGAGCTCGAGGAGGTCCTCGGGTTGGCCCACCGCGTGATCGTCATGCGCGAGGGCCGAGCGGTCGGCGAGCTCGAGGGCGATGACATGACCGAGGAGCGGATCCTGCGGCTGGCCTTCGGCACGGGAGCAAGGCGGCACGCGGCGTGACGCCGACGGCCACCGAGACCGAGCAACCGACGCGGCGCGTGCCGAGCGCGTTGCGTCCACCGCGGATGAGCCGCCTCCGCGACTCCGCGGTGCTGATCAGCCTGATCGTGCTGTTCGTCGTCCTCAGCATCACGGCAGACAACTTCCTGAGCGTCGACAACCTCAAGAACGTCCTCGATCAGGCCACGTCGCTGGGGATCATCGCGACGGCGGGGACGCTGGTGATCGTGGCCGGAGCGTTCGACCTCTCGGTCGGGTCGATCTTTGCCATGTCGGGCGTGATCGCCGCCGAGCTGGCGACGCACGGCACGAGCGTGGGCCTGGCATTGGCGCTCGGAATCGCGTCGGGCGCGGTCCTGGGTGTGGCAAACGGGCTCTTCGTGTCCTGGGTGCGGATCAACCCCTTCATCGCGACGCTCGCGACCAGCATCATGATCCGTGGCATCGCGCTGGCGATCACCGGCGGCAACCTCATCACGGTCGAGAAGCCCTCGTTTGCCAAGCTCGGCAACGACGAGATCGCGACGATCAAGCTGTCGACGTGGATCTTCCTGGCCTGGGCGCTGCTGATGGGCTTCCTGCTGTGGCGCACCGTCTTCGGCCGCTATCTGAAGGCGTGCGGTGGCAACGAGCAGGCAGCACGATTGTCCGGGATCCGAGTCGGGGCCGTGCGGACCGCGGCCTTCGCGATCAGCGGCCTGGCCGCGGCCCTGGCGGGGATCCTGGCTGCATCGGAGATCTCCACCGGCCAGGCCGACGTGGGCGTCGGCCTGGAGCTCAACGCCGTGGCGGCCATCGTCGTCGGCGGGACGAGCATCCGCGGCGGCGAAGGCGCCGTCTGGCGCACGATGGTCGGCGTCCTGCTGCTGGCGCTGATCGGGAACGGCTTCAACCTGCTGTCGATCGACTCCGTCTACCAGCAGGTCGTCTACGGCGGCATCATCCTGCTGGCCGCCGGCGTCGACGCCCGCCTGCGCCGGAGGGACTGATGGCGGGTCGCCTGGAGGGCAAGTCAGCCATCATCACGGGCGCGGGCCGTGGGATCGGCGAGGCGAGCGCCCGGCTCTTCGCCGAGCACGGCGCACGCATCACGCTCGCGGACATCGACGGCGACAGCGCCGGGGCGGTGGCGACGTCCATCTGCGCCGCCGGCGGAGAGGCGATCGCCGTGCAGGCCGATGTGCGCGACGAAGCCGCATGCCGAGCGATGGTGCGCGCGGCGCGCGAGCGCTTCGGTCGCGTCGACGTCCTGCAGAACTGCGCGGCCGTCGTCGAGTTCGCCGTCGCCGCCGAGCTCGAAGTGGACTCCTGGCGACGCGTCGTGGACACCAACGCGATGGGCACCTTCCTGGCCTGCAAGGCCGTGCTGCCGGTGATGCTCGAGCAGAGCGCCGGCGTGATCGTGAACATGTGCTCGGTCTCGGGCACGCACGGCCAGCCCGCCTTCGCCGCCTACAACGCCTCCAAGGGCGCCGTGCTCGCGCTGACGCGCAACCTGGCCGTCGACTACGGGCCGACCATCCGCGTCAACTGCCTCTCGCCGGGGCCGACCGACACTCCGGCGGTCCGCGAGGCGATCGCGGCATCGCCGGACCCGGCGAGCATGCTGGCCGAGCTCGAAGAGTCCAACCACATCGTCAAGCGTCTCGGCCGCCCCGAGGAGATCGCGTACGCCGCGCTGTACCTCGCCAGCGACGAGGCGACGTTCTGCCACGGCACCAACCTGCTGGTCGCGGGCGGCCAGACCGTGCAGCCATGATCCTCGACAGCCCCAACCGCTTCGGCCTGGCCGTCTTCGGCACCAACGACAATCGCGGCCTGGTCATGACGACCGCCGAGGGCCCGCCCGAAGCGGTGTGGTCGGAGTGCCGCGACATCGCCAGGCGCGCCGAGGAGCTCGGCTTCGAGGCGATCATCCCGCTGGCACGCTGGAAGGGCTACGGGGGCGCCAACGATCTCGGCTCGCGCGTCTTCGAGACCTTCACCTGGGCGGGCGGGATCGCCGCCGTCACCGAGCGCATCCAGGTGTTCGCGACGCTTCACGTCCCCACCGTTCATCCGGTGGTCGCCGCCAAGATGGGAGCGACCGTCGACCACATCTCGCGCGGGCGCTTCGGGCTGAACATCGTGGCGGGCTGGCAGCCGGAGGAGATCGCGATGTTCGGGTCCCCCCAGCGCGAGCACGACGAGCGCTACGAGGTGGCCGACGAGTGGGCCCAGATCGTCGAGCGGCTCTGGACCACATCCGGGGAAGTCGACTTCCACGGGCGCTTCTTCGACGTCCCGGGGGGCTTCCTGGAGCCCAAGCCCGTCCAATCCCCGCGCCCGCTGATCATGAGCGCCGGCATCAGCCCCGCCGGCCGGCGGTTCGCGGCGATGCACGCCGACCTGGTGTTCGTCGCGATCGCCGATCCGGCAGCCACCGCGAGCACGGTCGCCGAGGTCAAGCGCTTCGCGCGCGAGGAGCACGGCAAGGACCTGCGCGTCTACGGGCGAGCGCACGTGACCTGCGGGGACACCGCGCAGGCGGCAGAGGACGAGTACCGCCACTTCATCCTCGAACGCGGCGACCGCGAGGCCGGCGAGAACGTACTGCGCATGCTGATGGGCAACTCGCAGACGATCGACTACGAGTCGGCCGAGCACCAGGCGCTGGTCGAGGCCGTCATCCGCGGATACTTCGCGCACCCTGTCACCGGCACGCCCGAGCAGGTCGTCGGCGTCTTCTCCGAGCTCGCCGACGCGGGTCTGGACGGCGTCGCCGTGACCTGGAACGACTACGAGGAGGGGCTGCGCACGTTCGAGGAGCGTCTGCTGCCGCTCATGGTCGACGCCGGGCTGCGGACGGGCTGACGGTGCGGGTCGCCGCCGTCGATGGCTCGCCGGCGGGCGGCGGGAAGACGGCCGCGACGCTGAGCGTCGTGCTCGCGGGCGCGGCCGACGCCGGCGCGACGACCGAGCTGCACCGCGCAGAGGAGCTGACGGACACCGCTGGCCTCGAGGCGTTCGACGCGTTCGTGTTCGGCAGTCCGGTCTATCGCGCCTCCTACGCCACGCCGATGAAGGACCTGCTCGATCGGCTCCCGCGCGGCATGTGGGGCGAGCAAGCCGCGCCGGTGACCGGCCGCGCGGCGGCCATCGTGATGACCGGGGCGAGCTGGCATCACTTCCTGGCCCTCGACGACCTGCGCAACGTCCTGAGCGCCTTCTTCGCCGCACAGGTGCTCTCTCCCGGCCTCTACGTCCCGCGCGAGGGCTTCGGCGAAGACGGCGAGCTGGTCGCCGATGTCGCCGCGCGCGCCCGCGCCACCGGCCGGGCGCTCGTCGAGCTCGCGCAGGCGCTCGAGACTGCGCCGACCGTGCGCGCGATGCGGCCTCAGGCCTGAAAGTGGTCGTTGCGATAGAGCTCGATGACCTCGCCGTCGGGGCCGACGACAAACGCCATGCGCGCCTCGATGGGCGGATCACCGTGCAGCGTGCGCGTGGCGGGCCCGTCGGCAGCGATGCCCCCCGCGGCAACGAGCCGCTCGAAGGCTTCGTCGACGTCGTCGACCGCGATCGCCATGTGGGTCAGCCCGACGTCCATCTGCGCACGGGCGGCGGCGTCCTCGCCACCGGCGAACAGCTCGAGCCAGCCTCCGTCACCGAACGGGATGAACGCCGCGCGCGACACCAGCGGCGGGGCCTCCCAGAGGTACGGCTCGCCGAGCCCGAGGCCCTCGCGGTAGAAGCGGACGCTGTGGTCGAGATCGGCACAGTTGACGGCGACGTGATGCAGGCGCATGCCGCGCTGTATACCAGTTCTGTATACATTCAACATTATGACGGAGCCTCGAGAAGCCGCTGACGCGATCGTCGCGATCCTGGCCGCCAACGGCGTCCGCGAGCTGTTCACCATGCCGGGCGACGCGTTCCCGGTCCTCGAGGCGGTGGCCAAGGCGCACGCCCACAACGAGCCGGCGCCGCGCATCGTCACCTGCCTGCACGAGACCGTGGCGCTGGCCGCGGCGCACGGACACCACATGGTCTCGCGCGTGCCTCAGGCCTGTCTGTTTCACGTCGACGTGGGCCTGCAGATGGCCGGAGGCATGCTCCACAACGCCCAGCGAGCACGGGCCGGGGTCATCGTGCTGGGCGGGCGCACGCCTGCGACGTGGGACGGCGCGCTGCGCGGCGGGCGCGTGATCGACATGCATTGGATGCAGGACCGAGGGGACCTCGGCGGCACGGTGCGCGACTACGTCAAGTGGTCGTACGACCTCACGCGCCCGGAGCCGCTGGGCCACGTCATCCAGCGCGCGGCGAGAATCGCGGCCTCGGATCCGGCCGGGCCGGTGTACGTGTCGCTGCTGCGCGAGATGCTGCTCGAGCCCTTCGCGGGCGAGATCCCCGACGCCGCCCGTCAGCAGCCGCCGCGCGCGTGCGTTCCGGAGATCGCGGCCCTCGAGGAGGTCGCCGATCTGATCAACGGGAGCGAGCGTCCGATCGCCGTGGCTGGCACCGTTGGCCGCAACCCGGCGGGCTTCGAGGCCTTGGAGCGGCTGGCCGATGTGGCAGCGCTCCCCGTCTACACGCGCGGGCAGCGGGCGAACATCTCCTCCGAGCACCCGATGTACCTCGGGACCGACCATGGCGCCGCGCTGGCGGAGGCCGACCTGGTCCTGCTCCTGGATGTGGAGGTGCCGTGGACGCCGCTGTTCCACCGCCTCCCGGCCGACGCGAAGGTCGTGCAACTGGACAGCGATCCGCTCAAGCTGCAGATGGGGCTCTGGAGCTTTCCGGCCGACATCAGCCTGGTCGGCGACACGGCGGCGGCGCTGCCCGTGTTGGCTGACCTCGTCGAGGCGCGCCGCACAGCGGCGCGCGCCGACCAGGCCGCCGAACGCGAAGAGCGGATCGCGCAGGCTCACGCCGCCCATCAAGCCTCGCTCGCCGAGGAGGCCGGCGGCGCGGCGAACGGCTCGCCCGTCGCCGTCGCGCATCTGGCCGCGTGCATCGGCGAGCTGGTGGACGACGAGACGATCGTCGTCGACGACTGCACCACGGCCCTCGCCACGACGTCGCGGCACATCCCGATCCGCCGGCCGGGCAGCTACTTCCAGCCGATCGGATCGAGCATGGGCTGGGGCGCGGGTGCGGCGCTCGGCGCGAAGCTGGCTGCGCGGGACGCGACGGTCATCAGCGTCAACGCCGAGGGCAACTTCCTGTCCGGGGCGCCCGAGGCCGCGCTGTGGGGCGCGGCTCGGATGAACGCCCCGTTCCTGACCGTCGTCTTCGACAACGCGCAATACGCCGCGATCAAGCTCGGCCTGTTGCACGAGTACCCCGACAGCGAGCTGGCCAAGACGGGCACGGCGCTCGAGATCGAGCGGCCGCCGGATCTCGTACGTCTTGCCGAGAGCTGCGGCGCGCACGGCGAGCGCGTCGAAAGCGCGGGCGATGTGCGCGATGCCCTGCGGCGGGGCCTCGAGGCCGTGCGCGGCGGGCAGGCCGCCCTCGTCGACGTGGCGGTGAAGCCGCTGTGAGCCGCGCGGATGCCGTCGTCATCGGCGCCGGGCACAACGCGCTTGCCGCGGCGCTGATCCTCGCCAAGGACGGGTGGAAGGTCACCGTGCTCGAACGGGCCGAACAGCCCGGCGGCGCCGTGCGCACCGCGGAGGTCACGCTCCCCGGCTTCCGCCACGACCTCTACGCCACGAACCTCAACATCTTCATGGGCGGAGCGTTCTTCGACCGCTTCAAGGACGACCTGTTCGGCCACGGCTTCGGCGTGGCCGGCACGCCGCACGCGTTTGCTTCCGTGTTCCCCGATGACAGCTGGGCCGGCGTGAGCGCCGACAGCGACGAGCTGCTGGCCTCGATCGCGGCGCACTCGCAGGCCGACGCCGCCGCGTGGGGAGAGCTCGGCGGGTTCTTCGGCGAGGTCGCGCCCGCGCTCTTCGCGGTTCTCGGGTCGCCGATGCCCTCGCCGACGACGGCCAAGGCGCTGTGGCCGCACCGCGACGTCCTGCGCAGGCGCTGGCGCGAGCTGCTGCGCCTCGCTGTGCTCTCGCCGCGCGAACTCGTCGAGGAGCGCTTCGAGAGCCCCGAGGTGCAGACGCTGGTCGGCTCCTGGGGCATGCACATGGACTTCGGGCCCGACACGCCCGGCGGCGGCGTGTACGCGCTGATCGAGACCTACGCCGCGGCCGCGCACGGCATGGCGCTGGGCGCTGGCGGCGCGGGCTGCCTGATCGATGCGCTCGGCAGCCTGATCGAGGAGCAGGGCGGCGAGGTCGTCTGCGGCGCCGAGGCCGAACGGATCCATGTGACGGACGGGCGCGCCACGGCGGTGACGACGACCGACGGGCGGCGGTTCGAGGCATCGCGCGCGGTGATCGCGAGCACCGGGCCACGCGCGCTCTACGACCGCCTCCTCAACGGGCAGGCAGTGCCCAGCGAGGTCGCACGCGGCGCGCGGTCCTACTCGTACGGCCCTGGCACGATGATGGTGCACCTCGCGGTCGACGGTCTTCCCGCCTGGACCGCCGGGCCGCAGCTGCGCCGCTACTCCTACGTGCACATCGCGCCGTATCTGGGCGATCTGGGGATCGCCTACGCCCAGGCGATGGCGGGCCTGCTGCCCGAACATCCGATGATCGTCGTCGGCCAGCCGACCGCCGTCGATCCATCGCGTGCGCCCGAGGGCAAGCATGTCCTCTGGCTGCAGGTGCGCGCGGTGCCCGGCACGATCCGCGGCGACGCGGCGGGAATCATCGCGACGCGCGACTGGGCCGAGGCGAAGGAGGCCTACGCCGACCGGGTGCTCGAGATCGTCGAGCGCTATGCGCCGGGCCTGTCGAACGCGATCCTCGGCCGCCACGTGATCTCGCCCGCCGACCTGCAGGCCGCCAACCCGAACCTGGTCGGCGGCGATCATCTCGGCGGCAGCCTCCACCCCTCGCAGAACTTCCTCTTCCGGCCGATGGCGGGTTGGAGCAACCACCGCACGCCGGTGAAGAGCTTGTACATGTGCGGCGCGGCGACGTGGCCGGGCCCGGGGGTGGGTGCCGGCTCGGGATGGCTGGTGGGCCGGCAGCTGACGCGGCCCGCACGCGTGACATCCCGCCTCAGGCGAAAAGTGTAGTTCGTATACACTTTGCCCGCCGTCGACCCGCATCCCAGGGAGCGAATTTTGAGCACCACGACCGCTGATCCCGTCACCGAACACGTCCGGGGCCATGACTTCCGGATGCTCATCGGCGGAGACCTCGTCGGCGCCGCGGACGGCGCGACGATGCAGAGCATCGACCCGTCCACCGGGGAGCTGCTGACGACCGTCCCCAGCGCCGGTGCAGCCGACGTCCAGCGCGCGTACGAGGCCGCGGCCGCAGCGCAGCCCGCGTGGGAGGCGCTGGGCGTCGACGGCCGCGCCGAGGTCTTCGCGGGCTACAGCGCCGCCATCGAGGCCAACGCCGAGCGGCTCGCGATGCTCGATGCCATCGACGGCGGCATGCCCTATCGGGCGATGCTCGTCGACATCCAGATCTCACTTGCCAACCTGCGCGACTGGCCGGGCCTGGTGCGCTGGCACGGCGGACGCACCATTCCCGCGAGCCCGGGCAACCTGCACTACACGTCGTACCGCGCCTATGGCGTGGTCGGCAAGATCCTCGCCTACAACCACCCGGCAATGTTCGCGATCACGCGGATCCTGGGCGCACTGATCGCCGGCAACGCGATCGTCATCAAGCCCGCGCCCCAGGTGCCGCTCTCGGCCCTCGTCCTCGGCGAGTTGGCGCGCGAAGTGTTCCCGCCGGGGGTCTTCAACGTGCTTACCGGCGGCGCCGACGCCGGCGACGCGATCGTCACCCATCCGGGCATCCGGCGGATCGGCTTCACAGGTTCGGTGCCCACCGGCCTGAAGATCCAGCAACGCGCCGCGACGGTCGGCGTCAAGCACGTCTCGCTGGAGCTGGGCGGGAAGAACCCGATGGTCGTCTTCCCCGACACCGACCTTGACCGAGCGATCGAGGGCGCCGTCAACGGGATGAACTTCGGCATCTGCGCCGGCCAGTCGTGCGGCTCGAACTCGCGCACCTACATCCATCGCGACATCTACGAGGACTTCCTCGGCGGGGTGGCCGAGCGCCTGGAGGCGATGCGCGTCGCGCCGGCCTACGGCGAGGACGCCGACATGGGGCCGGTGGTGTCGGCCGAGCACCACGCGCGCGTGATGGGCTTCGTCGAGTCCGGCCGCGCCCAGGGGGCGCGCCTGATCACCGGCGGGGATCGCCCGAACGGCACGACGCCCGAGGGCGGCTACTACGTGCGCCCGACGCTGTTCGCCGACGTGTCGACGGACATGGACATCGGGCGCAAGGAGATCTTCGGCCCCGTGATGTCGATGGCGCCATGGGATGACATCGACGAGGTCGTGGCCAAGGCCAACGACACCGACCTGGGGCTGACCGCTGCGGTGTGGACGAACGACCTGCATGTCGCCCACCGGGTCGCCGACCGGCTCGAGGCCGGCTACGTGTGGATCAACGACACGGCGCGCCACTATTGGGGCACGCCGTTCGGTGGCGTGAAGAACAGCGGGATCGGGCGCGAGGAGTCCATCGAGGAGTACGAGAGCTACCTCGAGCAGAAGACCGTACACACGATCCTGCGCGAACCCCGTTTGTAGGGCCGGCCGCGGCCGAGCGACGCGCTGCGCTGCGGGGCGACGACCGCGACGCGGGCTCCGCGCGCGCGGCGCGACTCAGCCGAGCGGCTCGCGCAGGCCGCGCTCGACCAGGAGCGGCAGCAGCTGGCGCTCGTAACGCTCGAGGCCGTCGTCGTAGTCGTTGAACGTGATGGCCATGCCCTCGAGACCGGCGTCGGACATCTCCTGGATCGCATCGACGATCTGCTCGGGAGTGCCGGTGAGCGGGTGGGCGAAGAACGCGCGGATCGCGCCCTCCATGAGGCCGCGGATCTCCTCGGACTCGTAATCCACCGTCTGCGAGTGCGCCATCAGCTTCTCGATCGTGATGCGCGCCGCATCCCAGTCGCCGCGCTCGTTGATGACGTGGTCGTAGTAGGCGTGTGCCTCCTGCTCGGTGTCGCGGCATGTGACGTGCCCGACGCCGAAGACCTTGAGGTCGCGACCGTGCTCCTGCTGGGCGAAATCCTTGATCCCCTGCACCACCTGCGCGGTCTTGGAGGGATCGTTGATGGCCGCGAAGATCATGTCTGCGTTCTTGGCGGCGAAGTTGCGGCCCGCCGGGCTGATCCCGGCACTCATGACGACCGGCCCGGGCTTCTGCAGCGGCTTGGGCTCCGAGAACGCGCCCGGTGCGTTGAAGTACTTGCCGTCGAAGTCGAAGACGCCTTCGCGCTCCCAGAGCTGGCGAAGGAGCTGCGTCCACTCGTCGGCCACCTCGTAGCGCTCGTCGTGGTCGCGCTTGGCGGCGCCCAGCATGGCCAGCTCGTCGGGCTGCCATCCGGCGACGATGTTCAGGCCGAAGCGCCCGCCCGAGATGTGATCGATGGTCGCAGCCATCTTCGCGGCGAGCACTGGGTGGACGGCGGGCACGTGAAAGGTGGCGAAGACCTGAGCCCGAGAGGTGACCGCGGAGATGCCGGCCGCCCAGGTGAAAGCCTCGAACGAGCGATGTGCGGGGTTGGTGCGGCCCCCGTGCCCACGCCACCGGGCGAGCGGGATCAAGGCGTCGAAGCCCGCGTTCTCGGCCGTCTGGGCGAGCCGCACGCTCTCCTCCCACGTCGCTTCGGCGAGCCCCTCGGCGTCAGACATGACGAGTCCGCCCCCGATGTTGAACGAGAACAGGGCGAGCTTGAAACGGTTTGCACTCGCGAGGATGGGGGCGTCATCACGTTGGACGGCAGGATCGAGAAGCATGGCTGCAGTATACATTTGCGGCTAGAAGCGTGTATACATATGGCTGCCTTCCGACCATGACTCCCACGCCCAGCATCCGGAAGTTCGCCGCCTACCGCGAGGAGGTCCTTTCGGAGGCCGGACGCGAGGCCGACGGCCCTCCCCTCGTCCGCGCGGCGGTGGCGGCGGTGGTCGCCAATCCGCAGCCCGGCGTCTGGCAGGAGGACGTGCTCGTGAACGAGCCCGCGAGCGGCGTGATCTGCCGCGCCCTGGTGGACCGCGCTCTGACCTTGACCGCCGGCCACGAGATCGAGAGCTACGGCAAGGCCGTGCTCATCGGCCTCGACGGCGACCAGGAGCAGGGAGTGGCCTACGTCGCAACCGTCTTCGGCGACACGCTGCGCGAGCTGACCGGCGGCACCGAATGGGTCTCGTCGGTCACCAAGCGCTGCGCTCCCGGAGCTCCAGTCGACATCCCCCTCGCGCACAAGAACGTCCTGCGCGCGCGCTCGCACTACGACGCGGTGACGATCGCGATCCCGGACGCGCCGGCGGCCGACGAGCTGGTCATCGCTATCGGCGTCGCCACCCGCGGCCGGCTGAACGAGCGCGCGCAGGGCTACACGGTGGCCGAGGGGCTCGCCGCGCGATGAGCGACATGCTGATCGTCAACGTCGGCGGCGTCGCCACGGGCAAGCTGGACGAACCGCTCATCGACGCCGAGGCGATCTCGATCCGCGACGGCAAGGTCCTCTCGCTCGGCGCAGCCTCGGAGCAGCCCGACTGCGAGATGGTCCTCGATGCCCGCGGCAACCTCGCGGCGCCGGGGCTGATCGACTCGCACGTGCACACGGTCCTCGGCGATTGGACTCCGCGCCAGAACACGATCGGGTTCCTGGAGAGCTACTCACACGGCGGCCTGAGCCGCGTCCTGTCGGCCAGCGAGGTCCACGCACCGGGCCGCCCGCATGACCCGGCGGGAGTCAAGGCGCTCGCGCTGCTCGCGCACCGTTGCTTTCAGAACCTGCGGCCCGGCGGCATGACCGTGCACGGCGGATCGCTCATCCTCGAGCCGGGCCTCGAGGAAGGGGACTTCCGGGAGCTTGCGGCGGAGGGGGTCTGGCAGGCCAAGGCGGGGATGGGCCGCTTCAAGCCGTCGCGGGACGTCGCGCCGCTCGTCCGCCTGGCGCAGGCCCACGGTTTCAAGGTCATGTGCCACACCGGCGGCGAGTCGATTCCCGACTCAACGCCCGTGACCCCCGACGACCTCCTCGAGATCCGCCCTGATGTCGCCGGCCACGTCAACGGCGGCACGACCTCGCTGCCCGATGCGGATCTCCCCCGCGTCGTGGCCTCCGGGATCGCCCTGCAGATCTGCCAGGCAGGCAATCTGCGCTCGGCGCTCGAGGTGCTGCGCCTCGCCGGCGAAGCGGACACCCTCGATCGCGTACTGGCCGCAAGCGACACGCCGACCGGCACCGGCATGATGCCCCTGGCGGTGATCAAGTCGATCGTCGAGCTCGCCTCGCTGGGCGGCGTCGCGCCGGAGGTCGGGCTGTGCTTCGGCACCGGCAATGTCCGCGACGCGTACGGGCTCGAAGCCGGCGTGCTCGAGCCGGGTGCGCCCGCCGACCTGATCCTGCTCGACGCGCCGATGTCGTCCGAGGGACGCGGTCCACTACAGGCCATGGCCAAGGGCGATCTGCCGTCGATCAGCGCGCTCGTCACCGATGGAGTGCTGCGCTTCATCCGCAGTCGCAACACGCCGCCACCCAAGCACATGCCGGAGGTCAGAACATGAAGGGATTTGCGCCAACCGTCTGTATATTGGCTACATGAGCTCGATCCCCGTCCTCCCGGCCCTCTCGGAGCGGCGGACCGCCTCCGATGAGGTGGCCGACACGCTGCGGGACGCGATCATCACCGGTCAGTTCGCCGACGGAGAGGAGCTCAACCAGGTCGAGCTCGCCAAGCACTTCGGCGTCTCGCGCGTCCCCGTCCGGGAGGCGCTGCGCCGTCTGCAGGCGGAGGGGCTCGTCACGGCCGAGGCACATCGCCGCGTTGTCGTGCCCGGGCTCAATCGCGATCGGATCTCGGAGATCTTCGAGATCCGCGCCCTCCTCGAGGGGTATCTGCTCGAGCGCGCCGCTCCACACATCGATGCCGACCAGATCACGGCGCTGCGGCGTATCTGCGACGCGATGGACAAGGCACGCGGCCGCGACTCCTGGCTGGCCAAGAACCACGAGTTCCATCACCGTCTGCTCGCGCCGGCCGAGGGGGTCTTCACGGTGGCGATCGTCGAGCGGCTCTCCCAACAGGTCGAGCGCTACCTGCGACGTTCGGGCGGTGTGCACCGCCCCGAGGAGGCCGGCCGCGAGCACCGCGCGATCCTGGCCGCCCTGGAGAAGCACGCGGTCAAGGAGGCGGTGAAGGTCCTGCAGCAGCACATCCTCTCGACGCGCGACAGCGTCCTCGCCGCGCTCCCCGCAAGCCACCCCGAGTAGCTCAGCCGCGCGGCGTCAGCACGTGGATCAGCGCCGGGCGACCGGCGTCGATCTCCGCCAGCGCCTCGTCGAGCGCCGTTCGGAGCTGCGCGGGGTCCGTCAGCGGTCCGATCGCCCACATCCCCATGCTGCGAGCAAGGTCCGCGTGCGCAATCGGAGGATCGTCGATCACCGCCCCGACGCGGCGCCGGCCGGGCGGTCGGTCGCGGGCTTCGGCTATGCGCTGCGCGTGATCGACGGTGTTGCGGTACTCGCGGTTGTCGAGCACCACGGTGAGCAGCGGCAGGCGCGCGTGGACGGCGGTCCAGAGCGCCGATGGCGTGAAGAGCAGATCGCCGTCGGGCTGGAGGTTCAGGCAGAGGCGGCCGGATCCGTGCAGCGCGAGCGCGGCGCCGATGGCGTGGCCGGGCCCGTCGCCCAGCCCCCCGCCGGCCGCGCTTCCCAGATGGCTGCGTGGCTCGTCGAGCGCCCACAGCCTGCGCTCGTGTCCCCACGGCGGCGGTTCGCCGTGGACGACGGTCACCGCGCGGTCCCGGAGCACGGGCCACAGCTCCGCGAGCAGCCGGGGGACCGGCACCGCACCGTCGGCGGTCTCCCGCAGGGCAGCGGCCCGCGCGTCCGCGAGTCGCGCGCCCGGCTCCGAGGGATGCCGGCTGCGCCGTTCGGCGCCGACCTCCTCGGCGAGCGGCTCGGCGCGGAAGGCGGCTGTCAGGGCGGCGATCGCCGGGGCCGCCGCCGCGGTGACGTGCCGCTCGAGCGCGGGCAGCTCCTGGAAGTCGTTGCTCCACCCGCGGACGCGAAGGTGACCGACGCCCGCGTGGATCGCGCGGCGCGCGCCGGTGCGCTGCAGGGCACCCGCGAAGTCGTCGACGTCGATGCCGAGCACTGCGTCGGCGTGGCGCACAGCATCGGGCTCGTAGGTCACGTTGAGCGGATGGCTGGTGGGGAAGTTCAGCCGTGCGCCGCAATCGAGCACGCCGGCGCCGGTCGCCTCGGCAAGCTCCACCAGCGCGGCGAACGCCTCGGGGTCGTCGCCGGCGAAGTCGGTCGCGATCAACGGCCGCTCAGCCTCGCGCAGCAGGGCGGCCATCGCACGCACGTCGTCGGGCCCCGGCGCGGCCGCAGCGGGCACCGGATGAGCGGCCATGCCCTCCCACTCGAAGGCTCCGGGAAGCGGCTCCTCCTGCAGCCCGGCGTCGAGGCAGACGTAGACCGGGCCGGGCGGCGCGGAGCGCGTCAGCGTGAGCGCGCGCGCCAGCGATCGCGGGATCGACGCCGCATCGGCCGGCTGGTCATCCCACTTGACGTAGTCGCGCACCTGGTTGCCCTGGACCAGCGCCGTGTGGATCCAGTCGATCCACGGCCGCCGATGCACCGTGGAGACCGGGCCGGTCCCCCCCAGCACGAGCATCGGTACGCGGTCACACCACGCGTTGTAGATCGCCATCGAGGCGTGCTGCAGCCCCACCACGTCGTGCACGATCGCGGCCATCGGCCGGCCGCAGGCCTTGGCGTAGCCATGCGCCACGGCTACGGCGACGCCCTCGTGCAGGCACAGCAGCGGGGCCGGGCCGTCCTCGCGATGATGCACGAGCGAGTCGTGCAGCCCTCGGAAGCTGGCACCCGGGTTGAAGGCGGCGTGCTCGATGCCCGCCTCGACGAGCACGTCGACGACGGCGTCGGAGACCCATGACCCCGGGCGAGGACTCATCACGCGAAGTGTATCCTGTCTACACCATGGCTCTGTGGAACGGAAAGCTCACCCAGGTCGTCCTCACCGCGCCGGACCCGGCCGCGGCGATCGCCGACTGGGCGCCGCTCCTCGGTGGCGAAGCCGCGCCGGACGCTGTGCATCTGGGAGATGACACTCGCATATCCGTGATCGAGGGCGATCGCTGCGGGCTGGTGGAGGCGCGCTTTCTGGCCGGTCCGGCGCTCGTCGCGGCGGCCCAGCAGTTGGGCGCGCAAGACGACGGAACGACGATGACGCTGCGTGACCCGGACGGTTGGGTTGTGCGCTTCGAGCCCACCGACGACGTGCGGCCGATGAAGCTCGAGGCCGCAACGCTTTCGCACTGCACGCTGATGAGCCCGACGCCGGGCGAACAGCGCGCGCACTACGAGCGCGTCGGTTTCCTCCTCAGCGATGCCATGGGCGAGATGTTCTTCTGGCTGCGCCCGAATCCCGTCCACCACTCGCTGGCGTTCGTCGCCGGGCCGGCCGTCGGGATCAACCACCTCGCTGTCGAACTCCCCGACGCGGCCGCCTTCATCGCGGCGATCGACGCCGTCGTGGCTCACGGGGGCAAGCTCGAGTTCGGCCCGGGCCGCCATCTGTTCGGCAACAACCTCTTCGCCTACTTCCGCGACGAGCACGGCCTGCGCTGGGAGCTGTGCGCCGAGCTCGAGCGCCGTGACCCGCTGGTCCCGCCGGGCCTGCACCCGGCCGAGGCGCGCAAGCGGTCGGTGAACCTGTTCGGGCCGGCGCCGCCGCAGAGCTTCCTGCAGGAGGCGGGCGGGCCGGGGCCTCAGCCGGCGATGCGCCCGGTGTAGAACCCGTCGTCGCCGTCGGGCGTCTCGAAGCCCGACGCCTCGACGCCCGCGCGCAGCGCCTTCATCTGGCCGGGCAGCAGGCGCATCTGCGGCATCCGCAGGAGCCCGCCGTTGAAGCCCTGCAGCCAGCCCAGGTACTTCCAGCCGGTGCGATGGATCATGTTCGCGCCGGCGAAGGACTGGTGGAAGGCGCCCTTGGCCTCGCGCGCCGGCGCGTAGCTCCAGAAGATCTCCATCGCCCGCGCGAAGTCGCCGCCGCGGGCGGCCTCGAACACCGCTGCCGGGCGACCGCCGACGGCCTCGTAGCCGCTGGTGCCGAACCACCGGACGTCGTAGTTGCGCACGAGGGCGGGGATGTGCATCTCCATCGGGTTCTCGACGATCGCGTGGCGCGAGCAGCGATGGAAGATCTCGTCGAAGGCCGAGAACAGCGCGGCGCCGCCGCCCTCGTACTTCAGCGCAGCGACGGTCTCCAAGGCGACGATCTCCTCGAGCGCGTCCATCGGGAAGCCCGCGGGGTGCAGTCCCTTGAAGCCCCACGTCGTGACCCCGAAGGCGATGATCGCCAGGTCGGTCCGCTCGCCCACGTAGCGGGTGTGCTCGACGATGTCCTGCGCCGACGTGGGCCGGAACATCGGCGGATAGGACAGCAGGGCAGCCTCCGCGCCGACATTCTCGGCAGCCTTGGCCACCCTGATGGCCTCCTCGACGGTCGAGAAGCTGAGATGCACGACGATGCGAAAGTTCTCGGGGGCCGCCTCGGCGGCGACCTCGACGAAGCGGATGTACTCATCGGTGGTCGTGCCGGATTCCGAGGCCACGAGGGTGCCCCAGTAGCCGAGGTCGGCGGCGTGGCGCACGTCGTGGGCGATCGCGGGCTCGTTGAGCGCACTGAAGTCCTCGCTGAACGACGGCAGCGTGACGTTGCACAACCCGGTCCACTGGGCACGGGCGCGGTCCTTGACCTCGGACCTGCTGTAGGGAAGGACGGTAGTGGGCATGGTCCGGTTCAGCCTCCGTTCTGGGAAATCGCGTGGGCGGTGTGGATTGGGCTGTACAGCCAGCGGCCGTTGGGCGAGAACCACGGCTCGGCGGAGAGCTGGGCGCGGCGTGGCGTCGCGCGTGCCCCCTCGCGCTCGGGCGCGTCCATCACTTTTCGATCGCGCAGTTCGTGGAGCGCAAAGCGCGTCCAGGGCGGTCCTTCGCTGCCCGGGCCCGTGGCGAACCGCCGAACGCGCAGCCAGCCGTCGGCCTGCATGAGCATCGGGACGTGCTCGCTCTCGTACCAGTCGTCGAAGCGCGCTGCCGCGGCCCCGGGCACGGCGAAGGCGACGACGAAGAGCGCTCCCGCCGCCTGCCCGGTATCGCCCGTGTCGCTGATCTGGTCGCACAGGTAGCGCGTGAAGCCGTTCACGGCCGCGAGCATGCGTGACGTGCGCTCGCCGGGCTCGCGCTTGAGCCGTTGGTACTCGGGCAGCTCGAGCGCGCCCATGTCGTCGAGGAAGTAGCAGGCCAGGTAGCGCGGCTCGCCCTCGATCGCCTCGTAGCGAGAGGCCGAGCGGAAGCCTGGGATGGCCATCCGCGGCGGGATGTGCTCGGTCTCGTACCAATCGTGGAAGTCGGCCTCCCAGCCGGCGGGCGGCTCCATCTGGGAGAACAGCAGGCCCTTACCCATCCTTGCTCCTGTCATCGTGTCTAGTGGGCCTTGAGGCAACGTTGCACGCGAAACGGCGGGCGTCGATCGCCGCCAGGCGGCGTCCTCGACCCTCGAAATACCTCCGGTATTCCTTCGGGTCTGCGTCCTTGCCTGGCGGCGTCGCCACTCCACCGTTTCACGCACAACGTCACCTCAAGACCCACTAGTTCAGGGTCAGGCCGCCGCTGACCTGGAGCACCTGGCCGGTGATGTGGTCCGCCTCGCCGCCGAGGAGGAAGAGGACGGGCCCGACGACGTCCTCGACCCGGCCGATGCGGCCCGCCGGGATGATCGAGGCGCGCTGGACCTCGTCGAAGTCCGGCAGGTCGTCGAGCATGCCGGTTCGCACGGGGCCTGGAGAGACGGCATTGACCCGGATCGCGTCGGCGGCGAGCTCCAGGGCGAGCGATCGCACGAGCGCTTCGAGGCCGCCCTTCGCGGCCGCATAGTGAGCCCCGCGTGGGTAGCCGCGGCGCGCCCAGCCCGAGGACAGCGCGACGATGGCGCCACCGCCGCTGGCGCGCAGGCGCGGCACGGCGGCGCGCATCGTCAGATAGCCGCCGGTCAGCGACGCGTCGACGATCCGCTGCCACTCGGCCGGCTCGAGCTCCTCGATCGGGTGTTCGGAGACCACGCCGGCGGAGCACACGAGCATCCCCAGACCCCCGAGGTGCTCGTCGGCCTGCGCGAAGGCGCGCTCGACGGACGACGGATCACCGACGTCGCAGGCCACCTTCCCCACCGCCCCGTCAGGTCCGCCGGCTGAACGCGACATGGTCACGACCCGCGCTCCGCGCTCGACCAACGCCGCGGCGACGGCGGCGCCGATGCCGGCGCTGCCGCCGGTGACGACGACGGCGACGTCGTGGAAGGGATCGGCGGACACATCGCAGAGTGTATACTGTCTCCATACCGGGCCGTTTGGACACCGTCGTGATCGTGGGTGCCTCGCTGGCCGGACTGCGGGCCGCGCAGGGGCTCCGCGAGGAGGGGCACGAGGGTGAGCTAGTGGTGGTCGGCGAGGAGCGCGCGATGCCCTACGACCGTCCGCCCCTGACCAAGGAGCTGCTCGCGGGCGCCGTCGAGGCCGACCAGATCGCCCTGCGCGGGGCCGACGAGGTCGACGCCCGCTGGGAGCTCGGCCGCAGCGCCGTCGCGCTCGATCTCGGCCGGCGCCGGGTCAGCCTCGACGACGGGCGCGAGCTCGCCTTCGACGGTCTCGTGATCGCCACCGGCGCCAAGCCACGGCGACTGGCCGCCGTCGATGTGGCACACCCGGCGGTCCACGAGCTGCGCACGCTCGACGACGCGCTCGCGCTGCGCGCGGCGCTGGCGGCGGGCACGCGCCTCGTGGTCGTCGGCACCGGGTTCATCGGCGTCGAGGTCGCCTCGACCGCTCGGGCACTGGGCGCCGACGTCGTGATGGTCTCGTTGGACCCACCGCTCGCGATCGCGGGTGCCGTCGCCACCGCCGAGGCCACGCGCGCGCTCGAGGCCAACGGCGTGGCCCTCCACATCGGGCGCGTGGTGAGCCGCATCGAGGGCGCCGGCGCTCCGGTCGTCGTGGTGCTCGACGACGGCACGCGCCTGGAGGGCGACGCGATCGTCTGCGCCGTCGGCGTCACCCCGGCGACGCGTTGGCTGCGCGACTCCGGCCTCGACGTCAGCGACGGCGTGCTCTGCGACGAGCGCCTGGCCGCGGTCGGCGCCGAGCGCATCGTGGCGGCCGGAGACGTCGCCCGGTGGCCGAACGGGCGCTGCGGCACCGCCGCGGGGCGTATCGAGCACTGGACCAACGCGACCGAGCAGGGCAGAGCCGCCGCGCGAACGCTCGTCTACGGTCGCGACGCTCCCGCGCACCGCTCGCTGCCCCTGTTCTGGTCCGATCACTTCGGGCGCCGGATGCAGTCCGTGGGCCTTCCGGACGCGGCCGAGCGCTTCGAGGTCCAGGAGGACGTGGCGGGAAACGGGGCGTTGGCGGTCGCCGGCTACCGCGACGACCGCCTTGTCGCCGGGCTGACGTGGAGCAACCCGCGCGCGCTCGTCGCCCTCCGGGCCCGGCTCGCCGACCCGCTCCTCACTCCTTGACGCTGATCGCCTCGGTGGGGCAATTGCGCACGGCCTCCTCGACCGCCGCGCGCCGGTCGGCGCCGGGGCGCGCATCCAGCAGGACGGCGACGCCGGTGGTCTCGTCGATGTCGAAGACCTCGGGCGCCGCCATCACGCAGTTCGCGTAGCCCTGGCACCGGGTCAGGTCGAGCTCGACCTCGAAGCCGTCGCTCAGAGGAACACCCCGAGGTTCTTCGTGCCCAGCGAGGCCTGATCGAGGATCACGCGGCGCGACGCGATCTGGAAAGAGCCGTTGTTCGGCCGCAGCACGTGATGGCGCTCGCCGGAGAGCAGATCGTAGACCCCGCGGTCGCCGCGGCTGCGGTAGAGCAGCAGATAATCGCGCACGCGCAGCTCGGACGGATCGGCCGGGTCGATCCGCACGTTGGTCACGAAGCGGCGGGTGAAGGAGGGCGGGTCTTCGGCCCACGCGACGTCGGTGCCGAGGCGCCGCACACGCAGCCCCAGCGACTGCTTGTTCTCGTCGAAGTAGCCGATCTCGTCGACCACGTCGGGCGCCGGCATCTTGCGTGAGACCCGGACCGGGACCGCATAGCGCACGTCGTCGGTGAACAGCTCCAGCCACGACTGGTAGTCGTGGGAGTCGAGCATCTCGGCTTCGGCGATGAGGAAGTCCTGCACCGCGAAGCGCAGCTCGACGTCGATCACGCATCCTCCAGCATCAGCTCGAGCCAGCGGCGGTAGAACGTGCGCCCCGCGGACTCGCTGTACTTGCCGTCGAACACGGCCCCGGGGCCGGGGAAGCCCGGCATCGGGTCCTGGTGCATGCCCATCTCGAAGTGCAGCCAGACCTCGTCGTTGCGCGCGAGGGCGCTGTTGGAGTTCTGGGTCTGCAGCTCCCAGTTCTCGGTGTCGTCCTGATCGAACATCCCCGAGGCGCCGAACGTCTGGATGTACATCGCCTTGCCCTTGTTCTTCCACCAGTCCGGGCCGTTGCGCTCGACCAGGTGCCACGACGACACCTCGATCTTGTCGGGTCCGATGGGCTGCCACACGCGCAGCATCATTCCGGAGACCTTCTGCCCGGCGATCTCGATGAAGTTCGGGATCAGGAACGAGAAGTTCGGAAAGACGTTGCCGTGGAAGTTCTTGACGCGGCGCAGCAGCGCGAGCTGGTCGGAATCGAGGTTGGCGCGATATTCGTCCTCGAGCTCGGCCGGGAAGTAGGACCCGTCCTCCTCCGGATGCACGCCGATGCCGAGCCCGTGACCGTTGCCGGTGTCAATGTGGTAGCCGTCGCGGCCGAAGTCGACGCCCTGGACGAGATTCAGCTTGGCGAGGAAAGCGTGGGCCGTTGCGGTGTGGTAGGCGTCCGACGTGAAGTTCTCCGACGGGAACTTCCACCCGCAGGGGATGACCCACTTCTGGGGGACCCCCACGACCTCCATCTCGGCCCGGCCGGCGAGGATGTCCAGGTACCAGCGCAGGTCGCCGAGGTATTCGGCGAGCGATTCGCCTTCGAGATTCCAGGTCGCGAAGATCAGGCCGTCGTAGCTCTCACAGCGCGCCTCGATCAGGTGCAGCGCGTCGCGGTCCAGCCCGCCGGGGTAGGCCACGCGCTCATACGGCGCGCCGACCAGCGTCCCCATGAACTCGCCGGTGCTCGCATAGGCGAACCCGTGGTAGGGACACCGCCACAGCTTGGTGTGCCCGGAGTCCTCGCAGGCCAGCTTCATCCCGCGGTGCCGGCAGGAGTTCAGGAAGGTGCGGATGACACCGTCCTCGCCCCGCCCCACGATGACCGACTGCTCACCCATCGAACGAACGACGAAGCTGCCGGGCTCGGGCAGCTCGGACTCATGGGCCAGGAACAGCCACGCCTTGCCGAAGACCTGCTGCAGCTCGAGCGCGTAGACCTCCGGATCGGTGTAGATGAACATCGGGATCCGGCCCTCGTCGGGGAGCACCGTCTGGCGAAGGCGATCGACCGTCGATTGCGTCTTCAGCATGTGCCGACAGTATACACTCGACCAATGTACATCGAGCTCGACACGTCAGCCGTCCCACCGGCCCTCGCGCTGCGCGAAAGCGAGGACTTCAAGATGTTCAAGATCGTAGTCCGCGACGCCGACCACGTCTGGGTCGAACTCGATCAGATCAAGTCGCTGGCGGGAGAGCAAGGTAACGATCCGGGGTGGCTGCAGCAGTTCGAGGGCATGGTCGCCTACGCCAGGGAGCACGGCTACATCGACGACCGCGGCCGCATGCGCGGCCACGTCGAGCGCGCCGAGGCTTCCTAGAGCTGGCGCGCGACGTCCAGGCGCAGCATGTCTCCCGTGAAGTCGCACGACCAGCCGGTCCAGGCATCGCGCAGCAGCTTCGCGGTCGGGTACTCCTCGGCCACGCCGTAGCCACCCAGCACCTTCACAGCGCGTCCCGCGATGCTGATCGCCGCATCGACCGCGTAGGCCTTGGCCCCGGGCACGCGGCGCGCCGCCAGCGGATCGCGCCGGTCGGCCAGCCACGCCGCATGCCACACGGCAAGCCGGGCGTTGCTCAACTCGATGTCCATCTCGGCCAGGTGCAGGGCAACGGCCTGATGCTCGAAGATCGGACTGCCCCAGCTCGTCCGCTGCTTGGCGTAATTGACGGCCTCGTCGAGCGCTCGCCGCGCGAGGCCGACGAATCCCGCGGCGAGCCCGAGCGCCATCGGCGCGGCGGCCTGGCCCATCATCGCCAGCCCGCCTCCTTCGGGGCCGACCCGGCGATCCTCGCCGACAGCCACGTCGTCGAGCACGACCTCGGCGTGCCACGAAGCGCGCATCCCGAGCAGCCGCGTGGGGGGCCCGACCGTCAGGCCCTTCGTGTCGGCCGGCACGTAGAACACGCTCGTCCCCTCCATCGGGCCTTTGGAGGCATCCGTCCGCGCGAACACGAGGAACGCCTTCGCGACGCCGGCGTTCGTGACGAAGCCCGCCTTGGCGCCGCGCAGCACGTACCCGTTCCCGTCGCGCTCCGCCCGCGTCCGCACGCCGAGGGAGGGCGATGGCAACGGACTGAACAGCTCCGAGCCGGCGACGTCGGGCTCGTTGAGAGCTCCCGCAATCACGTGGTCGCGTGCGCCCACGATCTCGGCCAGCCAGCGGTCACGCTGGTCGGCGCTCGCGCCGGAGGCGAGCATCAGCGGGACGCACATCGTGAGGTTCAGGCTGCCGGCGAGCGCGACGTCAAGCGCTCCGAACTCCTCCTGGACCAGGACGTTGTCGACGCAGCTGCCGCCAGTTCCGCCGGCTTCGGCGGGCAAGAGCAGGGCATGCAGGCCCGCGTCCGCGGCGCGGCCGAACATCGCCGCATACAACGCCCGCGCCCGCTCGTCGTCTGACTCCACCGCCGCCGCAACGGGTGGCAGCTCTGCCTGTGCGAATGAGCGCGCCAGTTCCTGCAGGTCGCGCTGCTCGTCGGTGAGGGAGAACTCGATCATGTCCTATCGCGTGGTCGGGGCGGGCGAGGATACCGAATGCTGTATACATTTGGGCTATGAGATCGTCGCGAGCCGAAGCGAAGACGTGGGCGCGCGAGGCCTTCGTCGGCGCCGAGAACATCGTCATGCCCTCGTTCACGCCCGACCTGGCCGAGCTCGACGAGGAGGGCATCCGCCTCGACGTCCGCCAGAGCATCGCCCACGGCGTCTTCTCGGCCTTCTGCGCCATCGAGACGGGGCTCACGCACGAGGAGAAGAAGCGCTTCCTGGAGATCGCCGTCGAAGAGGCCGGCGACCGGGTGTGCGTCGGCTTCCCGCTGCAGGGCGACTCGGTCGAGGAGAACATCGCGCTGCTCGAGCACGCCGACGCGATCGGCGCCAGCCACGCGATGGTCAGCTATCCGCAGAACCTCGCGCTCACCGACGAGGACTCGCTCGTGCGCTACCACGAGCGGCTCATCGAGGCCAGTGACCTGGCGATCGTGCTCTTCCACAACGACAAGTTCGCGCTGCACCACCTGCACCCGAGCGGCCTTCCGGTCGGCGTCTACGACCGGATCGCCGATCGCGACACGGTGGTCGCCATCAAGGTCAGCGTCATGGACCTCGCCACGCTCGACCTCTGCTTCGAGCGCTACGGCGACAAGATGCTCGTCTCGACGCCCACCGTGCTGCAGCTGCCGCTGGCCATGACGCACTACGACATGCAGTGGACCGGCGCGTGGACGATCGAGGCCTTCCAGTCCCCGCAGCAGCCCCTCGTGATCCAGATGCTCGACGCGCTGCGCGCGGGGCGCGGCGGCGAAGCGATGGGGATCTTCGCGCGGCTCGGCCCCCTCTTCGCGATGTTCGGACCGCGGCTGGCGCGGATGATGCCCAGCGGCACCTACCACTGGACGCTGTTCAAGTACCTGCAGTACCTGACGGGCGGCAACGGCGGGGTGACGCGGCAGCCGGCCATGCGCCTGAGCCGGGCCGACATGGCCGAGGTCCGCGGCGCCTTCCAGGCCTGCGGCCTGGACGTCGCGCCGGGCGGCGACGATGAGTTTCTGCTCGGCCGCGCCGCCGCGCGCCGTATGGCGGTGGCGTCATGAGCCTCCGCGGCGTCGAGAACATCACCGTTCCCTCGTTCGACCCGTCGCTGCGCGAGCTCGACGAGGCCGGCGTGCGCTGGGACGTGCGCCACGCGATCGAGCAGGGGTTCACGGCGACGCTCCTGGCCCTCAACGCCGGGCTCTCCCCCCGCGAGATGCGGCGGTTCGTCGAGATCGCGGTCGACGAGGCGGCCGGTCGCCTGCAGGTGGGCGTCGACATGCCGTTGGACTCGTTCACCCTCGCGGCCGAGCTGCTGGCGTTTGCCGCCGACGCAGGCGCGACGCACGCGGTGCTCGGCGTTCCGCAGGCCTTTGCGCCGACGTCCGACGACGACGTCCACGACGCCTATGCCGAGCTGGCCGCCGCGAGTTCGCTGAAGCTCGTCCTGCCGGTCGGCGCGGTCGGCTTCCCGCCTGAGCTCGGTGGCGGGGTGCCGTGGGGCGCCTACGCGCGCCTGGCGGCGCTCGACACGGTCCGCGCGGTGACGGTGACGACGTGGATGCCGCAGATCCTCTTCGGGGCGCTGCAGATGTT
>DATBKW010000038.1:0-1677 GCA_036555665.1 Solirubrobacteraceae bacterium | reverse complement strand
TGGATCCTCGTGGTCATGACGACCTCCCGGGTTCGTGTTCACCGCGAGCTTCGCGCCGCGTCGCGCCGCGGACATCCGTCCTTGCACGCAGGGCGGTGTGGAGAAGTACCCATGCGCCGCACGCCGGTCGCCTCGCGGTCTGGTGGCGATCGCGCCGGGCGGATACGCCGAGCAGCGGGACGAGCCGCTTGCCCTCGTGGGCTGCGCCTACGACGGCGGCGCTGAGGCGCGCGGCGCGCTCGCTGTGGCGGAGGAGGTCGCGCGCCGGCTCGGCGCCCGCCTGGACGTCATTGCGGTGGTCGGCCGGCGCGAGGAGGCCGAGGCGGTCGACGCCCTTCGGCGCGTTGTCGCAGGGCTCGACCCCGCCGTCAACGCCCGGCCGGTGGTGCTCCGCGGCGAGCCGGTCGACGAGCTCGCCCGTGCGTCGTCCTCGGTCGATCTGCTGATCACCGGGTCGCGCGGCTACGGACCGCTCCACGCGGTGCTGGCGGGCGCCACGTCGGGTCGCCTGATCCGGGCCGCGGCGTGCCCGGTGATGATCGTCGCGCGCGGGGTGGGCGGCACGATCCGTGGGAACCCCCGACGAGGGGTAGTGATCAGGCCGGATGGCGTGGTGCACCAAGGCTGAGAACGTCGGCGCATGAGAGTGCAAGACGTCATGACGCGCGAGGTCGCGACCGTCGCGCCGGGAACATCGTTGAAGGACGTGGCGCGCGAGCTCATCGAGCGCCGCATCTCCGGCCTGCCGGTCGTCGCCGACGACGGTCAGGTCCTGGGGGTGGTCTCCGAGGCCGACGTGCTGGCCAAGGAACGCCCGCAGCCCGAGGACGGCGGGGCCCTGGCGCGTCTCGTCCATCGCTCCGATCCTGCCGCGGCGAACAAGGGCGCCGCCCGCACGGCCGGCGAGGCGATGACGTCGCCCGCGATCACGATCGAGCCGTATTGGACGATCCCCTCGGCCGCACAGATCATGCTCGAGCGCGGCATCAACCGGCTTCCGGTCGTCCATCAAGGGCGCCTGGTCGGGATCGTCACCCGCGCCGACCTCGTGCGCGCCTTTGCGCGCACCGACGAGGAGATCGTCAGCGAGATCCGCGATCAGGTCGCCCTGCAGGAGGCCATGTGGCTCGCGAACGGCACGGTCGACGTGGAGGTTCGCGGCGGAGAGGCGACGCTCGCGGGCACCGTACGCCGGCGCACGGAGGCGGACGTCCTCCCCAAGCTCGTGGCGAGGGTGCCGGGCGTCGTCAGCGTGCGCTCGGAGCTGACCTGGGCCGAGGATGACTAGTTGGTCAGAGCTCCCGTGACGCGAATCACGGTGACACCGGAGGCGCTCGAGTCATCGGGCGCCTCCGCGTCATCTCGGAGGTTTTCACGGATGCGTTTGCGTGGTCTGGGCGGTTGGAGGCCCGGCGCCGCGCGCGCAGACTGAGGCCATGGACACGGCTCTTACGACCGGCATCCGGGCGCTCGAAGGGTGGCTGCGCGACCAGGCGATCGGCTACCAGGTCATCGAGCACGAGACGACGTACGAGGCCACCTCCGAGGCGCGCGTGGCGCGCATCCCCGCCGAGCAGACGGCCAAGACCGTCGTCCTGCGCGACGGCGACGAGGTGCTGGTGGCCGCGCTGCCTGCCTGCGAGCGCCTGGACCTGCACAAGCTCCGCACCGCGCTCG
>DATBKW010000037.1:0-25715 GCA_036555665.1 Solirubrobacteraceae bacterium | reverse complement strand
CCCCAGGTTGGCTTGCGCCAGCCCTACCAGGACGGCGGGCGCGAAAGCAAGTCAGTCGCGCATCGCCGGGAAGAGCACGACCTCGCGGATCGAGTGCGCGCCGGTGAACAGCATCACCAGCCGGTCGACCCCGATGCCGATCCCGCCCGTCGGCGGCATCCCCTGCTCGAGCGCGCCGAGGAACGCTTCGTCAAACGGCATCGCCTCCTCGTGGCCCTCCGCGGCGAAGCGGCGCTGGGCCTCGAAGCGAGCGCGCTGCTCGTCGGGGTCATTGAGCTCGGTGAACGCGTTGGCGATCTCCATCCCGCCGGCGAACGCCTCGAAGCGCTCCACCAGCCCCGGCTTGGAGCGGTGGTCCTTCGCCAGCGGCGAGATCTCCTTGGGGAAGTCGATGACGAACGTCGGCTGCACGAGCGTCGGCTCGACGACCTTCGAGAAGAGGTCGTCGACGAGCTCGGGCCACGTGAGCCCGTCGGTCGGGATGTCGACCCCCGCGGCCTTGATCGCCGCGGCCAGCGCGCCGGGCTCGCGCAGCGCCATGACGTCGATCCCGGTCGCGTCCTCGATCGCGTCGGTGAGGCCGATCCGGCGGTAGGGCGGCGTGAAGTCGATCTCGCCCTCGTAACCGGCGGCCTCGGCCACCAGCGGGAGCAGCTCCTCGACGCGGCGCATCTCGTCGTCGTAGTCCGCGTAGGCCTCGTACCACTCGACCATCGTGAACTCGGGGTTGTGCTTGTAGGAGACCCCCTCGTTGCGGAAGTCCTTGCCGAGCTCGTACACGCGCTCAAGGCCGCCGACGATGAGCCGCTTGAGGTACAGCTCGGTCGCGATGCGCAGGTACATGTCGCGGTCGAGCGCGTTGTGGTGCGTGACGAACGGGCGCGCCATCGCGCCGCCGTAGAGCGGCTGCAGCACCGGCGTCTCGACCTCGATGAACCCCTCGGCGTCCAGGTACGCGCGGATGGCCGAGATCACCCGTGCGCGCGTGACGAACAGGTCGCGGATCTCGGGGTTGGCGATGAGGTCGAGCTCGCGGTGGCGAAAGCGCGTCTCGACGTCGTGCAGGCCGTGGAACTTGTCCGGCGGCGGACGCAGGCTCTTGGCCAGCACCTCGAAGTCCTCGACGCGCAGTGTCAGCTCGCCGCGCTTGGAGCGGAAGGCGAGGCCGTCGACCCCGACGATGTCGCCGAGGTCGAGCTCGAGCAGGCGGTTCATGGCCTCCTCGCCGAGCACGTCGACCTTCGCCTGCAGCTGGATGCGGCCGGTGCGGTCGTCGAGGTCGAGGAACGCCATGCGCCCCTGCCCGCGGCGGGCGTGCAGGCGCCCCGCCACGCGGTAGCGCGCGTCGGAGTCCTCGCCCGCGGGCAGGTCGGCGTGCGCGGCGTGGATCGCGCCGATCGGCTGCACGCCAGGGTAGGCGTGCGGGTACGGCTCGATCCCCTCGGCGCGCAGGCGCTCGAGCTTGGCCCGCCGCGTCGCGAGCAGATCGGAGGCGGCTTCCTCGGCCACCGACCGAGCTTACTTACGCGACGTCGATCTTCGTGATCTTGAGCTTGCGCTTCTTGCCGTTGGGGAGCGCGACATCGACCGTGTCGCCGCGCTTGTGCCCCATGAGCGCCTTGCCGACCGGCGACTCGTTGGAGAGCTTCCTCTCCGACGGGTTCGCCTCGGCGGAGCCGACGATCGTGTACTTGTCGGCGTCGCCCGTCTTCTCGTCCTTGACGTTGACCGTGACGCCGACCTTGACCATGTCGGTGGACAGGTCGGACGCGTTGATGACCTGCGCGGAGCGCAGGCGCTCCTCGAGCTGCGCGATCTTCTGCTCGAGCATCATCTGCTCGTTCTTGGCGTCGTCGTACTCGGCGTTCTCGGAGATATCGCCGAATTCGCGCGCTTCCCTGATGCGCTCGGCGACCTCGCGACGCTTGTTGGTCTGCAGTTCGTCGAGCTCGCGCTGGAGCTTCTCGAGGCCTTCGGGAGTGAGGATGACGTCCTTGGGCATGAGTGTGGGTGGTGTCGGTGACGGCAGGCCCCTAGACAGGAAACCCCGCGCGACGGCGGGGGTGAATGGGGCTGGCTGGCTGGACGAGCGGCGCAGTATAGCGCCGCGTCACGCGGCAACCGGCAGGTCTTCCAGCCCTCCGAGAACGGCTCGTGCCTCGTCCACCGTGGCCGTCGCCTGCATGGCCTGGTTGAGCTCCTTCGAGGCCCCGAGGCGGTCGAGGTACCAGGGATAGAACTTGCGCAGATAACGCCCGGCGCGGTCGGCGCCGAGGTGCTCGATGGCGCGTTCCATGACCCAGTCGAGCTCGGCGAGGATCTCGGCGTGGGTGGGCTCGATCGCACGGCGGCCGAGCAGCTGCTCGAAGATCCACGGGTTGCCGAGCGCGCCGCGGGCGAGCATGACGGCGGTGGCGCCGGTCCGCTCGTAGGCGGTGATCGCCGCGTCCGCCGTGGCGAGGCCGCCGCTGAGGATCACCGGCGCGCCGAGCGACTGGACGAGACGCGCGGCGAGGTCGTAATCGGGGGTGCCCTTGTGGTGCACCGCGGCGCTGCGGGGGTGGAAGGCGATCGCGCTGACGCCCGCGTCGTGGACGAGGCGATGGGCGAGCTCGTAGCCGTCGGTCTCCCCCGGCCGCTGGCCCGAGCGCAGCTTGACCGTCACCGGCAACCCCGAGCCCTCGCGCGCGGCCCGCGCGACGGCAACCGCCGTGTCGGGATCCTTGATGAGCGCCGCGCCCGCGCCGGTCTTGCACACCTTCGGCACCGGGCAGCCCATGTTGAGGTCGATGAGGTCGGCGCCGCGCTCGGCCACCGTCGCCGCCGCGGAGCGCATGACGTCGGGGTCCTGGCCGAAGAGCTGGATCGACACGGGTCCGCGGGCGCGCTCCCCCGGGTGGATGCGCAGCAGCTCGCGCAGCGTCTTGTCGTTGCGATGGTGGATCGCGAAGCTCGACACCATCTCCGAGACCGCAAGCCCCGCGCCGTAGCGCTTGGCCTGCAGGCGCACGAACCAGTTGCCGATCCCGGCCAGGGGCGCGAGCACGACCCGGTTGGGGATCGCGACCGGGCCGACGCTCCACGGCGTCGTGAGCTCAGGCGTTGCGCTCATGCAACAAGCGTAGGCCGGTCAGCGTGAGGAGGTCGTCCGTCTCGTCGATCTCCTCGGTGAACGGGACGATGTGCTCGGCCAGGCCGCCGGTGGCGATCGTCTCGATGTCGGCGCCCATCTCGGCGCGCAGGCGGCGCAGGATGCCGTCGACCTGGCCGGCGTAGCCGTAGACGACGCCGCTGCGGATCGCGTCGACCGTCGTCTTGCCGATCAGCGCCCGCGGCTCGGCGAGGTCGATCTTCGGCAGCGCGGCGGCGCGGTTGGTGAGTGCCTCCATCGAGATCTCGACCCCCGGCGCGATGATGCCGCCGAGGTACTCGCCCTCGGCGGAGACCGGATCGAAGGTCAGCGCCGTGCCGAAGTCGACGACGACGCAGGCGCCGTGGACCTTGTCGTAGGCGGCGACGGCGTTGACGAGCCGGTCGGGCCCGATCTCGCGCGGGTTGTCGTAGCGCAGCGCCATCCCGGTCTTGGTGCCGGGGCCGACGACGAGCATCTCGTGGTCGAGGTAGCGCTTGGCCATCGCCTCCCACTCGGGGCGCAGCTGCGGCACGGTGCTCGACACGATCGAGGCCTCGAGGTCGGCCAGGCCGATCCCGCGCAGCTCGAGCAGGTTGCGCAGCACGGCGCCGAGCTCGTCGGCGGTCGAATCGCGCACGGTGGCGAAGCGCCAGTGCTCGACGAGGGCGCCGTCGCGGTAGGTCCCGAAATGGGTCTGGGTGTTGCCGACGTCGACGACGAGGAGCACGACACCGGATCGTCCCATGCGGGCGCCTTCCCCGCCGGGTGGGTCGTCCGCGCTGAGTTGGCGGCGCTGTGTGGTCGGGGCAGTAAGGGTGTGCAGGCTCGCGCGTGCGCCGGGGCGAGGCTCGCGAACTGGGTCGGTTTGACCGCGGAAACCGCGGCTGATCCGACTCAGTTCGCGCCCGGCAGGCCCCACCGCTACGCGGCCCGCGCGACCCCCTCGCTCACGAACCCCCGGATGAGGTCGGCCAGGGCCTCGGGCGCGTCTTCGGAGACGAAGGTGCGCGCGTCGGCGATCGGCTCCAGGCGCGAGTTCGGGAGCACCGCTGCGAGCCGCTGCCCCAGCTCGGGCGGGAAGAAGCGGTCGGCCTGGCCCCAGACGACGAGGGACGGGATCTTCAGCGAGGGCAGGCGCGCCGCGGCGTCGAGCATCGTCGACTTGTCGATGGCGCGCATGAACGTCGCGGCGTCGCGGCGGATGTCGACGTTCTCAAGGAACGGCTGGACCCAGGCGCCGGTGACCCCGTCGGGGATCTCGCGCGCGAGCCAGCCATAGGCCAGCGGCGAGCGCCGCGCGACGGCGGCGCGCATCGGCTGGACGGCCGCGAAGAGCGCGCCGGGCACGCGCGCGGCCTTGACCATCGGCACGAACTCCTTGGGCGGGAAGACCTCGAAGCAGTCGCAGTTGGTCAGCACGAGCCGCCCGACGCGCTCGCCATGATCGAGCGCTACCAGCTGGCAGATCGCGCCGCCGGTGTCGTTGCCGACCAGGGTGACGTCCTCGAGGTCGAGGGCGGCCAGGAAGTCGCCCACGAGCCGCGCGACGTTCGCGGGCGAGAGCTCGGCATCGGCGTTCATGGGCGTGCGGTGCGAGCCGAGTGGCAGGTCGGGGGCGATGCAGCGCGCCTCTCCCTGGAGCAGCGGCGTCACCTTGCGCCACAGCGACCCGTCGACGAGCAGGCCGTGGATGAAGACGACGGGCGGGCCGTCGCCGCTGTCGCGGTAGTGGATCGTCCCCTGCGGGAGCGTGATCTCTGGCATGTCGTCCTCGCGATCGTCTAGCTTTGCGTACAGCGTGTACGTAAAATAGATACAGACAGTATGAATGTCAAGCGCAACAAGCACGCCGAACGCTCCGAGGCCACGCGGGCGGCGCTCGTCGCCGCCGCTCGCCCCCTCTTCGCCGAGCGCGGCTTCGCTGGCGTGGGCACCGAGGAGATCGTGCGCGCGGCAGGCGTCACGCGCGGGGCGCTCTACCACCAGTTCGCCGACAAGCGCGAGCTCTTCGCCGCCGTCTTCGAGCAGGTCGAGGCGGAGGTGACGATGAGCACCGCGCGGGCCGCGGTCGCCTCGGGCGCCGCCGATCCGCTCGCCGCGCTGCGCGTGGGCGCCGTGGCGTGGCTCGACGCGTGCAGCGATCCCGAGATCCAGCGCGTCATCCTGCTCGACGGCCCGGCCGTCCTCGGCTGGGACGCCTGGCGCGAGATCGCCATGCGCTACGGGCTCGGCCTCGTGGAGAACGAGCTGCGCGAGGCCATCGAGGCCGGCGTCCTCGAGCCTCAGCCGACACGCGCGCTGGCCCACGTGCTCATGGGCGCCATCGACGAGGCCGCGCTCTACGTCGCCACCGCCGAGGACCAGGCGGCCGCGCGCGCCGAGGCCGGCGCGGTGCTCGACCGGCTCCTAGCGGTGCTGCGCTGACGCCGGCAGGCGCAGCGGCGGGCCGTCGCGGCGCACGCCCTCGTCGAGCGGCATCGCCGCCAGGCAGTCGCTCAGGCGCGCGCCGTCGGGCGTGCGCAGGTCGAAGTCGAGCTCGAGCAGCGGGATGAGCACGAAGCGCCGGCTGGTCACCTGGGCGTGCGGGATCGTGAGGCGCGCGGACGAGTACGGCTCGTCGCCGAGCAGCAGCAGGTCGACGTCGATCGGCCGCGGCGCGTGGCGGATGGCGCCCTCGATGTCGCGGCCCATCCTGCGCTCGATCTCCTTGCAGGCATCGAGCAGCGCCTCGGGCGACAACGCCGTCTCGATGCGCACGCAGGCGTTGAGGAACGTGGGCTGGTCGAGGATCTCGCCCACCGGATCGGTGTCGTAGGTCGACGAGCAGGCGAGCACGAGCGCCCCGGCGGGCGGCAGCGCGTCGACGGCGGCCTGCAGGTTGGCGCGCCGGTCGCCGACGTTGGAGCCCAGCCCCAGGTAGCCCCTCACGCCTCCGCCCTGCGCCGGATCGCCGAGAGCATCTCGCGGCGGGTGATGCCACTGAACGGCCCGATGAGGCGCCAGTAGCGCCCGAAGCGCCGCCGCGCGGTCGCGTCGGTGGCGGCGATCCGCGTCTCCGTCGCCATGCGGCTGCCCGATCCGTCGGGCTCCACGGTGAAGGCGGCCGCGACGCGCACCCACCCCGGGGCCGCGAAGGCCTGGAGCTCGGCCGGCGAGCCGACCGGAACGTGGCCGCCGCGCGGCCGCCACGGCGCCAGCACGCCGCCGAGGACGAGCGCGAACGGATCGTCGACGAGCACGCGCAGGCCGATCCTGCCGAGCCCCTCGACGACGGGGCGATCGTCGGACCGATGCCGGCCGAGCCTGCGCACGCGCATGAGCACGCCGGTCACCGGCAGGTCGCGGCCCGTGATCGTCCGCGCCGCCTCCGCGGTCCGCGCGGGCGGCGCCGCCACCCGCGTGGCGTGCGCGCTGCGCCAGTCCCACGCGGGCAGCAGGTCGTCGATCGTCATCCCCCGCTCTCCATGAGCAGCGCGAGCTGGCGTGAGTGCGCGAGCAGGACGCCGTCGGTGCTCCACAGCTCGCCGTCCTCCTCGAAGAACCCGCCCGACGAGGTCGACGAGTGAACGACGGCGAGGACGGGTCCGTCCGCGACCGCCGGCGAGCGGAAGTGGACGGTGAGGTCGATCGTCGGCAGCGCCGCCGGGCGCGTGAGCCGCGGCATCGGCGACGGCCACCACGCGTCGGCGAGCATGGCCAGCGCGGGCGCATCGAGCGGCGCGCGGTCGTCGTCGAAGCGCAGCCACCCGCCGCTGAGCGCCTCGTCGGCGCCGGTGAAGAGCGGCGCGCCCAGCGCGGGGCGCATCTCGAAGTGCTGCGTCATGGGGACCGCCGGCACCGGCGGCACGCGCGACACAGCCTCGGGGCCCGCCGCCGCGGGCGGGCTCGAGGTGTAGTCGAGCACCCCGTCGAGGTCGACGGCGAAGGCGCCGACCGCGATCACGCACAGCCGCCCGTCCTGGCTCAGGCGCGCGGTCAGCGTGCTCACCGAGCGCCCGCTGCGCTCGACCGTCACGTCGACGCGCACCTCGCCCTCCACCGGCGGGCGCAGGTAGTGGCAGGTCAGCGACCGCGCGTGGCGCGCCGGATCGCCGAGCTGCGCGGTCATCGCCCGCAGGACGATCGCGGCCAGGTAGCCGCCGTTGGGCCCCAGCCCTGTCGACCAGCCGCCGTCGCAGGTCGCCCGCCAGGCGCCGTCGCCGGCGGGCTCGACGGCGGTGGCCTGCGCGAAGGCGCTCACGCGGCTACTCGCCCGCCTGCCGCCACACCTCGACCGACACCGACTCCACCGGCAGCGCGATCGGCGGCTCGGGCTTGGTCGCCTTGACCCAGACCTCCTCGGCGTTGAAGTCGGCCAACAGCCGATCGGCAATCGCCGAGCACAGGCGCTCGAGCGTCTTGTAGGAGCGCTGCTGGGCGACGAGCGCCACCCGCTCGCTGACGCTCGCGTAGTCGACCGTGTCCTCGACCATGTCGGTGACGGTCGCGTCGCACTCGCCGACCTCCATGCGCAGGTCGAGGACCAGGCGCTGGCCGACCTCGCGCTCGGCCGCGGTCACGCCGTGGTGGGTGTAGAGCGAGAGGCCGGTGACCTCGATCGTCACCTCGGTCTGCGGCGCTGCGCCGTCCTCGTCGTCGTAGTCGTCGTCCTCGAGCTCGTCGTCGAGGTCCTCGTCGTCCTCAGGCGCCATCGCGGCGCAACGTAGCAGTCGCCACCGCCAGGGCGTCACGCGTGGGCGCGACGTCATGCACGCGGAAGACCGCCGCCCCGCGCTCGAGCGCGAGCACGGTCGTGGCGAGCGTCGCCGCGACCCGATCGTGCGGATCGTCGCGGCCGGTGAGCCGGCCGAGGAACGACTTGCGCGAGGTCCCGATCACGACGGGGAAGCCAACGGCGACGATCTCGTCCAGGCGGCGCAGCAGCTCGAGGTTGTGGTCGAGCGTCTTGCCGAAGCCGATGCCCGGATCGACCATGATCCGCTCCTCGCGCACGCCCTCGCCGACCGCGAACTCGGCCCGCGCCTCCAGGAAGGAGCGCACGTCGTCGACGACGTCGTCGTAGCGCGGGTCGTCCTGCATCGTGCGCGGCTCGCCGAGCATGTGCATCAGGCAGCAGTCGCAGCCGCGATCGGCCACGAAGCCGGCCAGCTCGGGCTCGTGGCGAAACGCCGTGACGTCGTTGACGTAGGTGGCGCCCGCGTCGACGGCGGCCTGCGCGACCGTGAGCTTCATCGTGTCGACGCTGATCTGCGCCCCCGTGGCGCGGGCCGCGCGCACGACCGGGACCACGCGGCGCAGCTCCTCGTCGACCGGCACCGGCGCGGCGCCCGGACGGGTCGATTCGCCTCCGACGTCGAGGATGTCGGCGCCCTCGGCGGCGAGCGCCCGCGCACGCGCGACGGCCTCGTCGAAGCCGAACCACTCGCCCCCGTCGGAGAACGAGTCCGGCGTCACGTTGAGGATGCCCATGATGCGCGGCTGCATCGCCCGTTGATCGTATGTCCAGGGTCACTCAGCCGTTTGTACGAGGGGCCGATGAGGACGGTGATGGCCGCGAACGGCACCTGGCTTTGCCCCACGGAGCGTGACCGCGCCCGCCTCCTGGATATGGAGGTCCGGATCGCGCGCCCCCGCACGCTGATGTACGGCGCCGTCGGCCTTGCCTTCGTGAGCGTGATGCCGTGGATCGGGTGGTGGACCGCGCTCCCACTTGTGCTCCAGGTCGTCGTGGCCGCGCTCCTGCGCACGCGCATCGCCGCCAGCCGCCGGCCGGAGTACGTCGTCTTCGCCACCGTCGTGTGCTCGCAGGTGCTGATCGGCGCGGGCATCGCGCTGAGCGGTGGCCCGCACAGCCCGGCGATCACGCTGCTGCTGCTCCCGCTGATCACGCTGCCCGCCCGTTTCTCCGAACGCGGGATGTGGGCCGGGTTCGCCGTCAGCATCGTGGTGCTGCTCGTCGCGGGGATCGCCACCGATCCGGCCGGCTACGTCCACGACCCGACTTACGTCAACGCCGGCCTGTGCGCTGCCGTGGGCCTGACGATCTTCGCCCAGTTCCTCATGCACACCGAGATGGCCCAGCGCTCGGCGTCGATCCTCGATCCGCTGACCGGGCTGCTGAACCGCACGTCGCTGGAATCGCGCTTCGCCGAGATCGCCCAGCAGGCCGCGCAGACGGGCGACTCGGTGTGCGTGCTCTTCTGCGACCTCGATCGCTTCAAGGCGGTCAACGACCGCTACGGCCACGAGCGCGGCGACGACGTGCTCAAGGACGCCGCGCTCGTGCTGCGCAAGCAGCTGCGCGCCTTCGAGCTGGTGTACCGCTTCGGGGGCGAGGAGTTCCTCGTCGTGCTGCCCGGCGTCACGCTGGGCGAGGGCCGCGACGTGGCCGAGCGCGCCCGCCACGCGCTGTCCGATGCGCGGCCCGGCAAGCTCCCGGTCACGGTGTCGATCGGCGTCGCCGCCGCCCACGGCGAGGACGTCGCCTACGAGACGCTCTTCCGCGCCGCCGACGCCGCGCTCTACGCAGCCAAGCGGGCCGGCCGCGACCGCGTGGTCGCCTACGGCGACCCCTCCGACGTCGCCATCGCCGGCGCCCAGGCGCGCCGCCGCGCCGCCTGAGCGCGCGCGAGCGCCACCACCGCGGCGAGCACCGGAATCGCGCCGGCGGCCAGCAGCGTCCAGCGCGCTCCCACCGCGGCGACCAGCAGGCCGCCTCCCACGAGGGCGACCATCTCGGCGCCGTTGCGCCCGGCGCTGTAGGCGGCCCACGCGCGGCCGCGCAGCTCGTCGGGCACGCGCGTGTGGATGAGCGTGCGCACGACGACGTTCTTGGCGCCGTGCCCGACGCCGCCGACCAGGTAGGCGGCGAGCGCGAAGGGGAGCACGAGCCACAGCGTGGGCACCGCCAGGCCGGCGCCCTGCACGGCGATCGCCACCAGCGCGGCCGTCGCGTACCTCGCCGCCGGGATGCGCGCCGCCACGACGGTCGATCCGACGACCATGCCGATCGTCCACAGGGTCATGAGCGTGCCGTAGCCCGCGTCGCCCGCGTGCAGGACGTCCTTCGCGAAGAAGACCTCGGCGGTCGCGGAAGCCGTCATGAACAGCAGCGAGACGAGGGCGGCCATCACCACGGGCGCCAGCACCGGGTCGCGGGCGAGGAAGGCGACGCCGTCGCGCGCGCGATCTGTCGCGCGCTCGCGGGCCGTCGGCTCGCGGCGGGCGCGCATGGCCTGCGCAGCGAGCGCGACGGCGAGGAAGCTGCCGGCGTTGACCAGCAGCGCGATCCGCGTGCCGCCGGCGGCCGCGAGGAGGCCGCCGAGAACCGGGCCGACCGCGAAGCCCAGGTAGCGAGCGGCCTCGATGCGGCTGTTGACCTTGGCGACGCCGTCGGGCCCGGCCGTCGCCGGCGCGAGGGCGAACTCGGCCGGCTGCGCGACGGCGACGCCGATACCGAGCAGCGCGGTCAGCGCGAGCGTCGCCGCCAGCCCGCCGAAGGCGAATGCGAGCACGGTCGCGATCACCGCCTGCGCGAGCGAGACGTCGCGCAGCAGCCGCCTGCTTTCGACGCGGTCGGCGAGCAGCCCGGCCGCCCCGCCGAGGAGGACCGACGGCGCCCACAGCGCGATGAACAGCCCGGCGACGGCGATCCCCGAGCCCGTGCGCTCCTGCACGTGAAGCGCCAGCGGGATGAAGCCCAGGAAGTCGCCGAGCGCGGACAGGCCGACCGCGCCGGCGAGCAGGCGGCGATCGCGCATCGCTCAGGTGCCGGCGCCCGCCATCACCTGCGCGGCGTGCTCCATCGTGCGCGCGCGGTCCGCGGTGGGCGAGAACTCGAGGACCAGCGCGTCCTCCTCGACGACCACGTTGTGCCCCGCCGGCAGGTGGTAGGCCTGGCCGGCCGCGATCGTCTCCTCGCTGCCGTCGGTCGACAGCACGCGCAGGCGGCCGCTGATGAGGTAGCCCCAGTGCGGGCTCTGGCAGGCGTCGTCGGGCAGCCCCTTGAACAGCGGCGCGGTCTCGACCCCCGCGCTGAGGCGCTCGAACGCCAGCGTCATCCCGCCGGCGTCGACGGCGCGGGTGGTCGCGACGTCGGCCTCGAACTCGATCGGGACCTGATCCTGCGAATAGGCCGGCATGGCTCTCCCCTCGTGCGGTTGGTCGTGTGCCGGGGAGAGCGTGCCGGGGCGGCGGCGGCGCGTCATGCGTAGCGGCACCCATTTCGGGCACCGCCGGTACTCATCTTCAGGCGACGCCGGCCGCGAGCGCGTACGAGGCGGCGGCGGCGCGGGCCGAGCGCCCCGAGGCGCCGATCTTGTCGTAGATGTTGGCGATGTGGCGCTCGACCGTGCGGACGCTGAGCACCAGCTCGTCGGCGATCTCGTTGTTCGACCGCCCGCGCGCGACCAGGCGCAGGACCTCGAGCTCGCGCGCCGTCAGGCCGGCCGGCGCCGCCGTGTCGTCGACGGGCGCTCGCTGCGCGCCCAGCGCCCGCAGCGCCTCGTCGGCGGCGCGCGCCTCGCGCTCGGCGGCCTGATCGTGGCCCTGGGCACGCAGCGTGCGGGCAAGCTGCCGGCGTGCCTGCGCCGCCTCCCAGCGCCCGCCGGAGCGCGCGTAGAGGTCGACCGCGTCCTCGAAGGCCGGCCGCGCCTGCTCCCACTCGCCGGCGGCCGCCGCCAGCGTGCCGTCGGCGAACGAAGCGGCCGCGGCGCTCGCGCCGGTGCCCACCGCCGACGCGATCACGCGAAGCTCGTCGGCGGCCGCCCGTGCGGCCTCCGTCTCGCCGGCGGCCAGCCGCGCGCGGACGAGGATCTCCAGCGCAGGGGTGCGATCGGTCAGCTCCTCGGCCGGCAGGCGCCGCAGCGAGCGCTCGGCCTCGTGGACGGCGCTCGCCGCGTCGCCGCGGTCGAGCGCCAGCGACGCGCGCACGAGCGGCGCCAGGAAGTGGCCGTCGGCCGCCGCGAGCAGCCGATCAGCCTCCTCGAACAGGCCCTGGCGGCGGCGCAACTCGGCCAGGCGCACCATCCCGTCGGCGATGCGGTTGGGGTGGATCTCGGCCAGTGGGCCGAGGTTTGCCCGCAGCTCGGCCTCCGCCTCCTTCCAGTCGCCGCGCCAGATGAGGATGTCGGCGTAGTGGGCGCGGCACGCAACGAAGGTCAGGCGGTCCGACCACTGCTCGCAGAAGCCCTTGACGTGCTCGCACCACTGGGCCGCGCGCACGAAGTCGCGCACGCGCTTGCAGGCGTCGATCAGGTAGCAGCAGCAGCTCGAGATCGCGTCGAGGTTGTCGAGCTCACCGCCCACCGCCGCCGCGGTGGCCTCGTCGAGGCGGCGCATCCCCTCCTCGACCTCGCCCTCGCAGACCAGCGCGAGCCCCTCGAGCGCGAGCGCCATCATCTCGACGTCGACGTCGCCGCTGTCGCGCCCGATCTCCCGGGCGGCGGTCGCGTAGGCCCGCGCGCGGGCGGCCTCGCGGCCGACCTGCAGCGCCAGGTGGCCACGGATCAGCGTCAGCCAACCCTGCTCGGGGCCGGGGTCGGTGCCCTCGAGAAGGCGCTCGGCGCGCTCGATCCAGCCCATGCCGACGGCCAGGTCGGCGTGGAAATAGCACTCGCTGAAGCACAGCTGCAGAGCCACGCGCGCTGCGCTGCGGCGGTCATCAGCCTGTCGGTATAGGCGAAACGCGCGCTGCATCGATCGGATCGCCGTCTCCTGCTCGTTCAGCCAGCGGCAGGCGAACCCGTGCCCCTCGTACGCCTCGGCCGACGGTTCACGGGCCAGGCTCGCCTCGAAGGCCTCGCGCGCGGCCTCCCACTCGCCGGCGGCAAGCGCCGCCCGGCCGGCCTCCACCTCGCCCAGCGCAGCCGCCTTGAGCATCGTGCCCAGCATACGCAGCCCCAACCCACCGAACGTCCGCGATGTAACAACAGGATTGGTACGTCGCGGACGTTCGTGGCAACGCGGGGCCGGCCGCCCGGGGCGGGCCTGTCGGGTGACCCGCCCCTGGCCGCCGGCCCGCCCGCTAGGCCACGGCTAACTCCGCGCGCGTTGCCGCTCGCTCGCCCAGCGCTACGCCCGACTCGGGGTCGAAGGCGTGCAGCGCGGCGGCGTCGAGCGCGAGCGTGACCTCGTCGCCGGCGCGCACGTCGAAGCGCCCGTCGACGCGCGCGGTGAACTGCGAGCGCGCGTCGTCGGCGAGCAGGACGCCGTCGTCGCCGTCCTGGGAGTCCTGCGCGGCGCGCACCGCCTCGGCCGAGATGCGCGGCGAGTCCACGGCGAAGATCAGGTGGCTCTCCGAGCCGAGCTTCTCGACGACGTCGGCCTGTACGGTCACCCGCGGCAGCGCGGGATCCGTGCCGGGCCCGGCCGCCGCGAAGTCCGTCGGCCGCACGCCGAGGATGACGCGGCGGTCCAGGCCGCGCAGCGGCGAGCCCGCCGGCAGCGCCACGCGATGGCCGCCGAAGCTCACCTCGTCGCCGGCGACCTCGGCCTCGACGAGGTTCATCGCGGGCGAGCCGATGAAGGCGGCCACGAACAGGTTCGCGGGGCGATGGAAGAGCGTCTGCGGCGTGTCGCACTGCTGCAGCACCCCGTCGCGCAGGACGGCGACGCGCGTGCCGAGCGTCATCGCCTCGACCTGGTCGTGGGTGACGTAGACGGTGGTGACGCCGAGGCGCTCGTGCAGCTTGGTCAGCTGCGCGCGCATCGAGACGCGCAGCTTGGCGTCGAGGTTCGACAGCGGCTCGTCCATGAGAAAGGCCGCGGGTTCGCGGACGATCGCCCGGCCCATCGCCACGCGCTGGCGCTGGCCCCCCGACAGCGCCCCGGGCCGGCGCTCGAGCAGCTCGGTCAGCCCGAGCACGTCGGCGACCTCGGCGACGCGGCGCTCGCGCGCGGCCTTGTCGACGCGCCGCAGGCGCAGCCCGAAGCCGAGGTTGCCGCGCACCGTGAGGTGCGGATACAGCGCGTAGTTCTGGAAGACCATCGCGATGTCGCGCTTGCGCGGCTCCAGGCGCGTGACGTCGCGCTCGCCGATGTGGACGCTGCCTGCCGTCGGCTCCTCGATGCCGGCGATGAGCCGCAGCAGCGTCGACTTGCCGCACCCCGACGGGCCGACGAGGACCATGAACTCGCCGTCGGCGATCTCGAGCGTGATGTCGTCGACCGCGCGTGGGCCGTGGCGGTATTCCTTGGTCAGGGCGTTCAGGTTGATGGCACCCATGTCCTCACCTCGTCAGCGTGATCTTCGAAAGTCCGAACGGCGCGTCGACGTCGACGCCGCGCTCCTCGGCGAGGCCGACGGCGAGCAGTTGGGCGGGCACGATCCCCACGATCGGGCCCAGCCACTCGGGCACGTCGACGAGCTCGAGGAACGGGTCGCCGAGCGTGGGGTCGTGGCCGATGGCCGCGACCAGCGCCCCGCGGTCGCGCGCGGCGGCGATCAGCTCGCGCATCGACGCCTGCGTCGGGCCGACGGGCGCGATGACCAGCAGCGGCTGGCCCGGACCGGTGGTGGCGATCGGTCCGTGCAGGAGGTCGGCGGGCGAGTAGGCCTCGGCGACGATCCCGGCCAGCTCGCGCACCTTCAGCGCCGCCTCGAAGGCCGTGGCGTAGTGCGCGCCGCGCCCGACGACGGTCAACCGCTGCCAGTCGGCCGCGGCTTCGACCCCGGGCGCCGCGTCGCCCGTGAGCGCGAGCTGGGCGGCGATCGCCTCGGGCAGCCGCGCGACCTCGCCCGCCAGCCCCGGGTCGCCCTCGGCGACGAGCGCGGCGATCGCGGCCAGCGACGCGGTGTAGGTCTTGGTCGCCGCGACCGAGCGCTCCGCGCCGGCCTCGAGGTCGACGACGTGGTCGGCGGCGGCGGCCAGCGGCGAGGACGGGTCGTTGGTGATCGCGGCGGTCATCGCACCCTGGCGCGCGCCCTCGGCCACGACGCCGACGACGTCCGGCGACGCCCCCGACTGCGAAATGCCGATCACGAACGCATCGATGAAGCGCGGCGGCGCGTCGTACAGCGTGTGTAGCGACGGCGTGGCCAGCACCACCGGCAGGCGCAGGATCCGCCCGAGCACGTGCTGGGCGTAGCGGGCGGCATTGTCGGAGGACCCCCGCGCGGCGAGCACCGCGTACCGCGGGCGGCGCCGGCGCAGCTCGGCGGCCAGCGCGCGCAGCGCGGGGGCCTCGCGCTCGAGCAGGCGGGCGACCACGTCGGGCTGCTCGGAGATCTCACCCCTAACGAGCGACATGCTCGCCTCCCGCGACCAGGGCGCGCTGGACCTCGAGCCGGTCGTCGAGCACGACCACATCCGCCGTCGCACCGATCGCCAGGCGGCCGAGATCCCCGCGGCCCGCGATCCGCGCGGGCACCGTGCTCGCCGCCGCCAGCGCCTCCTCGAGCTCGGCGCCGAGCGCGTGCAGGTTGCGCACCGCCTCGATCATCGTCAGCGCGCTGCCGGCCAGCGTGCCGTCGGCCCGGCGCACGACGCCGCCCTCGGCGGTGACCTCGGTGCCGCCGAGGAAATAGCTGCCATCGGGCATCCCGGCGGCGCCGACCGCGTCGGTGACCAGGGCGAAGCGCCCGCGCGCCGCCTGCCACGCGACGAGGACCGTCTCGCCGGCGAGGTGGTGGCCGTCGACGATGACCTGCACGGTCACGTCGGTGCGTGCCAGCGCGGCCATCGCGATGCCAGGGTCGCGCGACGCGCTGGGGCGCATGGCGTTGAAGAGGTGCGTCACGGTGCGCGCGCCGCGGTCGAAGGCCAGGTGCGCCTCGGCGGCCGTCGCGTCGGAGTGCCCACACGAGACGGTGACGCCGCGGCCCACCAGCTCGTCGATCAGCTCGAACGCCCCGTGCAGCTCGGGGGCGAGCGTCATCTCGCTCACGGGGCCGTCGTCGAGCAGGCGGCGCAGCAGCGCCAGGTCGGGCGCGCGGCAGCCCTCGGCGTCGTGGGCGCCAAGGCGCCGCGGCGACAGGAACGGCCCCTCGAGGTGCGCGCCGATGATGCGCGGGCCGCAGCCGTCGGTGGGCATCGCGTGCAGCGCGGCGGCGAGGTCGACCTCCGGTGCGGTGATGAAGGTGGGCTGGAAGGCCGTGACGCCGGTGGCCAGCAGCGCCTCCCCGCCGCGCAGGTAGGCATCGGTGTCGGCGACCTGGAAGTCGACGCCGGCAAAGCCGTTGACCTGCAGGTCGACGAAGCCCGGCGCGGCGATGCCGCGCCCTCCCCCGCCGCCCACGCCCAGCGCGGTGACGACGCCGTCCTCGACAGCCACGTCGCCGAGCATGAGCTTGCCGTCGACGAGCGCCGCGGCGACGCCGAGCCTCATCGCGCAGCCTCCCGCACGCTGCCCGCGGCGGCCAGCCGCGTGCGCGCCGCTTCAGCGTCGACGCCCGCCAGCAGCATCACCAGCGCGACCTCGAGCTCGTCGCCGGCCGCGGCGAGCGCCGCGCGCGCGGCGTCCTCGTCGCACCCGGCACCCGCGCAGCAGATCCGCACCGCCCGCTCGCGCAGCTTCGCGTTGGCCACGCGCATCGAGCTCATGAGGTTCCCGTAGGTCCGCCCGCGGCGAACCATCAGCGCCGTCGAGAAGGCGTTGAGCGCGAGCTTCTGCGCGGTACCGGCCTTCAGGCGCGTCGAGCCGGCGACGACCTCGGGGCCGACGGCGAGCACGACGGCGTGGTCGGCGAGCTCGGCCAGCGCCGACCCCGGCACGCAGACGATCGCCGCGGTCAGCGCCCCCGCCTCGCGCGCGGCGCGCAGGGCACCGAGCGCGTAGGGCGTGCTACCGGAGGCCGACACCGCCACCACCACGTCGTCGCCCGTCGGGCGCAGCGCGCGCAGCTCCACGGCGCCCGCATCCACGTCGTCCTCGGCGGCCTCGCGCGCCGGGCCCGCCGGCAGCGCCGCGCCCGCCACGACGGCGACAGCGCCGTCGAACGAGAACGTCGGCCCCCACTCGGCCGCATCCGCGGCAGCCATGGCACCCGCCGAGCCGGCCCCGACATACACGACCCGCTCGCACCCGGCGGCCGCATCCACCAGCGCCGCAAGCGCGCCCTCCGCCTCGCGCAGCGCGTCGAGCACAACCGCGTTGGCGTCGTTCAGCGCCCGCACGACCTCGGCGGTCGCACGCAGGTCGAGATCCGCAAGCGAGGCGTCGTGGCCCTCGGTGATCATTGCGAGGGCCTCCTCCGGAGGTCGCCGGATGCGACGGACGAGGAACGACGCGCTGTCACGCACGCACCCCCGGCAGCAACGCGTCGCACAGCACGTCCCACACCGCGGCCGGGTCGCTCCCGCCCAGCGCGCTCATATGCCCGCAGGCCTCGAAGCCCCAGGTCCACAGGTCGTCGATCCCAGCCTCGCGCGCGGCGCGCACGGCGGTGCGGATGGCGTCCGCATCCGAAGGCTCTAACCGGAAGCCCTGGATCCACAGCTGCGGCTGGACGCCGTGCTCGCGCGCGAGGCCGGCCACCCGGCCCGCGTACTCGCCCACCATCGCGCCGGCGTCCTCGCCGAACGCCTTCCAGTACGGGTCGGTGCCGAAGGTGTGCAGCCCGGGCAGCGCCGCCACGCGCGACCAGTCGCCGATGCCGTGCACGCCGCCGGTCAGCGGCAGCAAGCACACCACGGGGCGCGCCCCCTGCCCCGCCACATGACCCACGAAGTCGCCGATGAAGTCGACCAGGCACTGCTCACGGAAGGCCAGCACCTCCGGCGTCAGCGCGGCGGGCAGGTCGCCGCCGAAGCGCTCGGCGCAGTGCTCGCAGCGGCAGCCCCAGCGCTCGGTCGAGAGGCCGAAGTGCTCCGGGTGCACCCAGTGCGGCTCATCGCAGAAGATGCGGTCGGCGCCGGTGTCGATCGCCGCGTCGATCCACTCGTGCACAAAGGCCCGCACACGCGGGTCGTTGGGGCAACCGCTGGGCGTGCGCGTGCCGTCGTCGAGCACCTGGCCCACGTCGCGCCGATGCGAGGTGAAGCGGCTCTCGGCCTCGCCGCCGAACATCTGGCAGACGCCCCACGGCGCGATCTGGACCTCGAGGCCGCAGTCGTGCGAGGCCGCGACGATCCGGCCCATCGTCTCGCGGTAGTAGGCAAGGTCGTTCTCGCTGAAGGTGTGCAGCACCCCGGTGAACCCGCGCGCGGCGAGCTCCTGCATGTCGGCGGCCACGTGGCGCGGGATGCGGCTGCCGAAGTAAGAGGCGCCGACGCTCATCCCTTCACCGCCCCCGCGGTCATGCCGAGCATGAGCCGCCTGCGCATCAGCAGGAAGAAGATGACCACGGGCAGCGTGTAAATAACGCTGGTGGCCATCACCGCGCCCCAGTCGACGTCGCCGCGCCCGACGAACTGCTGCAGAACCAACGGCAGCGTCTTGCGCTCCTCCTCGTTCATGAAGGTCAGCGCAAGCATGAACTCGTTCCAGGCGGCGATGAAGGACAGCGTCGCCGTGGCGACGAGGCCCGGCCCGGCGATCGGCAGGATGACGCGGAACATGGCGCCGACGCGCGTGGCCCCGTCGATCATCGCGGCGTGCTCGAGCTCCTCGGGGATCGTGACGATGAAGCCGCGCATGATCCAGATCGCCAGCGGCACCGTGAAGGCCAGATAGGCGATGACCAAGCCCTGATAGGTGCCGATCAGGTTGGCGTTCCGCATCAGGACGAACAGCGGGATGATCATCACGACCAGCGGGAACATCTGCGTGGTCAGGATCAGCATCAGCAGCGTGCGCTTCAGCGGGATCTCGAGCCGCGCGAGCGCGTAGGCCGCCATCGCCGCCACCGCGACGCAGATCAGCGTCGTCGCGGTGGCGATGATCAGCGAGTTCCCCAACGCGCGTGCGACGTGGCCGTCGGTGAGCACGCGCGTGTACTGGTGCCACTGGGGATTGTTGGGCCACAGGTCCGGCGTGCGCGTGTAGATCTCGCTGCGCGGCTTCAGCGACGTGATCACCACGTAGTAGATCGGGAACAGCGCGAAGGCCGAGACCGCCAGCGCGCAGACGTACAGCCAGCCGCGGCGCAGCATCCACCTCATGCGCGCGCCTCCTTGCCGATGAGCCGCACGTAGGCGATCGAGAAGATCAGCAGCACGCAGAAGAGGACGACGGCGATGGCCGCGCCGGTGCCGAAGTGGCCGAGGGCGAACGACTCGCGATAGCTGGTCACGGCCGCCGTGTCCGCGGCGCGATCGGGGACGCCCTGGGCCAGCACGTAGACCTGATCGAAGATCTTGAAGTCCCAGATCGTCGAGAAGATCACGAGCACGGCGATGATCGGGCGCAGCAGCGGCAGCGTCACGAGCCGGAAGCGCTGGAACGCGCCCGCGCCGTCGACGGCGGCGGCGTCGAGGGTGTCCTTCGGCACCGTCTGCAGGCCGGCGAGCAGGCTCAGCGCGATGAAGGGAAACGACTGCCAGACCACCACGACGAACATCGCCACGTAGGCGCTGTTGCGATCGGCAAACCAGGCGTAGTCCTGGAAGTGGCTGAAGCCGAGCCTGACGAGCGCCCAGTTGACGAAGCCGTAGCGGTCGTCGAAGAGCCACTTGAAGATCGAGCTGGCGGCGATCGCGGGCACCGCCCACGGCAGCAGGACCGCCAGCGAGAAGAACCAGTTGAAGCGCAGGCGCTGGTTGAGCAGCAGCGCCACGCCCATGCCGAGCAGCATGGTGCCGATGACGCACGCGCTGCCGAAGACGACGGTGTTGACGAGCGAGGTGCGCAGCTGCTCGTCGGTGAAGACCTCCTTGTAGTTCTCCAGGCCCACCCATGTGCTCGTGCCGTTGATGAGGTCGCCGAGCCGCGTGTCGGTGAACGACAGCCAGATCGTCTTGACCAGCGGGTATCCGACCAGGCCGACGATGATCGTCAGCGCCGGGAGCAGCAGGAGCACCGGCAGCGTCAGCTTCGACGCCGCGTGGGTCAGCCGCTCGGCGGCGCTGGGCCGCGGGGCGCGCACGCGCCCCGCGGCCACCGCCTGGCCGGACGTGGAGCTCACCCGGAGAACTCCTCGTCCATCTTCTTGGCGAGATTCTGCGCGGCTTGCTGGGGGGTCTGCTTGCCACGCATGACGTTCTGGATCTCACCGTCGAAGATGTTCGCCCCCTCCAGCGCGCCCCACCGCGGCGACGGCGGATAAACGGCGGAGTGGTCGAGCAGCTGCTCGGCGAACGGCTTGCGCACCGGGTCGTCGAGGTAGCCCGACGCCCGGATGCCCGCGACCGTGCCGGGCAGGAACCCGATCTCGCTCGTGAACTTGTTCAGGTTCGCCGGCTGCAGCATGTAGTCGACGAACGCGTTCGAGAGGTCCTTGTTCTTGGAGCCGTTGAAGACGACGAGGTGGCTGCCGCCCGCGAAGGCGGTGTCCTTGCCGCTCGGTCCGGCCGGCTCGAGCTCGGTGCCGATCTTGGCCTTCATGCCGGGCTTCGTCGCGATGATCGAGTTGTAGGTCCACCCGCCGCCGACGAGCATCGCGATGTCGCCGTTGACGAAGGCGGTCTGGGCGTCGGGCTCCTCCCACCCGATGGCCGCCTTCGGGGTCAGGCCGTCCTTGTAGAAGTCGGTGTAGAACTTGATCGCCTCGACCGCCTGCGGCGAGTTCAGCTCCGACGTCCACGAGTCGCCATCCTGCTTGGCGATCTGCCCGCCCGCCTGCCAGATCGTCGGCAGGTACATGTGCTCGGTCAGGCCGGTGTAGCCGGTCGGGTAGATCCCCGGCACCTTGGCCTTGATCGCCTTGGCGGCAGCGAGCATCTCGGCCCAGTTGGTGGGCGGCTGCACGCCGGCCTTCTTCAGGACGTCCTTGCGGTAGATCAGCGCCCGCGAGCCCGCGTACCACGGCTTGCCCCAGACCTTGCCGTCGAGCGTCGCCGCGTCGACAAGGCTGGAGACGTACTGGCCGGGCGCCGGCTTGGCGACCTGCTCGAAGGCGCCCTCGTCGGCGAACTCCGGCGTCCACGTCGTGCCCATCTCGGCCACGTCGGGCGTCTTGCCGCCGGCGATCGATGTCGTGAACTTGTCGTGCGCCTGCGCCCAGGGGACGAACTCGATGTTGACCTTCGTGCCGGGGTGCGCAGTCTCGAACGCCGTCCCATAAGCCTTGACGACGCTCTGGATCTTCGGCGAGCCCGGATCCATGATCCACACGTCGATCGAGCCGGACAGCTTGGCCGGTGCCGACGACGTGCTCGCCTTGTCGTTGTTGTTGCTGCTGCCGCCGCACGCGGCGACCACGAGACTCACGGCGGCCAGCGCCGCAAGCAACACCTTTGGAGTCCTCACTCTTCCTCCTCGTCGCTCGCCGCCCCGCGGGCGGCGATGCATCTGGCGTGAGGCCGTCCCCGACACGACGACCCTGCTCCTACTGCTCTCATCGGGAGCCCAGCGCGGGCCGCAGCTCCGTCACGAGCCGATAACGGTCACCCCGATAGATCGAACGGACGAACTCCACCACCTCCCCTCCATCGCTCGTGCTGGTCCGCTCGAACAAGAAGGCCGGCGCGTGCAGCGGCACGCCCAGGACCTCGGCCTCCTCCTCGTTGGTCACGGTTGGTTCGATGGTCTGCGTCCCGGCCACCACGACGGTGCCGTAGCGCTGAGCCAGAAGGTCGTAGAAGGACTGCCCCTCGAGGTCGCGCCGCGTCAGCTCGGGCGCGATGCGCTGGGGCACGTGCAGGACCTCGATCGCCATCGTCTCGCCGTCGGCAAGGCGCAGGCGGCGGATCACCCACACGCGATCGGCGGGCGAGACGTGCAGCCGCGCCCCGAGCTTGGCCCCCGCGCTCGCCTCCTCGAAGGACAGCACGCGGCTGCCCGGGAGCATGCCGCGCTGGCGCATGTCCTCGGAGAACGAGGTCATCGTCAGCGGCAGCGCGATCTTCGGCTCGGCGACATACGTGCCCGAGCCGTGGCGGCGCAGCAGCAGCCCTTCGCGAACGAGCTCGTCGATGGCCATGCGCAGCGTCGGCCGCGACACGCCGAGCCGGGTCGCCAGGCGCCGCTCGGACGGGATCGCCGTCCCGATCTCGAGGCCGCCGACCAGCTCGAGCAGAGCGTCGCGCGCGAGCTCCTGCTTGGACGTCGCGCCGTTTTGGTCCACACCACTTGCCACGGTTCTCTCTCCCTGCTTCTCACGGCTCCTGTGCCAGAGCCGTCTGAAGCGGGCGGCAAGCTACTCCGGTGTCCGCAATTGGTCAATACCAATTCTCAACCACTTGCGAAAGATATGGCTCTACGACGGGCGCGAAGTGGTCAAGTCTGGCGCGTTGGCGCTCGCCCCCACGCCGCGTAGCCGACGAGCTGGCGGGCACGATAGCCAGGGTCGTCCATCATGGTGACGACGGCGTCGACCTCGCCGGAATCGAGGACACCGCGCTCGATGAGCGGCGGGGCGCTCGCCGCCAGCGTCAGCGACCACAGCCTGGCCGGTGCCGTGCCGCCGCGCAGAAGCTGCACGAGGCCCTCCCCGCCGGCCTCCATCCCGAGGCCTTCCAGCAGCGCCGCGCTCTGCGCCGCGTCCCATTCGAGGCCCTGCTCGACGAGGAAGTCGCTCCAGAGCGCAAACACGCGGTCGTGCAGTTGCCGATCGGCGGCGCGCTCCACGCGCGGCGTCTGCGGCAGCGACGGATCGACGACGACCAGCCACCCCCCGGGCCGCAGCGACGCGGCCATGTGGCGCAGCGCGCGGGGCCGGTCGGCGAGGTGGACGATGACGGCGCGGGCGACGACGAGGTCGAACACGCTGCCTTCGGCCGGGCCGTCGAGGATGTCCTGGCGGCGCACATCGATCGCCGCGTCGCCGACGTCGTCGAGCAGGGCAGTGTCGACGTCGGTGGCGACCACGGATGCCCCTTGCGCGGCGAGCCAACGGCTCAGGTGACCGGCGCCCGCGCCGACGTCGAGGCAGCGCCAACCCCGCTCGATGCCCCGTTCGCGCAGTAGCCGCATCGTCCACGGGCCGACCGCGGCGTCGAGGACATCGAGCCGGTCGCGCTCGCGGCGGCGACGCTCGGCGTCGCCGCGGCTGTCGAGGATGTAGGGCATGCCGCGATGGTCGCCGCGGCCGGCGCCGTCCTCTACGGCAAGGTTGCCGATCTCGCTGCCTACGTCGTCTCGAGCACGCCCTCCGTCACTGCGATCCGGGTCGCGGCCGCGCGCGAGGTCACGCCGAGCTTGGTGTAGATCGAGCGCAGGTGGGCGTTGACCGTCCGCACGCTCACGAACAGGCGCCCCGCCACGGCCGCGTCGGTCAGCCCCTCGGCGACCAGCCGCAACACCTCGACCTCCCGCGCCGTGAGCGTGGTCGTCCCGACGAGCGCCGGCGACAAGGGAGCGACGACCACGCGGCGCGCCTCGGCGAGGATCGCGGTCTCGGCGAGTTCGCGGCCCTCGCGGCGCGCCGCGTCGCGCTCGGGCTCGGGCAGGACCTCGGCCGCGCGCTCCACGGCACGCTCGACGCGCGCGCGCAGCGGCTCGCCGGCGACCATCCGCGAGCGCTCGCGCATCGCGCCGGCGCCCGCCGCGAGCCGCAGGCAGCGCGCATGGTCGCCGAGCCGCTCGGCGAGCTCCGCCGCGGCCTCGAGCGCGTAGGCGGTGAGATACGGATGGCGCAGCATGGCGCTCAGCTCGAGCGCCTCGCCGAAGCGCTCGGCCGCGGCGCGCCGGTCGTCGCGCTCCATCGCCATCCACCCGAGGATCAGCAACGCGCGCGCGGTGCCCTGCGCATCGCCGAGCTCGCGGGTCAGCGCAAGCGACTCCTCGACGGGGCGCGGATCATCGAGCGCGGCGAGGCCCTGCATGCTCAGGCCGAAGCTCATTCCGTAGCGGTCGCCCAGCTCGCGGAAGATGGCCACGCTCTCCGCGAACGGCGCCGCGGACGAGGGATCGCCGCCGCGGGCCAACGCGAACCCGAGCGTCGTCAGAGCCCAGGCGAGGCCTCGCGGGTCGTCGCCGGCGCGCTGCACCGCGATCGCCCGGCGCGCGAGCTGCGCGCCTTCGGCCAGATCGCCCTGCGCCTGCGCGAGCCACCCTGCCGCTTCGAGGGCGGCGGCGTACTCGCCCCGATGCGACTCGGCGCCGGGCACGGCCAGCGCGGCCGCCGCGAGCCGCCGGCCCTCGTCGAGCGGACCGCGCATGAACCACAGCCACTTCAGCGCGGCCGTGAGCCGCAGCGCCGCGGCGGCATCGCCCTCACGCAGCCAGAACGAGAGCGCCGCACGCAGATCGCCGTGCTCGGCGTCGAGGCGATCCACCCAGCCGACCTGGTCGGCGCCACCCACCTCGGCCGCGGCACGCATGCCCCGCTCCAGGAACAGCTCGGCATGCCGGCGCCGGGTCCGCGCCTCCTCCGGACCCGCGGCGAGGTGCTCGCGAGCGAGCTTGCGGACCGCGGCGTGCAGGCGCAGGCGCGCGCTGCCGCCGGCCCCCGGCGCCGTCTGGACGAGGTTGTGGTCGACGAGCGTCTGCAACGGCTCGAGGCCGCCGGCCAGCGCCTCGCCGACCTCGAGCGCGAACGCTCCCTCGAGGACGCCGAGCCGCGCCAGCGCCGCGCGCGCTTCGTCGTCGAGCAGGGCGAAGCTCCACTCGACGGTCGCGCGCATCGTGCGCTGCCGCGCCGGCGCGTCGCGCGCGCCGCCGACGAGCGTCGCGAGCGGATCGGCCAGGCGCGAGAGCAGCGCGGGCGCCGGCAGCAGGCGTGCTCGCGCGGCGGCAAGCTCGATCGCGAGCGGCAGGCCGTCCAGGAGCCGGCAGACGGCGGCCACCGCTTCGCGATCGTCCACCGTCGCTCCGGCACCTTCGGCACGGTCGCAGAACAGCCGCTGGGCGTCGTCGAACGCAAGCGGTGGCAGCTCATAGACGCGCTCCCCCGCCACGCGCAGGACCGCCCGGCTGGTCACGAGGACGCGCAGCCGGGCCCCGGCGGCGGCGATGCGCGCCACGGCCGGAGCGGCGGCCAGGAGGTGCTCGAAGTTGTCGAGGATGAGGACGCCACGCCGGTGGCCGATGAGCGCGGGCAGGTCGTCGACGGACGGCGGTGGGTCCTCGCCCAGCGCGGCGGCAACCGCGGCCGGCAGGCCTTCGACCGAGACCTCGGCGAGCGAGGCGAACCAGGGCTCGCCCGCCCGCCGGGCGACCTCGACGGCCAGGCGCGTCTTGCCCGCGCCGCCGGGCCCGGTCACGGTGACCAGCCGCGCCTCGCGCAGCAGGGCGGTGACGTCCGCGATCTCGCGCTCGCGGCCGACGAAGCTCGTCGGCGCGATCGCGACGGTCATCGCGTCCCCGCCAGCGATGCGACGACCACGCCGAGCGCCGCGCGCACGCTCGCCGCGCTCACCGGGCGCGTTCCCCGCAGGTGCTGTGACTCCCGCGCGGATCGACGTTCTGGTTGAGGTGGAAGACGTTGTCGGGATCGTAGGCGCGCTTGAGCCCGACGAGCCGCCGGTACTTCTCCTCCCCGTAGGCGGCCCGAACGCGGTCCTGGCCCTCGTCGGCGAGGAAGTTGACGTAGGCCCGGCCCGTGCCGAAGGGCTCGAGCGCGGCGAACGTGTCGCGCGCCCACGCGATGTGAGGCGCGGGGTCG
>DATBKW010000036.1:0-6030 GCA_036555665.1 Solirubrobacteraceae bacterium | reverse complement strand
GGCAGGCCGGGGAACTTGAGCGTGCCGTTGGCGTTCGTGGCGGTGGCGGGGTAGTTCCACGTGCCGCTGCACGGGCTGTCCGCCGTGATCTTCACGTGCGGATTGGCGACGTCGACGCCGTTGTTGACGACGTGCACGTTCACCGCGGGCTCGCGCACGGTGAGCGTGGGCGAGGCGCCCGGGTCGATCTGAGCGCTGTCGACGGGCTGAGGGGTAGGCAGCTGCTTGTTGGGGTCGTTCATGTCGCAGTCGCCGGTGTAGACCCCGTAGGCGCTCGTAAACGGGAAGAGCTTGAGGGCGGCGATCGAGGTGTGGTCGGCGGTGTCGCCAAACGCCCGCCAGTTCGGCGGCAGCATCGAGCTGTGGGCAACGCGGATGCTGCGTCCCGTGGCGATCGGCGCGACCACCGTGCGGGTGGCGCCGCCGGGGTCCGTGGCAAACGTGTCGAACTGCACGGTCAAGCTGCCGGCCTGGTCGTACTGCAGCTGCGCACTCGACATCTGCTGGCTGGCGATGCTCACCGTCTTGGTGGCGGTGCTGTTGCCCTGCGGATCGACCCAACCGGTGTGCGTCGTCGAGACCGTGTAGCTGCCGATCGGCTGGTAGCCGAAGAAGGCGCAGCCGTTGGAGTCGGTGACGTCGCTGGCGCTGGCCGGCCCGCTGATCGAGACCGGCTGGTTGGCGACACCGTTGCCGTTGCGATCCACGACGGTCACGGCGAGGCTGCCCTGGTTGAGCCCGAACGTGCCGGGCGCGGGCGTGACCACGCTCTCGACCACGACCGGCTTGAGGATCGGCTGGGTCGGCGCCGAGACGGTCGTCGTGATCTTCATGTAGTCGCCGGCCGTGCCGTTGTTCTTGCAGTCGGTCGTCGACGTGGGATCGGCGATCCAGTCGGCGCGCGAGGCGACGTCGTAGCGCACGCCGTCGACGTACTTGGGACTTGTCTGGCGCAGGTTGTTGAGCGTCGCCTCGGGCATCGAGCGCATCCGCTCCTGGTCGCTCTGGGCAAGCGAGGCCGCGAGCGCGCGCATCTTGGTGCGGCCCGAGACCTGGTTGGCGCCGTCGAACGCGCTGAGCATCGCGACGGCCACGACCGCAACCAGCACGGCCCCGACGAGAGTCTCGATGAGGAACGACCCTCGCTCGGAGGAGAGCGCGTCCCTGCCCAACACCCGACGACGAACTGCGTGATCAAAAGGAAGCTGACTCACCGCATCAACTGATCGCCCTCTCGGGGCCTGCACTCCAGCGCGCGGGCGAGCCGTTGGACGCATGGACTACCTGCGCAGCAGAACGACCCGGCGCAGGACCGCGTGGCCACCGCCGCTGTCGGCGGCTTTGCCGGTCACGAGCACCGACACCCGGGAGATCCGGCGCAGCTTGGCGAGCGCCCGCTTGGCGACGCGGACGGTGATCGTCGCGGTGCCGGCCTTGCGCAGCTGCACGCTGGCGCGCCCGAGCACGAAGGCCTTCTTGCGCGACTTCGACAAGCCCAGGCTGCGCGCCTTGGCGGCCGGGATCGTCGCGCTGACGCTGCACGTCGCGGCGCGGTCGGCGCGGCAGCGCAGACTCAGCCCCTTCCTCGTGATCAGCTTGAGCTTCTGGATCGAGGACCCGGCGAGGCTGGCCGCGAGCGCCCCCGCCGCGGGTCCGCCCGCCGCACCGCCTTCAGCGCCCCCACCGCCTGCCGGCGTGCGCCCGCCGGGGGTCGCGCCGGGCGAGCCCGGAGCCGGACCGCCCCCGCCCGCGCCGCGGACGAGGACAGTCACGTGCGTGACGGTCGACCGGCCGTCGTCGTCGGTCAGCCTCAGGCCGACGCTGACGACGCCTGCGTTCGGATAGCTCCTGGCGGCCGTCGGCGAGGTGCCGGTGGTCTCGTAGGTGCCGTTGCCGTCGAGGTCCCAGTCATAGCCCACGATCGTGCCGTCGTCGGTCGAACCACTCGCGTCGAAGCTGACGAGCGCCCCGACCGAGACCGGGTTCGGCGTGGCGGTGACCGCCACCGTGGGAGCGAACGTCGGGGCGACATTGAAGGCCTCCGAGGCGATGTCGGTGGCGCCGTCGCCGTCGGTGACGCGCAGGGCGATCGTGCGCAACCCGGGCGTCGCGAACCGGACGGTCGGGCCGGCGCCAGCCTTGTCGACCGTGAAGTTGGAGCCGTCGTAGTCGAGATCCCACTCGTACTTGGCCAGATTCGATCCGTCCTCGAAGTCCGACGACGTGGACGCGTCCAGCGTGACGTTCGCGCTCTGCCTGGGAGTTCCGACGGGGCTGATGCGGGCTGTCGGCGGCTCACTGACGATGAGGTGCCTGGTGACAGGGCCGATGACTCCCGCGGCGTCGTGCACCTGCAGCCTCACCGCGTAGTTGCCGTGCTGCGAGAACAGATGGGTGACGGTCGACGTGCCCGGCGTGAAGTGGCCGTCGCCGAAGTCCCAGTCGTACTGCGAGATGGGGCCGTTCGCGCTCACCGAGTGCGACCCGTCGAGCGTGACCGTCGTGCCGGGATCGACGCGATCGGCCGGCTGGAAGCGCAGGTCGGCAAACGAATGCGGTGTGCAGTCGGCGGTCGCGATCCTCAGCGTCCAACCATCCAGACGCCCGACCTCGTTGGGGTCGGGTTCGCTGATCTCCAGGCGCCAGCTGCCCTTCTGGTTGACGTCGGTGAAGGCGTTGAGGGACTCGTCGGGCAGGAAGATCCCGGTGTGGTGCTGGTCGGCGTCCGAGAAGGGGGCGCCGGTCGCGGCGAACTCCGTGTCCGTGAAGTCCTGACCTGCGGCGCCGCGCTGGTCGACCAGCGTCACCTTTCGGCCGGTGGGGTCGACCAGCTTGATCGTCAGATCGCGAATGTTGTCGTGCGTCAGATGTCCGAGCTTGACCTGGACGGATCTGACGAGCCCCGGCGCGGCGACCGCTGCCGTCCCCTGGTAGTTCGCGGCGGCGAGGTGCAGTTGAGGACGCAGCTGGGTGCCCCTGAACCCGATGGACACCGGGCCGCCGTCGTAGTCGGTGAGGTCGGTCTGTCCGCGACCCGTAGCGACCGTGACGGGCACGTCAACAGTGCCGGCGGAGCTGCTGACGCTCAGGTTGAAGTTGAGGGTCGTCCCGCAGACCAGCGCCGAGCCAACATCCACGAGGAACGGGGTCTTGTTCGGGGCGTTCGTGCCGGCCGGGATGTCCGGGTAGTCCGACGTCCCCTGGGTGACGGTCACGTTCGGCGTCGAGCTCGTCAGCGTGCTGTGCACGTCGTTGATCGCGTCGGTGCTGCTGACGTCCACGGTGATCGCCAGGTGATCGCCCGCCCCGATGACACCGTCGTTCGGTGTTTCGATCACCGTCGCTGAGCCCGTCAGCGTCGCCGCGGCCTGCGCGGGCGCCACGGCCGCGACCCCGAGGAGCGCGGTGGCCACGACCATCAAACGCGCGAAGAGAGCCATGTTCCCCGGCGCATCGGCCTGCCGCCGGCGAACTCAAGCGCCCGTGCGCCCGCGTCGGCCCTTCGTCCACCGTGGGTGCGCTAAGCGGCGTCGTCCGGGGGACCGCCGGAGGCCCCGCGGCGGGCGGCCTGGGCGTCGTGGCCTGGGATCACCCGGCCGGTGCCCTCGCACCAGGGGCAGGTCACGGTGCTCGCCGAGCCGCCCAGGCGCGACACGATCCGGCCCGTGCCACGGCAGGGCGGGCAGGGGCGCTGGGCGTCGCTGGGCGGTGGGGTGGCGTCGTCGGCCATCGGCGCGGTGAGGATAGAGGGCACAATCGGGATGTGACCGCTGACGGGCGCTTTGCCCCCTCCCCCACAGGCACGCTGCACGTGGGCAACCTGCGCACCGCGCTCGTCGCGTGGCTGTTCGCGCGCAGTCAGGATGCCCGCTATCTGGTGCGCATGGAGGACCTCGACACCGGGCGCGTGCGCGAGCGCTTCTACGACGAGCAGCTGCACGACCTCGCGGCGCTCGGCCTGGACTGGGACGGGCCCGTCGTGCGCCAATCCGAGCGCCTGAACCTCTACGCGGACGCCGTGCACGCCCTGCGCGAGCAGGACCTGATCTACGAGTGCTGGTGCACGCGCGCGGAGATCCGGGAGGCCGCGTCGGCTCCGCACGGCGGCCGGCCCGAGGGCGCCTACCCCGGAACCTGCCTGCACCTTACGGCGCGAGAACGCGCCGAGCGGGAGGCGAGCGGCCGCCCGCCGGCGCTGCGCGTCCGGGCCGATGCGGCGAAAATGGCCTTCGAAGACCGGCTCGCCGGGCACTACGAGGGCGTGGTCGACGACTTCGTCGCGCGCCGCAACGACGGCGCCTTCGCCTACAACCTCGCCGTCGTGGTCGACGACGCCGACCAGAGCATCGGCGAGGTCGTGCGCGGTGTCGACCTGCTGGACTCCACCCCGCGCCAGCTCTGGCTGGCTGCGCGGCTGGGGCTCGAGGTGTCGCGCCACGCCCACGTCGCGCTCGTGCTCGGCCCCGACGGCGCGCGCCTGGCCAAGCGCCACGGGGCGGTGACGCTCGCTGACCGCGCTGCCCAGGGCCAGAGCGCCGACGACGTCCGCGACGAGCTCGCCGCCTCGCTGCGGCTCTGCGCCCGCGGCGAGGGCCTCACCCCGGCCGAGCTCGTCGAGCGTTTCAGCGTGGGCGGGCTGCGGGAGGCGGCATGAAGCCCAGCGGCATGAAGGTCGTCCGCACCTGGCTGCCGATCGCGATCATCGTCGCCGGCTTCGTGGTGGCCATCGCCACCGGCTTCAGTGAGAACGGCGTCGAGGGCGGCACGCTGCTCGTCGCCGCGGGGCTGTCGGTCTGGCTGCTGAACCTGCTCTACCGCGTCGGCGTCAAGGGCGACCGCGAGCGCGACGAGGAAGACCGCGCGCGCGCCTACTTCGACGAGCACGGCCACTGGCCCGACGAAGAGCCGCCGAAAAGTGACCCCCACCAGCAGGCGCACCGCCGCAAACCCGTAGATTCAGCGGATGACCACCGGCGTCGTCGCTGAGCTCGCCGCCCAGGCGCGCGCCGCCGGGCGGCTCGGCATCGACACGGAGTTCATGGGCGAGGGCCGCTACCGCGCGCTGCTGTGCCTCGTCCAGATCGCCGTGGAGACGCAGGACGGCTTGCGCGTCGAGGTCCTCGATCCGCTCACCCAGGACTACGACCCCGCGCCGCTGGCCGCCGCGCTCGCCGACCCGGAGGTCGAGGTCGTCGTCCACGCCGGGCGCCAGGACGTCGCGCTGCTGCGCCGCGAGTGGTCGACCGACGTCAACGCGATCTTCGACACCCAGGTCGCCGGCGGCTTCGCCGGGCTGCGCGCCCAGCTCGGCTACGAGGCGCTGCTGCACGAGATGGTCGGTGTGCGCCTACGTAAGAGCGCGTCCTTCACGCGCTGGGACACGCGGCCGCTCAGCGAGGAGCAGGTCGGCTATGCACGCGAGGACGTCCTGCACCTGCTCGACCTGACCGACGCCCTGCAGCGCTCGCTGCGCGAGCGCGGGCGCCTGGACTGGGCCATCGAGGAGTGCCGCGCCCTGGAGGACGCCTCCGACGAGCGCGAGCCCGACCACATCTTCAACCGCCTGCCGCGCATCAACTCGCTCGAGCCATCTCAGCGCGCCGTCGCCTACGAGCTCGTGCGGTGGCGCGAGGACACCGCGCGCGAGTCCGACCGCCCCGTGCCCACCGTGCTGGCCGACGCGGCGCTGGTCGAGGTCGCCAAGCGCCGCCCGGGCTCGCTGGAGCGCCTGGCCCAGATCCGCGGCCTCAACGAGAGCACCCTGCGCCGCCGCGGCCGCGCGATCCTCGAGATCGTCGAACGCGGACGCGCGCGCGAGCCGATCCCCGTCGACGGCGATCGTCCCTCCCCCACCGATCCCGGCGACGCGCCGCTCATCGCGCTGGGCGAGGCGCTGGTGCGCGCCCGCGCCGCCGAGGCCGAGCTCGCCTACGAGCTGATCGCCGCGCGCGCCGACCTGCAACGCATCGTCACCGCGGTACGCTCCGGCAACGGCGAGGCCGACGTGCGCACGCTGCAGGGCTGGCGTCG
>DATBKW010000035.1:0-2776 GCA_036555665.1 Solirubrobacteraceae bacterium | reverse complement strand
GCCACGCCGGTCGCGTTGGTCGTGAACGGCGCCGCCTTGGTGTTGGTCGCCGTGATCGTGCCGACCTGGGTCGCCGCGGCGTTGGTCGAGTTGAACTCGAACGCCAGGCCGGAGGACAGGTTGTTGGCGCGGATGCAGGGCTCGTTGCCCTTCGGCGTCCCGCCCGGTCCCGACCGGCAGCCGTAAACGGCGCCGCCGCCGTTGTTGGACTTGTTGGACTGGCGCGTGCCGTACGTGCTCAGGTCCGCGATGATCTCCGTCTCCTTGCTGTACGCCTTGCGCGCATCGGAAGACGGGTTGCGCGCGCCTCCGCGGAGGGTCTTGCCGTCGCCGAAGGCTCCGGCCATCGGGGCGACGATGAGAGCTACGAGGATCGCGCTGGCGAGGATCCACGGCCCTTGGGCGCGGACTCCCAGCACCTTGCGAATGAGGGATCGCATTTCGACCTCCTGGTCTCTTTGGGTGCCTATGCAGGTTCCCAACTAGGGCCAGCGCCGAAGGTTGCGGTGTTGTGTCGGATCGTCAGACAGCTTGCAGGGCGAACAGCGGCCACCGCCCGGGGACGCCCTTGAGCTCCTGCATGCCCCGATCCGCGAAGCGCAGGCCGGCCCCGACGACAGTCCCGTAGGTCGTCCCCGAGGCCATCACCTCGCCCGGCTGCGCGACCGCCGCGACCCGGGCGGCGATGTGCACGGCCATCCCGCCGACGTCGCCGCCGATGACCTCGCACTCGCCGGTGTGCAGCCCGACGCGGACCTCGAGCCCGACCTCGCGGACCGCCTGCACGATCGCGTCGGCGCAGCGCACCGCATGCGAGGGCGCCCCGTCGAAGGCGATGAGGAAGGCATCGCCGATCGTCTTGACCTCGCGACCGCCGAAGCGATCGATCTCGCGCCGGACCGCGACCTGGTGGGCGGCCAGGAGGTCGCGCCACTCGCCGTCGCCCAGGCGCGCAGCGTGCCCGGTCGAGTCGGCGATGTCGCTGAAGATGACGGTCAGCAGCTCGCGCGCAACGGTGCGCGAACGCCCGCCGGTGAGGAACTCCTCGATCTCCCCGAGGAGGTCCGAGCTGTCGACCGCGCCCGGGAGGTTGTCGGCACCCTCGAGCTCGACGAAGCGCGCGCCCGGGATGCGCTCGGCGAGGTAGCGCGAATGGCGCACGTCGATCAGGCGGTCGCCGGTCCGGTGCACGATCAGCGTCGGGACGCGCAGCTCGCCCAGCAGGTGGCTGACGTTGTGGCCGCCGACGTAGTTCATGAGCTTCAGCAGCTCGCCCGGGCTCGACGACAGGCGCTCCATCCGCGCCATCCAGGCCCGCATCCGCGGATCGTCCTTGCGCGAGGGTGCGATCTGCTCGAGGTTGGTGCCGGTTCCCCACGCGTCGGCGAGCCGGGCCCACAGCGCCCGGCGCTCGACCTCGTCGAGCGTCCAGTCGACCTCGTCGTCGGCCACGGCCCGCGCCATCGACGCGTACAACACGAGCGCCTGGACGCGCTCGGGCGCGCGCGCCGCGACGGTGATCGCCAGCAGCCCGCCGGTCGTGTAGCCCATGAGCACCGCGCGCTCGCTGCCGGCGGCATCGAGGACGGCGAGCACGTCGGCGACCTCGTCGTCGAGCCCGAGCTCCTCGGGGCGCGAGTCCGACAGGCCGCAGCCGCGGCGGTCCATGACGATGAAGCGCGTGAAGCCCGTGAGCCGCTCGAAGAAGCCGGCCAGGCCCGGCTGCTCCCAGAGATGCTCGACGTGCGAGATGAACCCGGGGATGAAGAGCAGGTCGGTGGGGGCGTCGCCCGCCGAGGTCCACGCGATCGTGGCCCCGTCGTTGCGGGCGTAGCGCGTCTCGATCTGCACGCCACCCGACAGCCTACGTGGCGGCGATGTGGTCCTCGGGCGTGACGAGCACCTCGGCCCGCGCGTAGTGGCCGACCGCGTCGAACCAGCGCTTGGCGTGCAGGCCCGCCCGCAGGTCGCAGTCGGCGACGAGCATGCCCTCCTCGCCGCGCAGCGGGCCGGCGATGACATCGCCCAGCTTCGGCTCGACGATGACGCTGCCGCCCTCACCGAACACGTCCTTGCCCTCCGGCAGCGCGATCGGAAAGTCGGCCGGGAAGGCGCTCGCGGGGATGTACTGCGCGACCGAGACGACGAAGGCTCCCGACTCGATCGCGATGTGGCGCATGGAGGCAATCCAGCCGTCGGAGTCGTCGGCGGTCGGCGCCGCCCAGATCTGGGCGCCCTGGCGGTACACCGCGTAGCGCGCGAGCGGCATGCGGTTCTCCCAGCAGATCAGGCCGCCGACGCGCCCGATGTCCGGAAGCTCGATCGCCGCGAGGTCGTCGCCCGCGCCGACGCCGTGGAAGACACGCTCCTGCATCGTCGGCATCAGCTTGCGATGGCGATGCACGACGCCCGCCGGCCCCAGCGTGAGCATCGTGTTGTACAGCGTGCCCGGCCGCGCGTCCTCGCGCTCGTTGACGCCGATCACGCAGTGGATCTCGTGCTCGCGACAGGCCGCCACGAGGCGCTTGACGAGCGGACCGCCGACGTCGACGGACTCCTCCCACATGCGCTCCCACAGCTCGTTCCAGCCGCCGAACGACGGCGCGTCCTTCGACCACGCGTTGGACGGGTAGATGGAGACGAAGCACTCGGGCAGCACCACGAGCTGGGCGCCGTCCTTGGCCGCCTCGCGCAGCAGGCCGATCGCCTTGTCCACGCAGGCCTCGGCGTCGAGGATCACCGGCGTCGCCTGGACGGCGGCGACGCGGACGGTTGC
>DATBKW010000034.1:0-4301 GCA_036555665.1 Solirubrobacteraceae bacterium | reverse complement strand
GTGATGACGCCCGGGACCTCGCGCTTCGTCGGCGCGGTCACTTCGGGCTTGGGCGGCCGACCCTTGAGAAGGCCCCACAGGTATGCGGCCGCACGGCCGCTCAGCACGGCACCCTTCCCGCACGCCCAGACGGCGGCGAGGTAGGTGGCTTCCACGCTCGGCGCCCGATGCCCGACGCGATACACGCCCCGATGCACACGAATCAGCGCACCACCGCGCACGCGGTGCCCAACCTCGTCAGTCGAGATCCCGGCCGCGAGCAACTGCGCGCGCGTGGCGACCCCGTGCGACCGAGCCGCCAAATCTGCGAGCACCGCCTCGACTGTGGTGAGTTTTATGGCCACTGGCCACACTAGTCACCAAAGCTCGCGAATTCGCCCCCCAGCGGCGGGCTCACCCTCCCTCACTGCCCAGCAGCACCGCCGGCGCGGGCGGCAGACCCAGCGCTACCAGCGATAGTGAGCGAAGGCCTTGTTGGCCTGCGCCATGCGGTAGATGTCGTCCCGGCGCTTGAAGGCGCCGCCCTGCTGCTGCTGGGCGTCGAGGAGCTCGTTGGCCAGGCGCTGGGCCATGGTCTTCTCGCGGCGCTGGCGGGCGAACTCGACCAGCCAGCGGACGGCGAGGGTGCGCGCGCGGCGCGCGGGGACCTCGACCGGCACCTGGTAGGTCGCGCCGCCGACGCGGCGGGACTTGACCTCGAGGACGGGGGTCAAAGCCTTGATCGACGTCTCGAGCGCCTCGACCGGCTCGCGGCCCGAGCGCTCGCCGAGGATCGCCAGCGCGTCGTAGACGATGCGCTCGGCGGTCGACTTCTTGCCGTCCAGCATCACCTTGTTGATGACCTGCTGGACCAGGCGCGAGCGGTGCAGGGAGTCCGGCTCGATCGGCCGGACGGCGGCGGCGGCGCGGCGGGGCATCGCTACTTCCTCTTCACGCCGTACTGCGAGCGGGCCTTCTTGCGGTCGCTGACGCCGGCGGCGTCGAGCGTCCCGCGCACGACCTTGTAGCGCACGCCCGGCAGGTCCTTGACGCGGCCACCGCGGACGAGCACGACCGAGTGCTCCTGCAGGTTGTGGCCCTCGCCGGGGATGTAGGCCGTGACCTCGATGCCGCCCGAAATGCGCACGCGGGCGACCTTGCGCAGAGCCGAGTTCGGCTTCTTGGGCGTGGTGGTGTACACGCGCGTGCAGACGCCGCGGCGCTGGGGCGCGGCGACCTTCTTCTTGCGGCCCTTGCCGGACTTCAGGCCCGGGGTGGACAGCTTCTTGCTCTTGGGCGTACGGCCCTTGCGGACGAGCTGGCTCGTGGTCGGCATGCGGTCGCGCATGGTAGCAGCGGGCCGCCCGCGGCCGGGCCGCGCGGGGCGAAGCAGGCGCGCGGCGGAGGCGGCCGCGAGGACTCAAGCCCGACCGCTTGCCTGCCGATACGTAAGGTGCTAATCTTTCAGTACTTAATTATTTGAAACCTTCACAACGCACAGCAACCCGCCGAGCCGCTGAGCGAGACCCACACGGAGCCGCCCCATGACCCGCGACATCGAACCACACGTCTGGCGCATCGCCGCCGTCGTCGTCATCGGCGCGATTCTGTCGATCCTCGACACGACGATCGTCAACGTCGCGCTCGACACGCTGAGCCGCGACCTGCACTCCTCGCTGGCCGATATCCAGTGGGTGGCGACCGGCTACATGCTCGCGCTCGCCGCGGTCATCCCGGTCTCCGGCTGGGCCGCCGGCCGCTTTGGCGCCAAGCGGCTGTGGGTCGCCTCGGTGATCCTCTTCACGCTGGGTTCGGCGCTGTCGGGTCTGGCGTGGTCGACCGGGTCGCTCGTCGCCTTCCGCGTCCTTCAGGGCCTCGGCGGCGGCATGATCATGCCGGTCGGCCAGATGGTCCTGACGCGCGCCGCCGGTCCCGCTCGGCTCGGGCGCATCATGGCTGTCATCGGCGTCCCGATGATCCTCGCGCCGATCTTCGGCCCGACGCTCGGCGGCCTGATCATCGACCACCTCGACTGGCGCTGGATCTTCTACGTCAACGTCCCCGTCGGCGCGATCGCCGTCGCCATGGGCATGCGCCTGCTGCCCAGCGTCGAGGAGGGCGTGCAGCGCACGCAGCTTGACCGCCTCGGCTTCGGGCTGCTCGCCGTCGGCGTGCCGGCGATCGTCTACGGCCTGGCCGAGATCGGCCAGCAGGGCAGCCTGGCCGCAGTCCAGGCGTGGGCGCCGCTCGTGGCGGGTCTGGTGCTCGTCGTCGCCTTCGTGCTCCACGCGCTGCGGGTCGCCGAGCCGCTGCTGGACGTCCGTCTCTTCCGAAGCGTGTCGTTCAGCTCTGCGGCCGTGACGACCCTCGTCCTCGGCGCGAGCCTGTTCGGCGCGATGATCGTCATGCCCCTCTACTTCCAGCTCGTCCGCGGCGAGGACGCCGTGACCACCGGCCTGCTGCTCATCCCGCAGGGCCTCGGCGCCGCGATCGCGATGCCACTGGCGGGGCGCTTCACCGACCGCGTCGGCGGCGGCCGCGTGGCGCTCGTGGGTCTGGGCGTAACGCTCCTGACCACCCTCCCCTTCCTCGCGCTGGGCGCAGACACGTCGTACACCGTCCTCGGCGCGGCGATGATCGGCCGCGGGCTGGGCATCGGCCTGACGATGATGCCGGCGATGACCGCCGCCTTCGCGCGGCTGCGCCCCGAGGACGTCGCCCACGCGACGCCGCAGCTCAACGTGCTGCAGCGGGTCGGCGGCGCGATCGGCACTGCCCTGCTCACCGTTGTCCTGCAGCACGGTCTCGCCGGGGCGCACACCCCGGATGCGGCGGCCGCGGCGTTCGGCCACACCTACCTCTGGGTCCTGGCGATGACCGCCATCGCGGTGATCCCCGCCTTCGTCCTGGCGCGCTCTGAGAGCGTCGAGCGCGAGCACGCGCTACCGGCGGGCACCGCGGTCGAGGCAGCGGCTTAGGATGACCACCACGATGCCCGCCACTGCGACGCGCGCCGAGGTCGCCGAGGAGCTGCGCGAGGCCGTGCAGGCGTTCTCCGCCGCGCAGCGCCGGCTGCGCAGCCGCGACAGCAAGGCGGGCGGGCTCAGCGTCGCCCAGTGGCACCTGCTGCGCCAGCTCGCCGAGGCCGACGAGCTGCCCGCCGGCAAGCTCGCCGCCGGCGCCGACCTGACCCCCGCCTCGGCCACCCAGATGCTTGACCACCTGGCCGAGGTGGGCTGGGTCGAGCGCGTGCGCAGCGACACCGACCGGCGCGTCGTCCTCAACCGCCTCACGCCCGACGGCCGCGAGCGCTTCGAGCGCAAGCGCGACAAGATCGAAGAGCGCTGGCGCGAGGCGCTCGCCGACCTCTCGGCGCAGGAGCTCGGCCAGGCCGCCCGCGTGCTGCGGCGGATGGCCGAGGTCCTCGACGCGATCTAGTCGCGGAAGGCCGCCACGGCCTCCGCGAGCATGAACACGTCGACGCCCCGCAGCAGCGCCCGGTAGCCGCCGCGCCCCAACAGCTCCCGCGCGCGCGGCTCGCTGAGCGCCACGCCGCACAGCGGTATGCCGGCCGAAGCAACGGCCCGCTCGACCGCAGCGACGGCATCGACGAACGAAGGCGCATCGAACTGCCCCTCGACACCGAGCGCGCTCGACAGGTCATACGGAGCGATCATCACGAGATCCACGCCCGGGACGCGGACGATCTCCTCAATGCCCTGCACCGCCTCGAACGTCTCGATCTGCACGCAGCAGGTCACGTACGGGCCAACAACACGCGAGTACTCCGCCGCACTCACCCCATGGCGCGACGCCGCGACGAACGGCCCCCAGCCCCGCGTGCCGGCCGGCGGATAGCGAACCGCCGCCACACAGCGCTCGACGTCGGCCGCCGAACGCACGAGCGGAAAGAAGACGCCCTCGGCGCCGGCGTCGAGCGCCAGCTTGACCTCCGCCTCGTCGATCCCCGGCACCCTCACGAGCGGCGCGCACTCGGTACCCGCCGTCGCGGCGATCATCGCCTGTAACGCCTCGCGGCCGATCGGCCCGTGCTCGCGATCGATGACGAGGAAGTCCGCGCCGGCCGCGGCGATCGCCTGAGCGGCGACCGCCGACGGGATCGCGCTCAACACGCCGGCGAGGACCTCGCCCTCGCGCGCGAGGCGCTCCTTGAAGAACATCTAGATGAGTTGTGCCACGGGGTCAGGCGGTGTAGCAGGCCAGCGAGCGGCTGGGGCGGCCGAGGCGGTGGTTGAGGGCGATGGCGGCGGCGAGCGCGGCGAAGCGGCAGGCGAGTCGGACGCGCAGTTGGTGCAGGGCGC
>DATBKW010000033.1:0-2267 GCA_036555665.1 Solirubrobacteraceae bacterium | reverse complement strand
TGGCCAGCCGCAGATCGCAGCTCGCGGCGAACTCCAGGGCGCCGCCGATGCAGACGCCGTCGATCGCGGCGATGACCGGCACCGGGGCGGCCAACGCGGCGCTCGTGACGCGCTGGAAGGCGGCGACGGTCGCCGCCCACGACTCCGGCGTGGCCTCGATCGCCGCGAAGAGATCGTCCCCGGCGGAGAAGTGCTCGCCCGCGCCGCGCGTAATCACGCAGCGCACGTTCTCGTCGTTGCCCGCCCCCTCGATGGCGTCGGCGATCGCCTCGATCGTGTCGCGCGTCCAGGCGTTGCGGTTGGCCTGGCGGTCCCACTGCACGACGCGTGCGGACCCCTGTTCAGTCACGGTCACAGTCAAAGCTCAAGCTCCTCTCCGCGCGCCGTGCGGTACACGACGCGCGTCTTCTGCTCGCCCACCGGCAGCGCGCCGGGCGCCACCGCCTCCACCTCGAAGCGCGCGCCCAGCTCGGAGCGCAGCGCGTCCGCCACCCCTTCGACGCCGTCCGGCGTCTCGACGAAGACCCGCAGCGGCGGCACGATCGGGTCGCCGTCGGCGACCACCGCGTAGCGCCCGAGGCCGGCGAAGCGCCCGAGCACCGCGCCGATCGCGCCGGGGTGGACGTTGACCGCCTGCACGCGCAGCATGTCGTCGACGCGGCCCTCGATGCGGATGCGCACGCCGGTGCGCCCGCAGGCGCACGGCGAGGTCCATACCCGCGCGAGGTCGCCCGAGCGGTAGCGCAGCAGCGGCGAGGCCTCGCGGCGCAGATGCGTCCACACGAGCTCGCCGTAGGCGTCGTCCTCGAGCGCCAGCGGCTCGTCGCCGCCCGGCTCGACCAGCTCGAGCACGGCGTGGCCGTCGGTCGTCAGGTGCAGGCCGGCGCGCGCCTCGCACTCGCCGGCCATCGTCGACCACACGTCGCTCATCCCGAAGCTGTCGGCGACCGTCGCGTTCCAGGTCGCCTCGATCTGGTCGCGCACCGCGCCGAGGCCGGCGCCCGGCTCGCCGGCGGTGACGATATGGCGCAGCCCGAGCGCCGCCGGGTCGATGCCCGCGTCGCGCGCGCGGCCGGCCAGGTGCGCGGGGAACGACAGCGTGCCGTAGATCGCCGTGAGCCCGAGGCGCGGGATGAGGTCCAGCAGCCGCCGCGACTGGCCGACGCCGACGGGCACGACCGTCGCGCCCGAGGCCTCGATCGCCATGTGGTCGGCGATCCCGCCCGCGTACAGCGCGTAGTTCAGGCAGTGGGCGATGACGTCGTCGGGGCGCAGGCCCGCGATGCGGAAGGCCGCGCCGCCGATGGCCGAGTTGGCCGCGTGGTCGGCGGCGGTGAGCCCGATGGCCACCGGGTCGCCGGTCGTCCCCGAAGTGACGTGCAGGCGTACGAGCGCCTCGCGCGGTGCGCACAGGTGCTCGCCGAACGGGGGCCGCGCGGCCTGCGCGGCGCGCAGGTCGGCCTTGGTCAGCAGTGGTATGTCCGCAAGCCGCCGCGCGCCGGCCATCCGCTCGCGGTAGAAGGGCGAGCTGCGCTCCAGGTAGGCGAGCTGGGCTCGTAGCGCGGCGGCGTCGTCCACGCGCGCACGCTAGCGAACGCAGCGCGGCGGGCCGTCCGCTGGACGGCCCGCTGCCGCGATGGTGCTGAGGAGGAGAGTGCCGCGTCCGCCGGAGGAGTCGGCGGATCCTGCGCGGTCCCTTGGTGCGTGTCAGGCAAGGTACGCGCCGCGCCGCGCGGCGTCGTCGGCCGCGCGGACCATCTTGCGTCACTCCACCGGATGAGGCGGTTAACCGCACCCCGCCGCCGTGGCGGCGCGGTCGCGCGAGCCTACGACGCCTTCGCGGCGGCCTTCTTCGGCGCCTTGCGGCCATGCGGCCGCGTGCCCGGCTTGCCCGCGTACTTGGCGATGAAGCGCTCGGTCGCGTCGCGCGCCTCGTCGTCGGGGCGCTGCGTGTGCGGCGACTTCATCAGGTAGGAGCTCGGGCCGTCGAGCTGGCCGCTGATGCCGTGGTTGAGCGCCAGCTTCAAACAGCGCACGGCGTCGATGACGATGCCGGCCGAGTTCGGCGAGTCCCACACCTCGAGCTTGAGCTCGGCATTGAGCGGCACGCCGCCGAACGCCTCGCCCTCGAGCCGGATGTGCGCCCACTTGCGATCGGTCAGCCACGGCACGTAGTCCGAGGGCCCGACGTGGACGTCATCGGCGGCGAGCTCGACGCCGGCCACCGAGGTCACGGCGTTGGTCTTGGAGATCTTCTTGGACTCCAG
>DATBKW010000032.1:0-9155 GCA_036555665.1 Solirubrobacteraceae bacterium | reverse complement strand
GCTGACGCCGCTGCGCCTGACGCTGCTGACGATCGCGTCGCTGATCGCGCCGGTCGTCGAGGCCACCTACGAGCTGCGCCGCGGCAACGTCGACCTGATCGTCATCATCGGCGCGTCGGTCGTGCTCTTCGGCCTCGTCGTCCTGCGCATGGCGGGCCTCGTTCGTCAGCAGGAGCGCTCGACCGCGCGCGAGCGCACGCTCGGGCGCACCGGCGCGTCGCTGGTCGCCGCGACGACGCGCGAGGAGATCCACCGCGCCGCCCTGAGTGCTGCGCGCTCGATCGCCGACCACGGCTCGGCCGTCCTGCTCTGCCTCGTCGAGCACGGCGCCGTGCGCGTCGCCGCCGCGGAGGGGACGCTGGCGCCCGCCGGCGCCTCGTGGACGCTCGCGCCGGTCACGGCAGGGAAGCTGCTTGCGCTCCCGCAGAACGGCCTGAAGCTCCTCGGCGAGACACGCGAGGACCTGCGCCTCGGCCACGAGCACGGCCACGCGCACGTCCACCCGCTCTGCCAGCGCGGCGAGACGCACGGCCTGCTCGTCGTCACCGGCGGCGCCTCGAGCTCGCGCCACCTGCAGGGGCCGCTGGACGCGCTGGCCACCCAGGTATCGATGGCGCTCGAGAGCGCCGCGCTGACCGAGGAGATCCACCGGCGCGAGAGCGAGGAGCGCTTCGGCTCGCTCGTCCAGCACGCCAGCGACCTGATCACCGTCCTCGACGCCGACGCGACCGTGCTCTACCAGAGCCCGTCGATCGAGCGCGTCCTCGGCTACGCGCCCGAGGACATCGTCGGCACCCGCTTCGACCGCCTGCTCGACCCCGACGAGACCAGCCGCCTGCTGCACCTGCTGGCCGACGGCGCCTCGTACGCCGGCAGCGAGACCGAGGTCCTGGAGTGCTCGCTGCGCCACCGCGACGGCACTCTGCGCCAGTTCGAGGTCCTGCACACCAACCTCCTGCAGGACGAGGCCGTGCGCGGCATCGTCCTCAACAGCCGCGACGTCTCCGAGCGCAAGGCCTTCGAGGAGCAGCTCGCCCACCAGGCCTTCCACGATCCGGTGACCAACCTGGCCAACCGCGCGCTGTTCGCCGAGCGCGTGCGCCACGCCGTGGCGCGCAACCGCCGCGAGCACAGCGGGATCGCGGTCATCTTCATGGACCTCGACGACTTCAAGACGATCAACGACAGCCTCGGCCATGCCGCCGGCGACGAGGTCCTGATCGAGGTCGCCAAGCGCGTCGCCGGCAGCATCCGTGTCACCGACACCGCCGCGCGCTTCGGGGGCGACGAGTTCGCCATCCTGCTGGAGGACATCAGCAGCGCCCAGGAGGCGGCCGACACCGCCGAGCGCATCCTCGAGGCGCTCGTCGAGCCCCTGCGCCTCGAGCACAAGGAGCTCGTGGTCCGGTCGAGCCTCGGCATCTCGGTGGTCGAGGGCGATGCCGCCCCCGACGCCGACGAGCTCATCCGCAACGCCGACGCCGCGATGTACATCGCCAAGCGCGACGGCAAGGGCGGCTACCGCCTGTTCGAGCCCGCGATGCACGAGGGCGTGCTCGCCCGGTTGGAGCTGCGCGCCGACCTGCAGCGCGCGATGACGACCGACCAGCTCGAGCTGCACTACCAGCCGGTCGTGCGCCTCGAGGACGGCGGGGTCTGCGGGGTCGAGGCGCTGCTGCGCTGGAACCACCCCGAGCGCGGCCAGGTCGCGCCCGACGAGTTCATACCGCTGGCCGAGGAGATGGGCCTCATCGTTCCGATCGGGCGCTGGGTGCTGCGCCAGGGCTGCCGTCAGGCCAAGGCGATCCAGGACCTCGTGCCGCACGACCCGCCGCTGACGATGGCCGTCAACCTCTCGGTCAAGCAGCTGCAGCACTCCGACATCGTCGCCGACGTGCGCGACGCCCTCGACGACTCGGGGCTGACGCCCGGCAGCCTCACCCTCGAGATCACCGAGACGGTGATGATGACCGACACCGATCTCGCCGTTCAGCGTCTTCAGGAGCTGCGCGGGCTGGGCGTGCGCCTGGCCATGGACGACTTCGGAACCGGCTACTCGTCGCTGAGCTACCTCAGCCGCTTCCCGGTCGACGTGCTGAAGATGGACCGCTCGTTCCTGGCCGCCGGCGCCTCGCCGGAGGCCTCCGGCCTGGCCACGGCCGTGGTCGCGCTCGGCCAGACGCTCAACCTCGACGTCGTCGCCGAGGGCATCGAGTTTCCCGAGCAGTGGACGACGCTGCGCGACCTCGGCTGCGGCCTGGGCCAGGGCTTCTACTTCGCGCGCCCGATGGACGCCGACGCCACCCTGGACTACTTGCGCGCCCAGCACGTCGCGCCGGTCGATGCACCTTAGCTACGAGGGCTACGGCCACGGGGCCGGCGAAAGCCGCGTCCGCCTGCTCGGGCCGCTGCGCCACCGCGACTTCCGGCTGCTGTGGAGCGGGATGTGCGTCTCGCTGCTGGGTGACGGCGTCTTCCTCGTCGCCATGGCTTGGCAGGTCTACGCGCTGTCCAACGCGCCGGCCGCGCTGGCGATGGTCGGCATCGCGATGACCGTGCCCACGATCGCCTTCCTGCTCGTGGGCGGGGCGGTCAGCGACCGCTTCGACCGCCGGCGCGTCATGCTCGGCGCCGACCTGTTGCGCGGGCTGGCAGTGGGGCTCATGGCCCTGCTGTCGCTCACCGGCGCGCTCGAGCTGTGGCACGTGGCCGCACTCGTGGCGGTCTACGGCGCCGGCACCGCGTTCTTCAGCCCCGCCTTCGACGCGCTGGTGCCCGAGGTCCTGCCCGCCGGGCAGCTCGCCGCGGCCAACGCGCTCGACCAGTTCGTGCGGCCGATCGCGCTGCGCCTCGCCGGGCCGGCGCTCGGCGGCGTGCTCATCGAGGTGGTCGGCGTCGGCTCGGCGTTCGCGCTCGACGCGGCCTCGTTCGCCGTCTCGGCCGTCGCGCTGCTGGCCATGACGCCGGCCGCGCGCCGCGCGCGCGAAGCCCACGCGAGCGTGGGGTCGGACATCCTCAGCGGGCTGCGCTACGTCCGCGGCCACGTGTGGCTGTGGGTCACCTTCGCGAGCGCGGCGGTCGCCTACCTGCTCTTCATGGGGCCGGCCGAGGTCCTGCTGCCGTATCTGGTCAAGAACGAGCTGCACGGCACCGCCGCCGACCTCGGGCTCGTGTTCGCCGCCGGCGGCATCGGCTCGGTCGGCTGCGCCGCGATCGTCGGCCAGCGCGGACTACCGCGGCGCGACATCACCTTCATGTACGTCACGTGGACGCTCGCCACGCTTGCCGTTGCCGGCTACGGGCTGGCTACGGCGGTCTGGCAGCTCATGCTCGCGAGCCTTGCCTTCAACGCGCTCGAGACGGCCGGGACCATCGTCTGGGCGACCGCCAAGCAGCGCAACGTCCCCAGCGCGCTGCTCGGCAGGGTCTCGAGCCTGGACTGGCTGATCTCGATCGGCCTGCTGCCGCTCTCCTTCGCGCTCACCGGGCCCGTGAGCAGCGCGATCGGCGCGCAGACGACGCTCATCGCCGCGGGCGTGCTGGGCGCCGTCGTCACCTTCGGGGCGCTGCTGGTGCCGGGGCTGCGCGAGGTGGAAACCGCGCGCGGTGTTGCACCCCAGCAGGCCGCCTGAGAGGGTCGGTGCGACAGGTCCGGTCGTGGGGGCCGAACCGACACCAAAAGGAGCTGGTATGGCCGATCGGGTCTTGTTCCTCGGATGGGAGCGCCCCGCTCGAGGGCGCGAAGAGCGCGCCCTCGAAGTGTTCAACGACGCAATCGGGCTCTGCGGGCGCATGCAACAGGACGGCCGCATCGAAGGGTTCGACGTCGTGCTGCTCGGTCCCAACGGCGAGCTCGGCGGCTACATAGAGCTGCACGGCACCGCCGATCAGCTGGCTGCCGTTCGCCAGGACGAGGAGTTCCAGCGCAACACCATCGACGCTGCGCTGTCCGTGGAGGGGCTGCGCCACATCGACGGCTTTGCCAACGAGGGCGTCGCGCGCCAGATGGGCATGTACCAGGAGGCTCTGGCGAAGGTCCCGCAGATGACGTGAGCTGCCTCGTGTGCAACTGATCTCAGGTCGCTACCCGACGGGGATCTGCGCCTCGATGCGCGTGCCGCCTCCGCGCGGGCTGTCGATGCGCAGCCGGCCGTGAAGGGCCTCGACGCGATCGGCCAGGCCGTTGAGGCCTGAGCCACTGGCGGTGTCAGCCCCGCCGACGCCGTCGTCGGCGACGTGAACGAGCAGCCGTCCGTCGTCGCGGCGGACGCTGACCGCCACGTGTGACGCGCGGGCGTGCTTGGCCACGTTGGTGATCGCCTCCGAGATCAGGTAGTACGCGGCCGCCTCCACCGGTTCGGGCAGGCGCCCGCCGGGGACGTCGGTGATCTCGACCGGCACCGAGGCGCGCGTCGCCAGCGCCGACAGCGCGGGGGCCAGGCCGCCGTCGGTCAGGATCGCGGGGTGGATGCCGCGGGCGAGTTCGCGCAGCTCGTCGAGGGCCGCGACGAGCTGCTCGCGGGCGTTGACGAGGTCGGCGCGCGCGGTGGCCGGATCCTTCTCCAGGCGCGCCTCGACCAGCCGAAGCTGCACGGCGAGCGACACGAGCTGCTGCTGCGCGCCGTCGTGCAGGTTGCGCTCGAGGCGCCGGCGCTCCGCGTCACCGGCCTCGACGATGCGGGTTCGCGACGCCGCGAGCTTGTCGTAGGCGTCGGCGTTGGACAGCGCCTGTGCCACGAGGTCGGCGAAGTCGCACAGGCGGCGCTCGGCGCCCTCCGCCAGCTGCTGCGCATCCCGCGTCGAGGCGATCAAGGCTCCCCACAGCCTGCCTCCGACGGTGACGGGTGCGGCGACCGACGATTGGTAGCCCAGCGCGTGCAGCTGGCCGGCGAGCGGGCCGCGCGCGCTCTGGTAGTCATCGATGCGCTGCGCGCTCCCCGTCTGCCGCACGCGGGCGATGACCGAGTCGCCGTCGAGGGCGAACGACGTGCCGACGGGATTGATGTCGGCGCCCGGCTCGCGCCACGCGCCGACGAGCGTCGCCCGTCCGTCGTCCTCGTAGCGGGCGAGGCTTGCGCTCGGCGTGGGCAGAAGCTTCGCCACCTCCTCGGTCACCCGCTCGAACACGGAGCTGGGCGTCGCCTCGGCGGCCACGAGCGTGGCGATGCGCCGCAGGGCGGCCTGCTCCTCGGCCAGCGCTCGCGTGGCGCGCTCGCTGGCCACGACGCGCTCCTCGGCTCGCCGGCGCTCGGTGATGTCGCTGAGCGTCGAGACGACGCCTTCGGGCGCGCCGGCCGCGTCGAGCACCGGCCCCGAGCTGACCGAGACCCAGACCGGCGTGCCGTCCGGGCGCGTCAGCCGCGCCACCAGGCCCGATTCGGGCTCGCCGGTGGCCAGCGCGCGATCGCCGAGGATGTCCCCGCCGGACACGGGTCTGTCATCGCCTCCGACCGCTCCGGCGAGGATGGCCTCGGGCCGCCGGCCGCGAAGCTGCTCGCGATCGATGCCCAGGATGCGCTCCGCCGCCGCGTTGCAATCGGTGACGATGCCGTGCGCGTCGCGAACGATCAGCCCCTCGGCCATCGATTGAACCACCGAACGCAGCCGCTCGGTGTTGCTTCTCACCGCTTCGTCGGCCCGCGCGCGCTCGGCGGTCACCGCCGCGAGCACGAGCGAAGTGAGCGCCGCGGCGGCGATGAACAGCTGGCTGGACAGCAGGCTGTCGGTGATCGAGGCGCGCACGAAGGGGCCGGCGTTGTGCGCGGTGTTCCAGACGGTCAGCGACGACACGACGGCGAGCGCCGTGGCCGCGCCGCGCGGGCCGAAGCGCAGCGCTGCCCAGATCAGCACCGGGAAGACGATGTAGGGGACGTCGCGCTGCGACGGCAGCTCGGCCAGGAGCACCAGAGCCGTCAGCATGGCCGCGCCCTCGATCAACTCCCGTCGTCTGAAGCCCGAGAGGCCCCGGGTCGCCCACGTGAGGATCAGCGGCGTCACCACGAGCGCGCCCGAGAAGTCCGACAGCCACCACGTGCGCCAGACCTCCCCGTACTCGCCGGTCGAGATCACGTCGCCGAGCCGCAGCGACGTCGCGCCGAAGCTCGCGCTGATCAGCGTCCCGACCGCGGCGCACCCCACCAGCGCGAGCACCTCCCACACCCGCTCGAGTGCGGGGCGGTCGCCGACCAGCCGCCGCAGGAGCAGCGCGGCGACGAGCACCTCGAGCGTGTTGCCCACCGTCTGGCCCAGCACCGTCCCGAAGGGCGTGGAGTAGTCGGCGGCGAGCAGGTCGCCGATGACGATGCCCGGCCACAGGCGCGGCCCGTAGAGCACGAGCGCGGCGATGCCGACGCCCACCGGCGGCCAGAGCGCGGTCACCGCGCCGTTCAGATAGGCCAGCCGCAGGCCGAGCTTGGCGGCGCCGTAGTACAGCCCGGCGAGGACGCAGACGGACGCCGCGTACAGGCCGAGGCGGCCGGTGCGCGTCAGGCGCCGCGAATCGATGTAGGCCGTGCGGGGCACGGGTCGGGCTTATCCTCTCGCACCCGAACCGTACCCTGCTGGACTTCGATCCGATCGGCCATTTGGGTCAGAACAGCGCGCGCCCGATCACCACGAGCACGACGATCGCCGCCACCACGGCGACGACCCAGAGCAGCGCCCGGAACGCCTCCTCCTCCGAGCGCAGCGGATTCAGCACGCCGGCCTCAGAGGACGTAGACCGACGAGTAGACGATCACCCACATGACGTCGACGAAATGCCAGTAGATGCCGGGCACCTCGACCCCGCGGTGCTCCTCGGGCGAGTAGTGGCCGCGGAACGAGCGCACGGTGACCATGGCCAGCAGCGTCAGGCCGACGGCGACGTGGGCGCCGTGCAGGCCGGTGAGGCCGTAGAAGACCGACGCCTGCGCGAAGTCGTGCGCGGCGAAGCCGATGTGGACGTACTCGTTGATCTGGACGAACAGGAAGGTCGAGCCGAGCAGGAAGGTCGACAGGATCCCGGCCCTCAGCCCGAAGCGGTTGCCGTTCTTGATCGACGTCTGCGCCCAGTGCATGGTCAGCGACGACGAGAGCAGGATGGCCGTGTTCACGCCCGCGACGGCGACCGGGAGCTTGTGGCCGTGCACGGGGAACCACTGATCCCCCGCCACGACCCTGATGAAGAAGTAGGCCGTGAAGAAGGCCCCGAAGACCATCACCTCGGAGATGATGAAAAGCAGCATCCCGAGCAGCTGGGGCTCCACGCGCGACGAGCGGTTGGCCGGGGGCGGCCCGTGGTGCTCGTGGTCGGCGTGTGCGATCGAGGCGGCTTCCATGACGCTCCCTACGCGACGGCCTCGGCCGAGTCGGTGGCCTCGACGTGCTCGACGGGCTTATTGGTCGCCCGGCGCACGCGTTCGATGAGATCGGCGCGCAGCCAGCCCGACCGGGTGGCGGGCAGCGTCGAGATGACGATGTCGTCGACGCGGAAGAACTGCACGGCGTTCATCGTCGCCGTGTAGGGGTCGGGATCGCCGATCATCCCCGCGCAGATAAGGCCGGCGGCCCGCGCGCGGTCGATGACCTGCGTCAGCCGCGCGCGTGCCTGGCGCGCGGCCACGCCCTGCCCGCCCTCCTGCGGCACGACGAAGATGAAGACGTGGCGCTCCACGTCGTCGGCGCGCGACTTGAGCGCCTCGAGGAAGGTGGGGGAGGCGGCGGTGCGGTTGGCGACCCCGAGCGTGACGTTGAACGGCAGATGCTCCTGATCGAGGTCGACGATCACGTGGTCGACCGGGACCCTCGTGGCCTCGCTGACACGCTCGATCAGGTCGCGCCGCAGCCAGCCCGACGAGGCCGCGGGGTAGGTCGAGATGACGATCTCGCCGGGATCGTGCTCGGCGATGGCGTCCATCGTCGCCGTGTAGGGGTCGGGATCGCCGACCTCGCCGATCGCGTCGATGCCCTCTTCGCGCATGACCTTGCGGGCCAGGTCGATGCGGACCTGGGCGGCGTCGAAGACCGCCTCGTCGTAGATGATGTTGCCCTGGCGGGGGTTGGTACGCGGCACGCAGATCACCAGGTGGATCGGCTCCTGCGCCGCGAGCTCCTTGATCTTCTCGAGCAGCGGACGACCGCCGAGCGTCTCGTTGGCCACCACGAGCACCGTCTTCATGACGCGCTCCTCCTACTCCGCCGTGGTCGTCGCATGGGTGCCCGCCGGAGCGGGCACCTCCGCGCCCTTGAAGACGCCGTGGACCGCCCCGGGGACGCCGTACTCGTAGGGACCGCCGACCACGGTCGGCACGGCGTCGAAGTTGAAGACCGGCGGCGGCGAGGAGACCTGCCACTCCAGCGTGAGCGCCCGCCAGGGGTTCGCCACCGCGCGCGGGCCGCCGCGCCACGAGGTGATGATGTTGTAGGCGAAGATCAGCGAGCTCAGGCCGAGCACGAACGACGAGATCGAGATGAAGAGGTTCCAGTCGGCGAACTTGGCCGCGTAGTCCGACACGCGCCGCGGCATCCCTTCGACGCCGATGATGTGCATCGGGGCGAAGGTGAGGTTGAAGAAGATGAAGGTCATCCAGAAGTGCAGGCGCCCGAGGCGCTCGTCGTACATCCGGCCCGTCATCTTCGGGAACCAGTAGTAGACCCCGGCGAAGATCGTGAACAGCGATCCGCCGAACAGCACGTAGTGGATGTGGGCGACGATGAAGTAGGTGTCGCTGACGTGGATGGTCAGCGGGATCATCGCGAGCATCACGCCCGAGATCCCGCCGCAGGTGAACATCGTCAGGAAGCCCAGGGCGAACAGCATCGGCGTGTCGAGGTGCAGCACGCCGCGCCACAGGGTCGCCAGCCAGGAGAAGATCTTGATCCCGGTCGGCACCGCGATGATCGCCGTGGTGACCATCATCGGCACGCGGATCCACGACTGCATGCCCGAGACGAACATGTGATGGGCCCAGACGGTGAAGCCGAGCACGACGATCGCCAGCAGCGAGAAGGCCATCATGCGGTAGCCGAAGATCGGCTTGCGCGCCTTCACGGCGATGATCTCGCTGATGATCCCGAAGCCCGGCAGCATCATGATGTAGACGGCCGGGTGCGAGTAGAACCAGAAGACGTGCTGGTACATGAGCACGTCGCCGCCGGCCCCGCCCGCGACGCGG
>DATBKW010000031.1:0-2229 GCA_036555665.1 Solirubrobacteraceae bacterium | reverse complement strand
CGATAGCGCAGGCCGTCGAGCGCGACGCTCAGGATATGTTCGACGGTCTCCGGGTCCGCGCCTTGGATCTTCGCGATCCCGCCGACCATCTTCACCACGTCGTCGATCGAGACGTCGGGTCGCACGGCGCCCGCTTCTTGGGCGCGGCGGAGGAGCGGCTCGCCTGCGCCGTAGAACGCTCCGCGGCAGGTCTTGAAGACGTCTGAGTCGCGGTCGGCCACCGCGAAGAGCTCCTCGGCGAGCGCGTGCTTGGTGGCCACGTAGCCGATGAAGCGCTGAAGCCAACCGACGAGCGCGTCCCACGGCGGCTCGTCGCCCAGGTCGGTGGCCGACCGGCACAGCGCGTCGACCTCCTCGACGTAGACGGCCTCGATCAGGTCGGTGCGCGTCGGGAAGTGGCGGTACAGCGTCCCGATACCGACGTCGGCGCGGCGGGCAATCTCCTCGAGCGATGCCGAGGTGTCCTTCTCGGTGAACGCGTCACGCGCCGCGGCGATCAGCCTGTCGTAGTTGCGGCGCGCGTCCGCGCGCATGGGGCGGCGAGTGAGACCCGATTGCTCGATGTCAATTGTGGACATTGCGTGACCCGGCTTGCAAAGCGGAGGGTGCCTCCGTATACTTCCTCTTGAAAGCGGAGGCAGCCTCCACATCAGATTACGGAGGCATCCTCCATTTTACCGCCTCTCCCCCCAAGAAGGAAGACGATGAGACAAGGTCCACTTGCAGGGCGCTATCCCGCCGCCGCAGCGATGGTGATGTTCGCTCTGATCCCGTACCTCGCGTTGTCCGCGGCGATCGGACCGGTCACCCCGTTCATCAGTCGTGACCTGCAGATGAGCCCGCAGGCGATGAGCCTGGGCTCGGGCATGGCCAACGCCGCCTACGCCGTGGGGACGGTCATGGCCGTCTACTTCGCCCAGCTGTTCCGTCAGCGGCGGATGATGGTCCTCTACGTGGCGCTGCTCGTGCTCGGATCGATCCTCGCCGCGGCCGCGCAGGATTCCACGATGTTCGTCGCCGGCCACGTGCTGCAGGGTCTCTCCACGAGCCTGCTGCTGATCGCGGCCGTGCCGCCGCTCGCGCTCGGGTTCGGCGTCGAGAAGTTCCGCTCGACGGCGGTGATCATGAGCATGTGCATCTTCGGTGCGGTCACCCTCGGCCCCGCGATCGGCGGCCTGCAGGCCGAGGCCGACGCCTGGCGGCCCATGTTCTGGGTCATCGCCGGGATCTCGGTCGCCGCGCTCCTCCTCGCGCTCCTGACCTTCGAGGACACCCCGCCCGCCGACCCCAGCGCGCCGCGCAGCCCGCTGCCCATCGCGCTCGCGGCCGCGGGCTCGATCGCCGCGTTCTTCGGCGCCTCGCAGCTGACGACGCACAAGTTCCTCGAGTTCCGCACCGTCGGACTGCTGCTCGTCGGGCTCGCGCTGATCGTCGCGCTCATCGTCAACCAGGCCCGGGCGCAGCGGCCGCTGCTGACGATCCGCACGATGCTCACGAGCACGATCCCGGTCTCGGGCATCGTCCTCGCGCTGTTCGCCGCCGCTGCCTCGGTGTCGGCGAGCGTGCTGACCGCGGACCTGCTGGCGCAGCAGTACAGCCCACTGCACGTCGGGCTCCTCTACCTGCCGGAGCTCGCCGGCGCGGTGTTGACCGCGGTCCTGCTCGGCGTTGTCATCAAGTCACGAGCGCTGCAGTACCTGCCGCTGGTGGGGATGGTCTTCCTCGCGGCCGGCATCGCGGTGTTCCGCATCGAGCTGCCGCCGACGCAGGCGCAGACGCTGATCGCCTCGGGCCTGCTCGGGATCGGCCTCGGCGCGACCGTCGCGCCCGCGCTGTTCTCGGCCGGCTTCTCGCTGCCGGCTGCGACCCTGCAGCGCGTGTTCGCGATCGTCGAGTTGCTGCGCGCCGTAGCGGCGTTCATGATCGCCCCGGTCTTCGTGCACTTCGCGTTCACGGTCGGCGGCGATCCCGTTACCGGCACCGGCATCGCGCTGTGGATCGGCCTCGGGCTCGCGGTCGCAGGGGCCGTCGTGCCCCTGGGGATCTACCTCCTCAGCGGAGCGCGACCTGAGACGCCGCAACTCGCCAGGTTCATGAACGGCGAGGGCGCGGCGTGGTATTCGCCGGCGCTCTTCGAGGGCGTCCGTACACGCGCCACGCGCCTGCGTCTGCGCCTCGCCGGGGCCACGGTGCGGTCATGAGCGCGACGACTGCATCCGGCCCGGTCGT
>DATBKW010000030.1:0-26051 GCA_036555665.1 Solirubrobacteraceae bacterium | reverse complement strand
GTGCCGACACCGTGGAGCTGAAGGTGACGCTCCCCGACACCGCCCTGCGGCCGGCGATCGCCGCGCTCGGGCTCGACCCGATGGAGGCGCAGGTCCGGCAGGTGTTCTTCTTCGACACGCCCGACCTGGCGCTCAACAAGGCCGGCGTGGTCGTGCGCGCGCGTCGCGTCCAGGGCAAGGGCGAGGACTCGGTCGTCAAACTGCGCCCGGTCGTGCCGGACGATCTCCCGGCCGAACTGCGCCAGTCCGAGAACCTCGTCGTCGAGGTCGACGCCATGCCCGGCGGCTACGTCTGCTCGGCGTCGCTGAAGGGGGTCGTGTCGACGGGTCGCGTCAGGGAGGCGGCCCGCGGCGAGCGGCCGTTGCGCAAGGTCTTCTCCAAGGAGCAGCGCGCGTTCTACAAGGATCACGCGCCCGAGGGCGTCGGCTTCGACGATCTCGCCACCCTCGGCCCGATCTTCGTCCTCAAGCTCAAGACCAATCCCGAGGGCATCGGTCGCAGGCTCGTCACCGAGATGTGGCTGTACCCCGACGGGTCGCGCGTGCTCGAGCTCTCGACGAGGTGCGCGAGGAACGAGGCCTTCCAGGTCGCCGCCGAGGCCAGGGCGTTCCTCACCGGCCGCGGCGTCGACCTGTCCGGCGAGCAGGTGACCAAGACCCGCAAGGCCCTCGAGTTCTTCGCCAACGAGCTGCAGGCGCCGGCCGCCTAGTCGAAGCTCACGTCGATGCGCTCGCGCGCATCGCGCTGCTCGGCCTCCGCAGCCCGGCGCAGCGCGACCTCGTCGGCCGCCGACAGGCCGCCGCCGAAGAGCGACCGCGGCCAGAGGCGCTGGTCGAGCACGACGTTGATCTCCACCGCCACGAGCGTGAGCTGAGCCGCGAGCCAGAGCCAGGACAGCAGACCGATCACCACGGCGAAGACGCCGTAGGTCTCGCTGGACCGCGCCAGGACGTGCTCGACGTAGAGGCCGCCGAGCGTCTGCATCCCCAGCCAGATCAGCGTCGCCAGGACCACGCCGGGAAGCACGCGCCGCGTCGTCACCGGTGCCGCGGTCATGAGCCGGAACGCCACGAGGAAGACGGCGAAGTCGATCACCACCGAACCCGAGAAGCTCAGGATGCCGGCCAGCGGCGGCTGGATCGTCCCGTTGCGCGACAGCGTCACGACGGCCGTCGAGACGACGTTGGCCGTGCCGATGACCGCGAGCACGGCGAGCCCTCGCAGCCGCGAGCGGAAGAAGTCCGGCCTGTCGAGGCGTGGCACAGCCCACACCTCGTCGAGCGCGTTCTCGATGGCGAGCGTCACCCCGAGGCCGGCCCAGATCGCCAGGGCGACGCCGATCGCCAGCGCGACCCCGCTGCCCTGCAGCGAGGTCACGTCGCGAGCGAGTTGGTCGCCGATGACCGGGATCTGCGAGACCGTCGAGTCGAGCACGTCCTGCTGGAAGTCGGGGTTGTCCTCCAGGACGAAGCCGAGAATCGAGACGAACGCCAGCAGCAGCGGGAACAGCGAGAAGAACCCCCAGTAGGCGATGAGCGCGGCCAGGCGCGACGCCCGGTCGTCCTGGAACTTCTTGAACACCGCCACCGGGAAGGCCGAGAACACCGTCGACTGTTGCCAGCGGTCGAGCCTGTCGCGCACCCGGCGGAGTATCGTCGCGGCCATGGACGACGTCGGAACGATGGCCAAGGAGTGGTGGATGCTCGCGATCCTCGGGGTCGTGTCGCTCATCGCGGGCGTGCTCGCCATCGCCTACCCGGACATCACGCTGCTGGCCATCGGCGTCATCTTCGGGATCTACCTGCTGCTGGCCGGGATCTTCGAGCTGGTCAACGCGATCGTGGGCGACGCGGAGTCGCGCGCGCTGGCCGCGATCGTCGGCGTCGTCGGGCTCGTCGCCGGACTGGTCTGCCTGCGCCGCCCCGGGCAGAGCCTGCTCGCGCTCGTCGTCGTGCTCGGGATCTACCTCATCGTCGTCGGGGCGGCTAGCCTCGTGCGCGCGATCGGCGACTCCGAGCACCGCGGCTGGGCGATCCTCGGCGCGCTCGCCGATCTCGTGCTGGGGATCCTCATCCTCGCCGTGCCGAAGGTCAGCCTCGCCACGCTTGCCCTGCTGTTCGGCCTCTCGCTGATCTTCCGCGGCGCCATCGCGTGCGTCGGCGCGTTCCAGCTGCGCAAGCTGCACAAGGACGACGCGCCACCGGTCGGCGCGGCCACCGCCTGAGGCCCGTCGTCACCCCGACGGGGTGACGTTGTGCTTGCGCAGGTAATCCAGGTACAGCGGCCGCAGCAGGTCTGCGACCTCGCCGCGCCCCGAATCGGTGATGTCGTCGAGGTGCCCGCTCATGCGCTGCACGTCGTTCTCCAGGTCCTCGGTCTGGCCGGCCGCGGCCTCCGCCGCCGGCAGCGACTCCATCAGCCGCCAGAAGAAGCGCACGTCGAGGTGGCGGCGCGCGCGGCGCACGGCAAGGTCGTGGAGCTCCGCCGATGACAGCTGCTCGAGAGGGTCCCGCTCGGAATCGGTCATGTCCCGCGCAGCCTACGCGAGGCTCATGCTCTCCCCCGGCATGAGGATGCGCGCCTCCGTCGCGCCCGCGTGCTCCTTCACGGCCGCGGCGAAGGCCAGGGCGGGCGCGCGCGGGTCGGGGTCGTGGCGCGCGCCGATCGAGCGCATCGTTCCCCAGTGGATCGGGATCACGACGGCCGGCCGGATGAGCGCAACGGCACGGGCCGCCGATTCCGGGCCGAGGTGGCCGGGGGGCAGCCGCGGGCCCCAGCCGGCGATCGGCAGCAGCGCGACGTCGACGCGTCCGGCGAGCTGCGCCATCTCGTCGAACAGGTCGGTGTCGCCCGCGAAGTAGACGCGGGAGGGCCCGTCGAGCAGGAACCCGAGCGCGTCCATGTCGCGGCCGAGCGGATGCCGTTTGCCGTCGTGCAGTGCGGGCACGGCCTCGACGCTGATCGAGCCCACCGTGCGGGTCGCGCCCACGGTCATCTCGACGGTCTCGCGCACGCCGGCCCGGCGCAGGATCGGCGCGCAGCCGCGCGGCGCGATCACCGCGCAATCGCCGCCGACGCGCCGCAGCGAGGGCACGTCGAGATGGTCGGCGTGGGCGTGCGAGATCAGGATCGCGTCCAGCGGCAGCAGGTCGTCCACCGCGGTCATCGGCACCTGGCGGCGGATGTGGATCACGCGCCCGCGCAGGACCGGATCGGTGAGCACGCGCACGCCCGCAAGCTCGACGAGCACGGTCGAATGCCCCACGTAGGTGATGCGGCCGGCGCTCACGGTTCCGTGCCCAGCAACGAACGCGATTATCCTCATACGCGGAGATGCCGCCGACACCCAAGCTCGATCGCGCCGGAACGGGGCACGAGCGCAGGCACTCCACGTTGCCGCGCTGGGCCTGGTGGAACCCCATCGGGGCCGAGCGGCCGTGGACCGTCGGCGTCGAGGAGGAGGTGATGCTCCTCGAGCCCGCCGGGTGGACACTCGTCAATCGCTTCGACGACGTCAGGGCCGCCCTGCCGGAACGGCTCGCGGCGCAAACGTCGGCCGAGACCCATGCCTGCGCCCTGGAGCTCGCCGGCCGGCCGCACTCGGCGGCCGCGGCCTGCGCGGCAGAGCTCGCGGACCTCCGGCGGATGCTGGCCGAGGCGCTCGATCCCCTCGGTCTGCGCGCGGCCGTCGGCGGGACCCATCCCTCGGTGCTGTGGAACGAGATCGAGGCCTCGTCGGGCCCACGCTACGACCGCATTCGGGCGTCGATGCGCGCGCTCGGCCGCCGCGAGCCGACCTTCGCCCTGCACGTCCACGTGGCCGTGCCCGGCGGCGACGCGGCCGTGCGGGCCCTGGCCGGGCTGCGCGGCGACCTGCCGCTGCTGCTGGCCCTCTCGGCGAACTCGCCCTACTGGCAGGGTCGCGACACCGGCCTGGCCTCGGCGCGCGTGCCGATCTTCTCGATGTTCCCGCGCGTCGGCATCCCCCGGCACTTCGACAGCTATCGCGACTACGTCGCCGCGGTCGACACACTCGTGCGCGCCGGCGCCGTGCCCGATCCGAGCTTCCTCTGGTGGGACGCACGGCTGCAGCCGCGGCTGGGAACGGTCGAGGTGCGCATCATGGACGGTCAGGCCCGGTCGGCCGAGGCCGCCGCGCTCGCGGCGCTGGTGCAGTGCCTGGTGCTGCGCCACGCCGAGGGCGGCCGCCGCCGCGAGCGGCTCACGCCCGAGGCGCTGGCCGAGAACCGCTTTCTCGCGGCGCGTGACGGCATGGACGCGAGCTTCGTGGCGGAGGAGCCCGCGCGGCTGCGGCCCGCCGCCGAGCGGCTCGCCGATCTGCTCGACGAGTGCCGGCCCATCGCGTTGGCGCTCGGCTGCAAGGACGAGCTCGAGGCGATCGGCACGCTGGCCGGTGATCCCGGCCACGCGCGTCAGCGCGCGATCGGCGAGGCGGACGGGCTGGTCGCGGTGGCGGCCGAGCTCAGCGCCGCGTTCTCGCCCGCGGGCACCGGGGTCGGCTTGAGCGCCGGGCCCTCGTCGACCGAGTAGACGACGACCGTTCCCACGAGCCGATCGTGCAGTGCGCGCCGCTCACGGTCGAAGAGGATGAGCAGGAACCCGATGCACAGGATGATCGCCGAGAGCACCAGTCCGCCGAGGCGGACCAGGGCGCGGCGTCCTGAGATCGGCGCCCCGGTGTCGGCGTCCTGCACGTCGATATGCATCACCCGGTTGCCGGGCGTCTGGCCCGTCGCCGACCAGAAGAAGACGAAGTACGCCACGCTCCAGACCAACGCGACCATCGCCCCAATGGCCGCTAGCACCGCTCGGATCTCGCTCGGGATGTCGAGAAGTGACAGGCAGAGGGCCACGACGGCGCCGACGAACACGATGAGGACATCGATGATCAAAGCGTCCAGCGCGAAGGCCAGCGTCCGGGTCGCCAGCCCCGCGTAGACCGTGCCGCCGGCCTCGACGGACACCACGGGCACCACCGGTGCCGTCGTGTGCAACGGCTCGATCGAGTGCTGGGTCATGTTGGCTCGGCCGTCGTTGCACCGTCGGTGGACTCGGGCTCGGCCGACCGCCGCCGCAGCAGCCGCCCGGCGATGCGCTCGAGCCTGGCGTCCGCGGTGCGCGCTCGCCCGCGCACCGCGCCGGCCATCTGATCGGCAAAGCCCATCCCCTGCTGGGTGATCGCCTCCGTGACCGCGGGGCTGGCCACGATCTGGTCGACGAGGATCCACAGCGCCTCGGTGCGCGGCAGGCGCTCGGCGACCTCGTCGAGGACGCGGCTCTCGACGATCCGCCCGATCATCCGCTCGACACCCGGGCTCTCCAGGGCCCGATCGAGCAGCCGCTCGGCGCCGGGGCTGTCGAACGCCTCGGTGATGGCATCCTGCAGGGCGTCGCTCTCCAGCGCCAGCGCCACGACGCGTTCGAGCTCGGGCCCGTTGAGGAAGCGCGTGGCGATCTGCTCGGCGACCCCGTCGGCCAGCAGCTGCTCGACGACCCGCTGCGAGACCTCGTAGCGCACGAGGTCGCGAACGACGACGTCGACGAGATCGCCGCTCAGCGCGCGGGCGATGGAGCGCTCGGCCAGGTCGCTCTCGAGCACCCGCTGCACGGCCTGGTCGGCGTATGGCGACTCCAGGGCTCCGTCGATGAGCGTCAGCGTCGCCTGGCCCATGCGGTCGGCGACGCGCGCCTGCAGGTCACGCTGCGCGCGCCGCGCGATCTCCACCGTGGCGACCGCTGGGCGCACGACAAGGACGCCGGCGGTCAGGCCGGCGCCGGCCGCGCCCCGCGCGGCCCACCGGATCGTCGCCCCGACCACCGGCCGCCCTCACCGCTCAGGTGCCGAGGATCTTGGCCTTCTGCACCGCGAACTCCTCGTCGGTCAGCACGCCCTGCTGGTGCAGATCGGCGAGCTGCTTGAGCTGCTCGATCGGGTCGGCAGCGGGCGCGGCCGGGGCCGCCGGGGGCGGCGCGTACTGCTGCGGAGGCGGCTCGTACTGCTGAGGGGGCTGGTCGTACGGGTCCTGCCCCTGTTCCCCCCAGCGCCGCGCCTGGCGGCGCGAGACGCGGTTACTCACGGCCGTGGCGGTACCGGCGACCACTGCGGTGCGGGCGACCCCGCGAATCAATCCGGGCATCGTGGCTTCCTTTCTCGGTGTCAGCTCGCTGAGGCCTCGGCGCCCTCGAGGGCGGCGAGAATGGCCTGAACGGGGATGCGGCCGCTCGCGACGAGCTGGCCGCCGGACTTGCGCACCGCGACAGCGACCGGAGCGGCCCAGCGATTCTCCCAGACGAGCACCGCGGCCGACGTGCCGGGCTCCAGGACGCTGGCCGCGTCCTCGATGTCCTCCTCGCTGAGCAGGCCCGACGAGGCGCCCTCGAACTCGCCGAATCCGGTGCTCTCAGCGTCCATCGCGCCGGCCTCGACCGCCATCACGGTGCCGTCCTCGTCCTTGACCATGAAGGCCACGTCGAGGATCCGGATGATCCCGCGGTCGACGAGATCGATGATCAGCGGGGCGACGTCGCCCGCCGGCTGCTGTTCCTTCCGGGGCCACTCGAGGACCACGTAGTCGATCGGGCCCAGCTCGTCGAGTTCTTCGGCGCTCAGGTTGTCCTCAAGGCTCATCGCCCCTCCTTGTTTTGATTCCCGAGCGACAGCCCAGGTCTGCTCGAGATGATCGGTCGGTCGTGCCTGCTGCGCATCATTCCATCTGGATGAGGCCGCTGTCGGAGGTTTGTGCATAGGATCGGCCCATGTGTCGCTGGAACGCCTGGTTCGGCCAGCCCCTCGTGATCGACGAGCTGCTGTATCAGACCCAACACGGTCTCATCGACCAGAGCCTGCACGCGCGCATGGGCGTGGAGACGACCAACGGCGACGGCTTCGGCATCGGCTGGTACGCCGCTCGCGACGGCGCGAGCGACCCCGGGCGCTACCGCAGCGTCACGCCCGCGTGGAGCGACCCCAACCTGCGCGACATCGCCAAGCACATCGAGTCGCCGCTCTTCCTCGCGCACATCCGGGCGACGACCGGCACACCGGTCCAGCAGACCAACTGCCACCCGTTCCGCCACAAGCGCTGGCTCTTCGTCCACAACGGCGCCATCAACGGCTTTCACCTGATGCGCCGCGACCTCATGCTGGCGGTCGACCCGCAGTACTTCGACGACATCCGCGGCTCGACCGACTCCGAGACCCTCTTCTACCTCGCGCTGACCTTCGGCCTGCAGCGCGACCCCGTCGCCGCGGTCGAGCAGGCCGTCGGGCTGGTGGAGTCCACCGGGCACGCCCACGGCGTGGAGTACCCGGTCCAGATGACGCTCGGCGTCAGCAACGGCGAGAAGCTGTGGGGGGTGCGCTACTCCAGCGAGGGCAAGTCGCGCACGCTGTACGCCTCAGCCGACGCCGACACGGTGCGCGCCCTGCATCCCGACAACCCGCGCTTCGCGAGATTCACCGACGAGGACCGCGTCATCGTCTCCGAGCCGCTGTCCGATCTTCCGGGCATGTGGGTGGAAGTGCCGGAGTCCACCGCGCTGGTGGTGCAGCCGGGCCCGGACGAGCACCTCCCGTTCAATCCCCGTCATCCCACGGGGACGGACACCGCTCCGCCCGACGTGCTCTGAAGCGTCCGGCGCCACGACCACAGCAGCTCGTGCACCGCCGCGGCGCCGATGACCGGCTCCTCGGGCAGCGCGAGCCGCGGCGGGCAGAGGATGAAGCCGCGGGTCTGCGGCCCGCCCAGCCCGCCGTGGAAAGAGATCAGCTCCTCGAACGCGCACCCCTCGTCGAGCGAGCCGTCGTAGAAGCTGCCGACCATGATGTCGGCCACGTGGGCGAAGCCGTCGGTGCGGCGCAGGTGCTGGGCCGCCGTCGGTGAGAAGGGGGCCAGCGGGTCGATGCCCTCGGCGCGCTCCTCGTCGAGGTAGTGGGCGCCGTCGGCGCCGAGCACAACCGCGCCGTGCTCGTCGGAGCGGACGAGGATCCAGCCGATGTGCGGGTGCGCGCGCAGGGCCGGCAGCAACTCCGGGTGCGCGGCGTCGATCTCCTCCATGGACAGCCGCCGTTTCTCCGACATGAGATAGACGAGCCCGAGGTTGCCCGACCCCATGACGACGACGTCCTGTTCGGAGACGGCGCCCTTGGCGGGCGCGTCGGACCGGTGGCCGGTGGCCTCGTCGAGCGCGTGCTGCACCATGACGTCCTGCTCGTCGCCGCCGCCGAGGTCCGTGACCTCCTGGTCGCGAGCGAGCGAGCGCTCGACGAGCTCGTCGAGCCCGTAGCCGTTGCGCTGCTTGAAGGTCGCGCCCTGCGTCTGCCCGTGGTCGGACAGCACCACGATCTCGTAGGGGCGCGGGGCGTACGGCCGCGCCCGCGCCAGTCGGTCGAACTGCTGATCGAGCTTGCGCAGCGCCTCCAGCGTGTCGGCCCGCATCAGCCCCGAGTGGTGGGCCACCTCGTCGTAGCTGGCGAAGGTGGCGTAGACGGCGGGGCGCCCCCGCATCATGTCCGTCAGCACGGCGAAGACGACGAAGTCGCGGATGATCACGCACATCGCGGCTCGCATCAGCGGATAGATCCCGCCGCGGTGGCCGCGGGGCCGGACGTCGCGGCGCGCCGCGCGCACGGCGGCGGTCACCTCGAGGGCGATCTCCCACAGGAACAGCACCAGCGCCCGGGTGACGTTGAAGCCGTTGGCCAGGAAGGCCCGATAGCCCGGGTTCGCCCGCTTCTCCTCCTCGGTCCGGCTGACGGTGAGGATGGCCACGTCCGCCTCGCCCGAAAGGAGGTTGCCGCGACTGGCGCCCCCGTCGATCAGCAGCCCGCCACCGGTCGCGTGCCGGCGCTCGATCTCGGCGCAGTCGGCCGGCGACGAGCAGGTCATGACGCGCCCGGTCTCCTTCTCGACCCAACGGAAGGCCGGGATGTCCTCATTGGAGCCCAGCAGGATCCCGGCCTGGCTGGCGCCGGTCTGCGAGGACAGGTCGGTCTCCCACTCGATCAGCCGGTAGCCATCGTCGGCGATCCAGCGGGCCATGGCCGGGGCGCTGCCGTCGCGCATGGCGGCCTGCAGGATCGGCAGGGCGAGCCCGTCGATCTCCAGGTAGATGATTCCGGGCGCGTCGGTGCGCTCGACGGGGCCCTGGCGGCGTGCGATGCGGCGGGTGACGCGCAGCGTGTACTCGTCGTCGTCGTTGGTGCCGAGGATGACCTGCAGGCACAGGCCGACCCCCGCGATGATGATCGCGGCAAGCAGGGCGTCACCGAACGTGTCGACCCTGATGTCGTCGGGCAGCGCCCTGGCCGCGAGCAGCAGCAGCAGCGCGTCGGCGAAGAGGATCAGCAGGAAGCCGGCCGCGATCATGTACGGCAGGCGCAGCGCCGCCAGCAGCGGCGGCAGGATCGCGTTGAGGACCGCGATCGCGGCCGCCGTGACAAACGCGGCGCCGGTGCTGTGCAGCGAGACGCCGGGCAGGATCCACGCAGCCACCGCGATCGACGCGGCCGACACCACCCACGCCAGCGCCAGGCGTACGGGCCGCAGGCGCGGCATCTGCGGCTCCCACGCCAAGGTGGCCCCGTAGGGCACGTTCGGATCAGCCGGGGCGCGGTCGACGCTCATGCCCGGCGCCAGCCTGCCATCCCGGGGCCACGGAAGGCAAGCTCCATCAGCCCGGGGCCTCGCCCGCGACGGTCGCCGGGCCGGCATCGGGCGGCGGCGCGGCCGGCTCCGGAGCGTTGAGCGAGAGGTCGCCCGCGATGTGGCTGGCGGCCGAGGTCAGCGGTGCCGCGAGGATCAGCCCGACCGCGCCGAACAGCGCCCCGCCGGCGATGGTGACGATGAGGACGGCGAGCGGATGGATGCCGAGCGCCGCCCCGTAGGCGATCGGCTGCACGAGCTGCTGCAGGATGCTGTTGGCCAGCAGCTGCACCACGATCATGCCGATCGCGGCGTCAGTGCCCGCGCCGAGCGCGACAAGGACGCTGAACGCACCGGCGCTCCAGGCGCCCAGATAGGGGATGTAGGCACCGAGGAAGGTCACGGCGACGATCGTCCCCACCAGCGGGACGCCGAGCACCAGCGCGCCCAGGCCCACGACGACCGCGTTGAAGGCCGCCACGAGCGTGACGCCGAGGAAGTAGCCGCGCAGCGACTGCAGGACGCGGCTGGTCATCTGGTGCGCGACATCGTCCGGAACGCGCATGTGGCCCTCGGTCCAGCGACGGATCCGCGGCCCGTCCATGAGCAGGAAGAACAGGCTGAGTGCGGTGAGCGCCAGGTAGACCACGAGCCCGGAGAGCGCCTTCAGGCCGCCGCCGATGCCCTGCAGCAGGGCGGGCACGGCCGTGTTGACCGCCGACGTGGCATTGGCGTTGGCGTTGTCGGCCGTCGTCTTGCTGATCCCGATGTCCTGCAGCCACCCGGCGATGGTGTCCTTGGCCGACGACAGCTCGCCGCTCACGGCGTGTAGCTGGTTGGTGATCCCGCCCACGACGAGCACCACCAGACCGATGCCGAACGCGATGCCGGCGAGCATGAACACCGCGGCCGCCAGCCCGCGGCCGAGCCCGCGCCGCGTCAGCCAGTGGATGACCGGTGACGCGACCGCCGCCACGACCCCGGCGGTGATCACCGGCGCGACGATCGTCTGGGTGAGCGCGAGCACCCAGATGACCGCGATGATGAACGCGGTGACGCCCACCAGCAGCCAGGCGGACTGCCCGAGGTCGCGCAGCCATCGCGGTGGTGCAAAGAGGCCGCTCAGATCGCGCGGCACGTAGGGGGCCTCTTCGGCGTGCTCGCGGTGCCACGGCCGCGGTATACGTGATTCGGGCATCGCTTCTTCAGCAGCTCCTTCGTCGCCCGTCACTCGTGTGCCGGGTAGCGGCGATGATGCAGCACGGCCCCGACGAGTCCGGCGGGCAGCGGCAGCCAATACGAGAACAGGCGGTAGGCGAAGGTCGCCAGCACGGCGTTGCCCGCCGACACCCCCGCCAGTCCCAGCGTCGCCGTCAGCCCGGCCTCGACGAAGCCCAGTCCACCCGGCGTGATCGGGATCTGGGCCAGCAGCTGGGCCGCGCAGAAGGCCAGCAGCACCAGCGACGGACGCGGGCGCGAGCCGACGGCGGCCAGCGCGGCCAGCAGCGTGGCGTAGTCGAAGGCCCAGCGGCCGATCGTCGCGCACAGCGCGCGCTTCCAGCGCGGGCCGAGCGTCGCCACGATGCGGTCGCGCTCGCGCAGCAGCCGCGAGGGCAGGCCCTTCAGCGGCTCGGAGCGCCGGCGCAGGCGGTTGCGCATCCGCTGGACGAGGCGGCCGACCCAGCGCAGCGGGCTGTCGAAGGCGATGCAGGCGGCGCCCAGGGCGAACATGGCGAGGAAGACGACGGCACCGATGACCGTCGCCTCGACGAGGCTGCGGTCGACCCCGCCGCGCACGATCGCGGGGACGGCGAAGATCGGGAGCGCGAGCACCGCGGCGAAGGTCAGCAGGTTGGCGGCGGTGAGCCCGGACGCCGCCGTCCCCCCGGGCACGCCACCCTGGATGAGCATCTTGTACTGCAGGGCGGCGCCGACGGCCCCTCCCCCGGGCGCGACCTTCGAGATCGCGTTGCCCGCGAGCTGCGACGTGATCACCGCATACCAGCCGCGCGCGTGGATCGCCAGACGCTGGAGCGCCCACAGGCAGAACAGCGCCGCGGCCTGCATACCGAACATGACCGCGAGCCAGATCGGGCTGAAGCGCCTGATGTCGCGCCAGGACGCCAGCACGTCGAGCACGCTCGGGGCCACGAAGTACAGCGATACGCCGGTGATCCCGAGCCAGACGGCGCGCTTGAGCAGGATGCGACGCGGTGACTGCTCGGCCTCGCCGCGCTCGATCACCCGCTCGACGTCGGCGCGGTCCTCGATCGCTTGTTCGACGCGGTCGCCGACCCGGCGGGCGCCAGGCTGCTCGGCCGCGCCCTGTGGCGCGTTCATCTGCGAGGCGTGTTCCTCGCGATGAGCATCGCCCTAGCGGGTCTTGAGGTGACGTTGTGCGTGAAAGGGCGGAGCGGCGGCGCCGCCAGGCAAGGACGCAGACCCGAAGGAATACCGGAGGTATTTCGAGGGTCGAGGACGCCGCCTGGGGGTGATCGACGCCCGCCGTTTCGCGTGCAACGTTGCCTCAAGGCCCACTAGTCTCCGGCGCGGGCGGGTGAACGGACATCACCCCGACCGGGTGATGAGGAGTCACCCCGGATGCGCCTACGTTGCGCCTGTAGCTCGCATTCGGAGAGGAGTTGTCATGGAAGCAGGTACACCGCCACCGCCGCGGCGGACTTCGGCCCGCCCGGTCACCGACGAATCGGGGTCGGGCTGGATCGCGTTCGCCGGCGCCTACCTGCTGGTCGCGGGCGGCATGAACGTGATCTGGGGCATCGTCGCCCTGGGCAACAAGTCCGCGTTCCACGAGGACGGCCTCGTGTGGTCGTCGCTGAACACATGGGGCTGGATCGCGATTGTCGTCGGTGCCCTGCAGGTGATGGCCGGGCTCATGGTGTTCTCGCGGACCTTCGCCGGGCAGTGGCTGGCCGGCGTCTTGGCCGTGCTCGGGATCTTCGTCTGCTTCTTCTCGGCCGGCGCGTACCCGATCTGGTCGCTGATCGCCATGGTCGCCAACGGGCTCGTCCTGTGGGCCGTCACGGCGCACGGCGAAGAGTTCGACTGACCGCTCGCCACAACTCGCGCGGCGATCGCTGCCGTTTGCCGTGCAACTTTGCGCAAACCACGTCCCGTTAGCCATGATCCGGCCTGATGCCTGGGTGGGCGGAGTCGCGGAGAGTGGCTCAGACCAAGTTCGCGGTTCCCCGCGAACCGAGGCCGACCGTCCTTCGGCCCAGGCTCTTCGACGTCCTCGACGCGGGCGTCGAAGGCCCCCTGACCCTGGTGGCGGCATCCGCCGGCGCGGGCAAGAGCGCCCTGCTCAGCTCGTGGATCGAGCACGGCGCACCGCCCGGGCCGGTCGCCTGGCTGTCGCTGGACGCCGACGACGCCGACCGGCGCCGCTTCTGGGGCGCGGTGCTGGAGACGCTGGGGCGCGCAACGGGCGACGAGGCCATCGCCGCGCTGGAGGTCAGCCCGCGCGAGCCGATGAGCATGGACCTCGTGCTGCCGGCGCTGGTGGATGCGCTCGCGGCCCGCGAGGAGCCCGTCGTCCTCGTCCTCGAGGACCTCCACGAGGTCGTCGACGCCGTGCAGGAGGACCTCGAACGGCTCACGCGCTTCCCGCCGCCGGCGCTGCGGCTGGTGATCCTCACGCGCGCCGATCCTGCCATCGGGCTCGGCCGCCTTCGCCTCGACGGGCGCCTCACCGAGATCCGCGCGGCTGATCTGGCCTTCTCGCTCGACGAGACGGCCGCGCTCTTCGCGGCGCTCGGGATCGAGCTGCGGCCCCCCGACCTGGCGGCACTGTGGCGGCGCACCGAGGGCTGGGCCGCCGCGCTGCGCCTCGCCGCGGTGTCGCTGCAGCAGCATCCCGATCCGCGAGGCTTCATCGAGCACTTTGCGGGCACGGACGTCACCATCAGCGACTACCTCGTCAGCGAGGTGCTGGCGCGCCAGCCGCCGGAGCTGCGCGACTTCCTGCTGCGGACCTCGGTGGTCGACATACTGAGCGCGGAGCTGGCCAACGCCCTCACCGGATCGACCGACGGCCACGCCTCGCTGGCGCGCCTGGAGCACGGCGGCGTGCTCACCACGCCGCTCGACGAGCACGGCACCTGGCACCGCTACCACCCACTGTTCGCCGAGCTGCTGCGGGCCGAGCTGCGCGCGCAGCGTCCGGGCGAGGTGCCCGAGCTGCACGCGCGCGCGGCTCGGTGGCTCGCGGGGCACGGCGATACCGCCGCCGCCATGCGCCACGCGGTGTGCGCCGGCGCCTGGGACGTCGCGGCCGAGCTGACCACGGCGCAGTGGCTTGCGCTGATGATCGAAGGCGAGATGGGCGCGCTCAGGCCCGCGCTCGACGCGATGCCGCGCGAGCGCGTCGATGCGAGTCCGGAGCTGGCCCTCGCCTTCGCCGGGGCGCACCTCGCGCGCGGCGACCGCGCGAGCGGGGCGCCGTTGCTGGACCGCGCCCGGGAGGGCGCCGCCGAGGTGCCCGAGGAGCGGCGGGCGCAGTTCGCCGCGAGCATCGCGGCGGTGAGCCTCTACGAAGGGCGCATGCGCGGCGACCTGGCGGGCTCTCTGGAGGCCGCGCGCGAGCTTCTGGAGAGCCCGGCGATGCTCGAGAACGGCGAGCTGACCGAGCCCGTCAGGGCGTTCGTGCTGGCGCAGCTCGGGATCGTCGAGCTGTGGGCGGGCGACCTCGAATCGGCGGTCAGCCATCTCGAGCGCGCCCATGCGACCGCCGTCGACGCGGGCAACGACTGGATCGCGCTTGCGGCCGGAGCGCACCTCGCCATCGCGCGGACGTTCCGCGGCGAGCTTCCGCGGGCGCTGACGCAGGCCGAACGCTCCGTGGCGCTCGCCGAGCGGCGCGGCTGGGCCCGCTCGGGCCCGGCGGGAGCCGCCTACCTCGTCCTGGCCTCGGTCGCCATCCAGCGCGGTCTGCTCGACGACGCCGAGGACCTTCTGGCCCGCGCCGGCGATGCCCTGCCCAACGGCCGCGAGCGTCCGCTGCGCGCCGCCCACGCCCTCAATCGCGCCCTGCTGGCGAGCGACCGCGGCGAGCCCGACGTCGCGCTCGGGATCCTGCAGGCGGCCCGCGAGGAGCTCGGCGAATGGCCGCTGCTTCCCCAGCTGCGCGACGCGATCGTCGCGCAGGAAGGGCTCCTGCGCGCCGCCGTCGGGGAGCGCGACCTCGGCCGCCGGCTGCTCGAGCGCGCCGAGCGCGAGAGCGCGACGTCGCCCGCGGTGGCCAACGCGCTGGCCAGGCTGCGACTGCTCGAGCGCGATCCGGCGGCCGCCCGCACGATCCTGGCGCCGCATCTGGAGACCAACGGCGACGACACGAGCCCGCGCGCCCCGCTCTCGACGCGCGCCGAGGCGTGGCTGCTCGACGCACTGGCGTGCGACGGGCTCGCCGAGCACGAGGATGCGGCTCGATCCCTGGAACGCTCGCTCGACATCGCCGATCCCGCGGGCCTGCAGCGCATGCTCATCGCCCATGGGCCGGCCATCGTCCCGGTGCTGCACCGCCACGCGCAGCGCGGCACGTCGCATCCCGCGATGGTGGCCAGGGCGCTCGAGGCCATCGAGCGCCGCGGGCGCGACGCGTCGCGGCCGGCGACGCTGCTGCTGACCGAGCCGCTGAGCGAGCGCGAGCAGGCGATCCTGCGCTACCTGCCGACGATGATGTCCAACCAGGAGATCGCCGGTGAGCTGTTCGTCTCGGTCAACACGATCAAGACGCACCTGAAGGCGATCTATCGCAAGCTCGACGCCCCCGGCCGCCGCGAGGCGGTGCAGCGCGCGCGGGATCTCGGCCTCGTCCCCTAGTGGGTCTTCCCGCAACGTTCGACCGGAAACGACAGCCGTCGACCCCCGACCGGCGGCGTCCTCGAACCTCGAAATACCTCCGGTATTCCTTCGGTTCTGCGTCCTTGCCGGATCGGCGCCGCCGGCCGCCGTTACCGGTCAAACGTTACGAGAAGGCCCACTAGTCCTGTCCGTTGGGCAGGCGGCGCACCTCGACGAGCTCGAGGCCCAGCGACTGCACCCGGTGCAGGAGCCCGTGCAGCTCCGCCTGGTCGCGTACCGGGCCGTGCAGGACGGTCTCGACCCGTTCGGCGTCGCGCTCGAGGCCGTCGAACGTCGCGAGCACGGCGTCACTCACACGGCCGCGGATGCGGATCTCGTAGTGCGAGTCAGCCACGGACCACCACGCTGGCAAGACTGGCGCCTCAGGGGGTGATCCATCGTCACCCGTTGGGGGTGATCACGCACCCGATAGCGTGCTCGCGGTGTCGATTCCGGCCACCTCGGCAGGCCCGATCGTGGAGCGGGGGCGCATAAGCTTCCACCTCCCCGACACCGGCGACGGGGTCGCCGGGGTGCGGCTCTTCACCGATCGTGGCTTCCCGGCCGCGCGTGACCGCTTCGCCCGCGACGGCGACGGCTGGGCGCTCACGATCGACGCGCCCGCGCTCGCCCGCTTCGAGTACGCCTTCGAGCTCGAGTTCGAGGGCGGCGGGAGCGCGCTGGTGACCGACGACGCCAACCCCCGGCGCGCGCCGGGGGCCTTCGGCGAGAAGTCGGTGGTCGAGCTGCCCGGGTACGCGCCGCCGGAGTGGCTCGACGCGCCGCGCGCCGGCGGGCGCACCGACGGGCTGACGGTCGCGTCGAGCACGATGGGCGCCGACGTCGAGGTCGCCGTGTGGCGGCCCGAGGACGTGCCCGACGGCGAGCCGCTGGACCTGCTCGTCGCCCACGACGGGCCGGAGCTCGACGCCCTCGCGCGGCTGACCGGCTACGCCGCCGCGCAGATCGCCGCGGGGCGGCTGCCGCGTCACCGCGTCGCGCTGCTGGCGCCCGGCGAGCGCGACCAGTGGTACTCGGCCAGCGCGCTGTACGCGCGCACGCTGGCGACTCAGGTCATGCCGGCGATCGGCGAGGCCGTGGCGGTGCGCAGGGCGGTCGGCATGGGCGTCAGCCTCGGTGCGCTGGCGATGCTCCACGCCCACCACCGCTACCCACAGCTGTTCAGCGGCCTGTTCCTGCAATCGGGCAGCTTCTTCGTGCCGCGCTTCGACGCCCAGGAGGCGGGTTTCGTGCGCTACCGGCGCATCGTGCGCAACGTGCGCGCAATGCTGCGCGAGCGCGCGGGCCTCGCGGTGCCGGTCGTCTTGACCTGTGGCGCGTTGGAGGAGAACGACCACAACAACCGCCTCATGGCCCGCGCGCTCGCTGCGCGCGGCTGGCCCGCCTCGCTGCACGAGGGCCGCGACCTGCACAACTTCACCGCCTGGCGCGATGCCTTCGACCCCCATCTCACCGCGCTGCTGCGCGAGGTCTGGGCGCCGTGAGGCGCGACCACGTCGAACTCGACGCGCCGTCGATCGGCGGCTCGGGCACGGTCATCGCCTACGGGCACTGGGGCCGCCCGGTGCTCGTCTTCCCCGCCGAGCAGGGCCGCGCTTGGGACCTCGAGAACAACGGGCTCGTCGGCGCGGTCGAAGGACTGATCGAGGCGGGCCGCGTGAAGCTGTACTGCGTGGACTCCTATGACGGCGCGTCGTGGTCGAACCGCACGATCGCGCTCGAGGACCGCGCCCGCGCGCACGGCGCCTACGAGGCCTGGATCGCCGACCGCGTCGTCGCCTACGTGCACGCCGACTGCGGCGGGCCGACGGAGATCGCCACCGCCGGGGTGAGCCTCGGCGCCTTTCACGCGGCGAACTTCGCGCTGCGCCGCGCGGATCTCTTCCCGCTCGCGCTGTGCATGTCGGGCAGCTATGACCCGTCGCACTGGCACGGCTGGGGCGCGCGCGGCGACGCCGCCTACTTCACCAACCCCATGGACTACGTCGAGCACCTCGGCGGCGATCACCTCGACTGGCTGCGCTCGCAAGTGAGCCTGCTCCTCGTGTGCGGCCAGGGCCAGTGGGAGGACACGACCGGCGCCCTGGAGAGCAGCAAGGCGTTCGCCGCGCTGCTCGCGCGCAAGGGAATCCGTCATGAGCTCGACCTGTGGGGGTACGACGTCGCCCACGACTGGCCGTCGTGGCGCGCGCAATTCGCTCATCATCTCCCCCGCTTCTGCTGATGCCCGACACCACCCACCGCATCGGACTCCTGCTCGGCACCGAGGAGGACTGGCCCACCGCCTTCGAGACGATCGTCGGCCGCCTCGGCGCGATCAACGGCGACGACGGCACCCGCCACCGCATCGAGGTCGACCGCCTGACGATCGAGCCGTTCGACCTGCGCGACCGGCCGCGCCACGAGCTCGTGGTCGATCGGCTGGCCTACTGGTACTACCACCCGCGCGAGTGGCTGAAGAAGGTCGCGCTGATGAACGACGTGTACCTGCTCAACAGCCCGTTCACCTTCCAGTCGATGGAGAAGCACGCGGCCTACTGCGCGATGATCCGCTGCGGGCTGAAGGTGCCGCGCACGGTGCTCGTCCCGTACAAGCGTCCGCCCGACAACGCCCGTTGGGCCTACACGGCGGCCAAGTACAACCGGCCGTTCGATCTCGGAGCGATCGCCGCGCGCGTCGGCTACCCGCTGTTCATGAAGCCCTACGACGGCGGCCAGTGGGTGGGCGTCAGCCGGATCGGCGACGACTCGCAGCTGCACGCCGCCTACGACGCCTCGGGCGAGCGGTTGATGCACCTGCAGGCGGCGATCGACGGCTACGACGTCTTCGCGCGCTCGCTGTCGATCGGCCCCGAGACGATGGTCATGCGCTTCCGCCCCGAGGAGCCGCTGCACGACCGCTACGCCGTGACACACGACTTCCTCACGCCGCAGGTCGGCGACGAGGTGGTGACGATCAGCCGCCTGATCAACGCGTTCTTCCGCTGGGAGTTCAACTCGTGCGAGTGCCTCGTGCGCGGCGACGAGGTCTATCCCATCGACTACGCCAACGCGTGTCCGGACGTGGGGCTGACGAGCCTTCACTACTACTTCCCGTGGGCGATCCGCACGCTCGTGAAGTGGTGCGTGTTCTGCGTCGTCACGGGGCGGCGGCCGCAGCTCGACCTCGACACGCGCCACTACTTCGAGATCGGCGACCGCGACGACCTTTCCTACGAGGACAAGCTCGCCGGCTACCGGCGGCTCGCCGACGACTACTTCGAGGCCGAGCGCTATGCGGAGTTCTGCGCGGCGAACCTCGCTCACGTCGACGAGCTCGTGCTCGACTGGATCGCGTCGCCCGAGCTCGATGGCCTGCTCGTCGAGACCGTCCGCTCGCTGTACCCCGCGCACGAGCACGAGCGTTTCATCGCGCACTTCCGCGGGCTCGTCGGCCAGTGGGTCCGCGAGCAGGGCGCCGAGCCCACGTCCGCCGCCTGACCCGCCTGATTGCTGCGCTCCGAACCCGGGAACGGCCGTTAAGGCGAGGGATGTCCTTCCCTCTGCGTTTCTCCTCCTCTTGAGCGACCGGCGCCCGACCCCTCGATACCAGCGCGCCGGTCGCTCATGGCCGGGGCTGCCGGCGCCCCGGCCTGAGCAGCACGAAGGCCAGCGCGCCGAGCAGCAGACCGCCCACGAGCGCGATGGCGCCGACGAGGGCGATGGTCAGCGCTGGGTCGGCGGGCTGGTCGGCCGTGGCGAGCAGATCGGCGACGCTCCCCTGGCTCGGCGTCGGAGCGGAGGGCTGCTGCTTCTGCGGGCCGGGGAGCGCCTTGGCGAAGTCCGGCGATGACGGCTGGGCCGTGCCGAGGACCTGGACGTTGAGGTCGACGGGCAGCTCGAGCGGGAACTCGGCCGGGTAGTAGGAGAAGTCCGCCGCGCTGACCGAGACGTACCACTCGCCGGGCGCAGGGAAGACGTTCTTGTCGTAGTCGCTGGCGAGCAGCTGCTCGTAGCCCAGTACGCGCGGGCCGGTGGCGGTCCCGGACTTCTCGCCGGCCTCGGGGTCGCCCTCCATGCTTGCGGTGGCGGTGTCGTAGCCGCCGCCGCTCTCACCGCTGAGGCGCTCGCGCAGCGGGCTGAAGATGTCGAGGCGGTAGTCGAGGTGGTACAGGCCGGTCTCCCAGTCGGGCTTCGTCGGGTCGGTCTGCACCTGCGACGTGTCGACGGTCGCCTTGACCCGCAGGACCTGACCCTTCTCGAGGTGCACCTTCCAGTACACGGTCTCGCCGGCGGCCACGGTGTCGGTGTAGTCGCCCGGCGCGAGCAGCGGCGCGTTGTTGAACGACCCGCCGCCGACGACCGGCTTGGGACCCCCCGCCGCGGTCTGCGCGCCGGCCGTGCACGGCAGCGCGAGCAGGCAGGCGACGGCGGCCACGATCGCGGCGCGCGTCGCGCTGGGCAGCGCGCCTCCGGCGACGCGCGCGGCGCGCCCGCTCATCTTCGCCTCCTCGCCCGCAGCGCGGCGCCGCCGGCGACGAACCCCAGCGCGGCGAGACCGGCGCCGACGAGGATCAGCAGCGCGGTGGCGGGCGGTTCGTTGGGCGTCGCGACGGCGGCCTGGCTCGGGTTCGGGCCGGTCGGCTTCGGGCCCTTGGACGGCGACGGGTTGCCGCCGTGACGCCCGAGCACGGTGACGGCCAGCTCGGCCGGATAGGGCTGCCCGCCGGTGACGTTGAACAGCGCCTTGTCGTCGCTGTCCTTGAGCGCCAGCTTGAGGTAATAGCGCCCGGGCTGGGAGAACGGCATGTCGGAGGCGGCCTGCGCCCCGACGCCGATCGGCCGCGAGACGACACCGAGCCCGTCGACGAAGCCCCGCCGCTGGAACGGCTCGCCGGTCGCCGACGAGTTCTGGCGGTCGGGGATATCGAAGCTCGGCGTGACGATGTCGAGGCTCGATTCCGCGAGCCTGCCGGCCTCGGCGACCTCGCGCTTGGGTGGGATGAACGATGCGCTGGCCTCGAGCGTCTCGCCGCGGCGCAGGTCCACGGCGTACCAGCGCTCGGAGTCCGGAAGCATCGCGTCGACGTAGCGTCCGGGGACGAGCGCGGTGGCGTTGCGGGCGTTGGGGCCCCCGCGCACGGGCTTGCCCCGGGGCACGTATTGGCGCAGGGCGCGGGTCGACAGCGCCTGAAGCTGCTGGCGAAGGGCGTCGGCGTTGTCGGCGTCGGCGTAGACGCCGCCGCCGGCGTTGGCGATGCACTGCAGCTCGCGCTTGGACGACGGGTCGACGTTGAAACCGATCGCCTGGATGCGCATCTCGACGCCGTTGCGCGCGATGCGCTTGGCGACCTCGCACGGTGAGGGCGGCTGGCAGGTGTCCTTGCCGTCGGACACGAGGATGATCGTCCGCGAGCCCGTGGTGCCGAGGTCCTCCGCGGCGCGCTCGAGCGCATAGGCGATCGGGGTGCGGCCCTTGGCCTTGAACGAGCGGATCTGCGCCTCGGCCTGCGTGCGCGTGAGCGGGCCGATCGGCAGGACGAGGCTCGAGTCGCGGCACGCGGGCCCGATCGGGCGCGAGGGCTTGGTGCCGCCGAAGACGCGCAGCCCGACCTGGGTCGACGGCGGCAGCGACCCGAGCAGCGAGACCGCCGCGTCCTGGGCGGCCTTGATCTTCGGCGTCCCCGCGCCGTCGTCGGCAGCCATCGAGCCCGACGCGTCGAACGCGAGCAGGATCTTCGGCGCGCCGCCCGTGGGGCTCTGCGCGCGCGCAGGTGCGGCCCACGCCATCGCGATCCCAGCCGCAGCCGCGAGGACCGCGCCAAGGCGCAGCTTCCCTCCCCCGCCGTCCATCGTTCAGAAGTGATACCCATTGCGACAGACGTACGCAAGGCGGGAGCGAGGCCATGGCGGGGACTGACACGACGTACTGCGCCAACTGCGGCGAGCGCATCAGCGCCCGCGCGCGGTTCTGCCCGTCGTGCGGGGCGCGGCAGGAGGACTTCGCGATCGCGGAGCCCCAGCCACCCGCCGCCGCGCACCCAGAGCCACCCGCACCCGAGCCACTCCCCACCGTCGAGCCCGAGCCGGCCGCCGCCGAGCCCGAGCCCGAGCCGCCCGCAGCCGAGCCACCTCCCGCCGCCGAGCCCGAGCCGGCAGCCGAGCCACCCCCAGCCACCGAGCCGCTGCGCGAGCGCATCGGGCGTGTGGATCCGCAGGCCGGGGAGCTTTCCGCGCTGCTCGCGGGGCAGCTTGCGGTGCCCGGCGTCGTCGCCGCGTGCCTCGCCGCGCTCGCCGCGACGGGCGCGGTACTCGTCGCCGCGCTGATCATCGCGGTCGTCAGTCCCGATGACTCGATCATCGGCGTCGTCGGCCGCGACGGCGGGATCCTCACCGAGACGTTCCGCCAAGCCGTGAACACACTCCTCGCGCCGGTCGTCGACACCGGCCCGCTGAGCTCGGCCTCCGGGCGCCTCGCGCCGATGATCTTCGCCGCGATCCCGATCGGCGCGGTCGCGGTGGCCACGCGCTGGCAACTGCACCGCACCGAGGGAGCCAAGCCGCTTGCGCGCGTCGCGTGGGCCGCCGCCGTCGGCCTGCCGTTCGGACTGCTCATGCTCGCGGTCGCCGTCCTCGGCGGCGACAGCGAGGTCACCAACGTCTCGCCGTCGGCCGGCAGCGCGTTCGGCCTCGGCCTGCTCTGGGGGGTCGTCGGCGGGATCATCGGTGCCGCGACCGCGCTGCCGGCCGACGGCGTCGCCGAGAGCCGCAGGCTGCCGGCACCCATACGCAGTGCCCTGACGGCCGCGGCGGCCACCCTGCGTCCGCTGGCCGCCCTGCTCATCGCCTGCGCGGCGATCGGCCTCGTCGGCTGGGTCGTGCAGGTCGGCGCCGACGTGGACAACGTCCGTGCCGGGCGCAGCACGGCAACCGCCCTCATCGAGGAGGCGCTCTACACGCCCGAGCACGGCGTTCACCTCGCCGCGCTCGGCGCGGGCGCGCGCTTCACGGCCGACGCGCCCGGTGCCCTCGGCCTGCCGTTCCCCGTCGACCAGGCCGGCGACGTCCCCGGCCGCGACGGCGGCTTTCGCATCTTCTCCTACTCCGACGCGATGCCCGCCTACGTCCTGCTGCCGGCGATCGTCCTGCTCATGGGCCTGCTGATCCTCGCGATGCTCTACGCCGGCTTCGCGGCGGCGCGCGCGGTCGGGGCGGCGACCACCCTGCACGGCGCCGCCTGGGGCGCGATGACCGGCCCGGCGTGGGCGATCGCGATGTCGATCCTCGTCAGCCTGGCCGGCGGCCTCTTCCACGGCGACGCCGACGGCGGCTCGGTCTTCGGGGTCTTCCTCGTCTTCGGCGCGCTACTGGGCGCGGGCGGCGGGGCGCTGTCCGTCAGCGCGGCGCCGGCTGCGGCGCCTGCCCGCTGACGTCGGCGGCGAGCGCTCTGCTCGACTCCTCGGCGAGCACCGCGAGCCCCTCCATGAAGTGCCTGCGCGCGGTCGGCGACAGCCGCTCGAGCGCCCGCGCCACGGGTGCGTAGCGCGTCTGCGCCCAGCCGTCGACGACCGCTCGGTAGGCCTCGGGCAGGCGCACCATCGTGCGCCGCCGGTCGCGCTCGTCCTCGGCGCGCTCGACGAGGCCGTGGCGATCGAGCTCGCCCACCATCAGGCTTGTCGTCGCGAGGCTCAGCCCGATGCGCTCGGCGATCTCGCTGACGCTCAGCGGCCCGCCGAAGCCGACCGTCATCAGCACCGGCACGTGGCGCGGACCCAGTCCGCCGCCCTCGAACGCCTCGCGAAGGCCGAGCGGCACCTCATCGCGGCCGCGCTTGAGGCCCGTGACGACGCTGACGAATAGCCGCAGGACCTCGCGGACGTCGTCAGGCGGGGCGTCGCGTGCGACGACAGGCGTAGCAGTGACCCGGTTGACAGCCATGGCTCGGAGTGCTCTACTATAACGTTGATTTCCAAACAGATTGAAAACCAACTTATTGGATGTTCAAATTCTATCGCACACGGGGGCCGGAATGAACGCACAACCGGACAGCGGCGGCAGCGAGCAGCAGTCGGCCGCGCCCAACAGCGAGCCCGCTGAGGCGCAGCCGCGTGGCCTCGTCGCGCGCGTCGCGCGCTGGTCCACCCGGCACCGGCGCACGGTCGTCCTCGGCTGGATCGCCCTGCTCGTCGTCACCCTCGGGATCTCCGGGGCGGTCGGCACCAAGTACAGCAACAACTTCTCGCTGAGCGGCACGGAATCGCAGCGCGCGACCGACCTGCTCAAGCGCGACTTCCCCGCCCAGGCCGGCGACGAGGACGCGATCGTCCTGCACGCGCGCCAGGGCAGCGTCAGCGATCCCGCCGTCCGCGCCCGCGTCGAGCCGGTGCTCAAGCGCATCGCCGGCCTCCCCCACGTCACCGGCGTCGCCAGCCCCTACGCGGCCGGCGGCCGGCAGGCGATCTCGAAGGACGGAAAGATCGCCTTCGCGACCGTCACCTTCGACCAGCGCGCCAACGACCTCGACAAGCAGGACATCAAGCGCGTGATCGCGGCCGCGGAGAGCGCGCGCTCGCCGCAGCTTCAGGTCGAGCTCGGCGGCCAGGCCATCCAGCAGGCCCAGGAGGTCTCGCTCGGGTTCGTGACCGTGGTCGGCCTCGCCGCGGCGATCATCGTCCTGCTCATCACCTTCGGCTCGGTCCTGGCCATGGGCCTGCCGATCGTCACCGCGCTGCTCGGCCTGGGCACGGGCATCGCGCTGCTCGGCATGGCCTCGCACTTCATCGACATGGCCGACTTCTCAACCGAGCTGGCCACGATGATCGGGCTGGGCGTGGGGATCGACTACGCGCTGTTCATCGTCACGCGCTTCCGCGAGGAGCACCGCTCCGGCGCCGACGCCGACAACGCGGCCGTCGCCGCGATGGACACCGCCGGGCGCGCCGTGCTCTTCGCCGGGACGACCGTGATCATCGCGCTGCTGGGGATGTTCGCCCTCGGCGTGTCGTTCCTGTACGGCGTCGCGATCGGGTCCGCCATCGCAGTCGCGATGACGATGCTCGCCTCCCTGACCGTGCTGCCCGCCCTGCTCTCGCGCTTCGGCGAGCGCCTCGCACGTCCGCGCCGCCGCGCACGGGCCGCCTCCGGCGGCGGCGGGTGGCGGCGCTGGTCGGCCGCCGTGGAGCGCCGCCCGTGGCCGGCGGCGATCGCCGGCGTGGCGATCATGCTCGTGCTCACGGCGCCGGTGCTGTCCATGCACCTCGGCACCGGCGACCAGGGCAACGACCCGACCTCGCGCACCACGCGCAAGGCCTACGACCTGCTCAGCCAGGGCTTCGGCCAGGGCTTCAACGGGCCGCTGCTCGTCGTCGCCCAGCTCCCCCACAAGAGCGACACCGGCGCGCTCGAGCGCGTGGGCTCGACGCTGCGCGAGACCCCCGGCATCGCCTCCGTCGCGGCGCCGCGCGTCAGCCCCGCCGGCGAGACGGCGACCTTCAACGTCTACCCGCGCACCTCGCCGCAGGACACGAAGACCAACGATCTCGTCAAGAGCCTGCGCGACGACCGCCTGCCGGCCGTCGCAAAGGCGACCGACACGACGCTGCTGGTCGGCGGATCGACGGCGACGTCGATCGACTTCAGCCGGGTGCTGGCGAACAAGCTCCCGCTGTTCATCGCGATCGTCGTCGGGCTGTCGGCGCTCCTGCTGCTGCTCGTCTTCCGCTCGGTAGTCATCCCGATCCAGGGCGCGCTGATGAACCTGCTGAGCATCGGCGCATCGCTCGGCGTCACTGTCGCCGTCTTCCAGCAGGGCTGGCTGGCCGGCCTGCTCGGCGTGCAGGAGGCGCCGATCGAGCCCTGGCTGCCGGTGATGCTGTTCGCGATCGTCTTCGGGCTGTCGATGGACTACGAGGTGTTCCTCGTCTCGCGCATCCACGAGGAGTGGACGCGCCGGCGCGATGCGACGCGGGCCGTCGGCGAAGGCCTGGCCGTCACGGGGCGGGTCATCACCGCGGCGGCGACGATCATGATCTGCGTCTTCCTGTCGTTCGTACTCGGCGACGACCGCGGGATCAAGCTCTTCGGCTTCAGCCTGGCGACGGCCGTCTTCCTCGACGCGTTCGTCGTGCGCAGCCTGCTGCTGCCGGCCGTCCTGCACCTGCTCGGCGAGCGCACGTGGGCGCTGCCCGGCTGGCTCGAGCGCAGGCTGCCGAGCATCGCCATCGAGCGCCCCGCGGCGCACGAGCCGCGGCGCCCCCTGGAGCCGGCGTTCGAGGTGGGAACCTAGTGGGTCTTCCCGCAACGTTCGACCGGAAACGACAGCCGTCGATCCCCGACCGGCGGCGTCGGCCGCCGTTACCGGTCACACGTTACGAGAAGGCCCACTAGATGAGTTGTGCCACGGGGTCAGGCGGTGTAGCAGGCCAGCGAGCGGCTGGGGCGGCCGAGGCGGTGGTTGAGGGCGATGGCGGCGGCGAGCGCGGCGAAGCGGCAGGCGAGTCGGACGCGCAGTTGGTGCAGGGCGC
>DATBKW010000029.1:0-21535 GCA_036555665.1 Solirubrobacteraceae bacterium | reverse complement strand
CCCTCGAGCGCGACATCCCCGTGCTGGGCGTCTGCCGCGGGATGCAGCTCATGAACGTGGCGGCCGGGGGCACGCTGCTGCAGCACCTGCCCGAGAGCCACGGTCACCACGAGCACCGCCGCACGCCCGGCACGTTCGACGGCGCCGACCATGACGTGCGCCTGCAGGAGGGCTCCCTGGCCGCGCGGGCGGCGGGGGAGGTCGTGCACGCCACGAAGTCCCACCACCACCAGGGCATCGACCGCGTCGGCGAGGGCTTCGAGGTCACCGGCTGGTCAATCATCGACGGGCTGCCCGAGGCCTTCGAGGCGCCCGAACGCCGCTTCGCGCTCGGCGTGCAATGGCACCCCGAGGCCGACGAGAACAGCCGGTTCATCGCGGCGCTGGTCGAACAAGCCGCGGCCGTCCGCAACGGTCACCGCTGAGTCAGGCGGCCACGCAGGAGCGCCCGAGCCCGGAGCGCGCGCGGCTGACCAGCGCCTTCGAGCCGCCGGTCGACACGTGCAGGCGCCGGCCGATCGCCTCGTGCGAGACGCCGCCGAGCTCGTGCAGGACCAGCGCGGTGCGCTGGCGCTCGGGCAGGCGCTTGAGCTCGCAGACGAGGTGGCGCAGGTCCTCGGAGCGCGTCACGCGGTCGTGCGGATCGGCCGCGGCGTCGTGGAGCATCGGCGCGTGCAGCTCGAGGTCGGTCGTGCGCACGGGCTTGCGCAGCGCATCGAGCGCGCGGTTGCGCACGATCGTGTAGAGCCAAGGCTTGAGGGCCATCTCACGGTCGTCGGCGCGCAGCGCGGTCAGCGCGCGCACGAAGGCGTCCTGCACGACCTCCTCGGCGTCATGGTGCGCGCCGCCGAGCATCTGGCGCGCGTAGCCCAGCAGGCGCTGCTCGTAGCGGGCGTGGATAGCGTCGAACGCGCGGTCGTCGCCGGCACGGACGAGGTCGACAAGCTGCTCGTCGCTCGCGGCGGAGTACGCGGTCGGGTGAAGGAGGATCGTCATGAATCCAGGGTCGGTCCTCGGAGCCGGTGCGGCCAGCCACCCGAGGGTCACACCTGGCACCCGAAGGTGGGGCATCCATCACCCTGGGTAGCCTTGACCGTTCGGATGCCCCAGTCCCCGCTTCAGGCCCACTCCGCCTCGCCGGCCGAGCTTCGCGACCGCATCGAGGCCGAGCGCCGCGGCCGCCCCTTCCTCGTCTTCCGCGACGGCGACGGCTCCCAGCGCCTGCTCGACCTCGCCGGGAACGAGCGCGTGAGTGTCGGGCGTGGCACTGGCAACGAGCTGAGCCTGCCCTGGGATACGGAGGTCTCGCGCCTGCACGCCGAGCTCGAGGCGATCGCCGGCGAATGGACGGTCAGCGACGACGGGCTGTCACGCAACGGCACCTACGTCAACGGCACGCGCATCTCGGGCCGCACGCGCTTGCGCGACGGCGATGTGCTGCGCGTCGGGCAGACCTCGATCGCCTACCGCCGGCCCGAGAGCGAGGACTCGATGCCCACCCAGGTTGCGGGCCGGCGGCTGACCCTCGGCGACCTGCCGCCGACGCAGCGCCAGGTCCTCGTCGCCCTCGCGCGGCCCTACAAGCACGACGAGTTCGCGGTCCCGGCGACCAACCAGGAGATCGCCGGCGAGCTGCACCTCAGCGTCGATGCGGTCAAGTCGCACCTGCGCACGCTGTTCCAACGCTTCGGCATCGAGCACCTGCCGCAGAACCAGAAGCGTTCGCGGCTGGTGGCCGAGGCGCTGCAGGCAGGCGTGATCTCGACGCGGGATCTCTAGGCCGCGCTCGCTGCGGGTTGGCGCTCGGCGGCCGGGACGAACAGCACGTTCGAGCCCGCCCCGATGACCGCGGCGACGATGAGATCGATCCCGCGCTCGGCGGCGCGCCTGAGCGCGCCCTGCGCGGCGCTGCATGCGTCGGCCGCCTGGACGTTGTGGTGCCAGCCGGCGAGGGTCCTGCGATCGAGTCCGACGACGAGGTAGATCATGGCGCTGTATGGAGGCGCGCCATGGGTGTTCAGATACGTCGGCTAAGGCCCACTAGGGGCTCAGCCGCTGCACCTGACCCTTGTTGGGGCTCGTGAGCCACACGTCGTTGCCGTTGGTGTCGACGCCGTAGGGGTTGAGCGCGACCTCGATCGGCTTGCCGTCGGCGCGCAGCGACTCGGGGTCGATGCGCGTGAGGGTCGAGTCGATCGAGTTGGCCACCCAGATCGCGCCCGCACCCACCGCGATGCCCTTCGGCCCGCGTCCGACCGGGATCTGGCCGGTGTTCAGCGAGCCGGCGTCGATGCGGGTGACGGTGTCGTCGCCGTTGTTGGTCACCCACACGGCGCCGCGGCCATAGGCGATACCGAACGGCTTCTCGCCGACGAAGATCGGGCGCTGGTTGCCGCTCGATATGTCGACGCGCGTGACGGTGTTGGCGCGGCGCGCGATGACCCACACCGCGCCGGCGCCGACGGCGAGGTTCTGCAGCCCGTCGGGCAGCTCGATCGTCTTGGCGACCTGGCGGCGCTTGCGGTCGACGCGCAGCAGCAGGCCGGGGCTGCCGCGCACGCCGACCCACACCGCTCGCTCGCCGGTGGCGACGGCGACCGCCTTGCCCTGGTTGGGCAGCGGGACGGCGGAGCCCTCCTGGCGGTGCGACGTCAGCCCGATCGGCACCAGCGAGGGAACGCTCTGGTTGACCACCCAGAGCTTGCCGAAGCCCGCCGCCTCGCCGGCCGGCGCGTCGCCGACGCGCGGGCTGTAGGGCCGGCGCTTGACCGTGTCGGCGTCGATGACGGCAAGGCGCGGGTTGGCGCTGCGCACGACCCACGCGCTCCCACTCGCGAGCACGATGTTGTTCGGGCGCCCGCCGATGGTCAGGGTCTTCATCGGCGTGGTCTCGTCCGCCGCGGTGGTGGTCCCGCCGGCCGGCTTCGTCGCCGTGCCCGCGCCGCCGCCGTTGTCGCCGTTGGCGAGCACCAGCGCGGCGACGAGCGCCAGGCCGGCGATCGGCACTGCCGCCAAGGCCCAGGGCCACACCCGGCGGCGCGTGACGGGCCGGGTGGCCATGGCGGTGGGCGCCTGGTCGGGCGAGACGACCGTCTCCTGGGCGTCGGTGGGCGCCGCCTCGCCCACCGCCACGAGACGCTCGGGCCCGGGCGCGGCCGACCGGCCCGCCGCGGCGAGCGCGGCCTGGCCGAGGTCGCCCGCCGACTGATAGCGGTCGGCCGGATCCTTGGCCAGCGCGCGGGCCAGCACGGCGTCGAAGCGATCGGAGACGCTCGGCACCTGGTCGTGGAGCGACGGCGGATCGTCGTGCAGGTGGGCCCACAGCGTCGCCTCGTCGGTCTCGCGCTGGTAGGGCGGCGCGCCGGCCAGCGCGTGGTAGAGGACGCAGCCCAGCGCGTAGACGTCGGCGCGCGCGTCGGTGCGCTCGCCGCGGATCTGCTCGGGCGCGACGTAGCCGAGCGTGCCGACCCAGCCCCCCTCGCGCGTGGAGCCGGTGTGCGAGGTGACGCGCTTGGTCAGCCCGAAGTCGGTCAGGTACGCGTGCTCGCCGGCCCCGAGCAGCACGTTGGCCGGCTTGACGTCGCGATGCACGATGCCGCGCGCGTGGGCGGCGTCGAGTGCGCTGGCGACCTGGGCGACGATGCTCGCCGCCCGCCCGGCGTCGAGGCGCTGCTCGGCGCGTACCAGCGTGCGCAGGTCGGAGCCCTCGACGTAGCGCATCGCGATGTAGAGGGCGCCGTCGTTCTCGCCCGTGTAGTAGATGGGGATCACGTTGGGGTGATCGATCGACGCCGCCGCGCGCGACTCGCGCACGAAACGCTCGCGGAAATCCGGGTCCTCGGCGAGCTGCGGGGCGATCAGCTTCAGTGCCACCGGACGGTCGAGATCGAGCTGGATCGCGCGATAGACCACGCCCATGCCGCCGCGCCCCGCGATCCCCAGGATCCGGTGGCCGGCGAACTCGTCTCCCTCATGCAGGGTGGGCACCGCCGCCTTTGTAGCAGCAAGGTCCGGGAGACCCCGCACGTCGGGCGGTCCGGTGCACCGGGCGTCGAATGGTCCGGTCGCCCGGATATCCTCGCCGGCGTCGATGCGCGGTGCGGGCTTCATTCGTGCGGCCGCGTGGGGGGCCGTGGTGCTCGGCGCCGCGGCGCCGCTCCTCCGCCGGCGCCTGCGTCTCCCACCGCCCGTGGTCGTCGCCGCAGCCGCGGCGGCGCCGATCGGCCTGTCCGTGGCCGTCCGGCGGTCGCGTCTGCGCGACGTCGCCATCTGCTGTCTGCAGATGAACGCTTATATCGCGGCCTACGAGATGCCCCACGACGACCCCGAGCGCCTGCGCGCGCGTGCGCGCATGCGCTATCCCGTGGTCGCCGACCGCGCGCTGGGCTTCGGCGAGCTGCCCGGCCTGCGGCTGCAGCGCGCCTTCGCTCGCCGCGAGGGCGAGCCGCTGCACCGCCTCGAGCAGCTGCTCGTGTGGTGCCACTGGCTGTGGTTCGGCGTGCCGCACGGCAGCGTGCTCTATCTGCTGATGCGCCGCCCCGAGGCGTTCCCGCGCGGCGCGGCGCAGATCTACGCGGTCTTCGACATCGGGCTCATCGGCTACTGGGCGCTGCCGACCGCTCCGCCGTGGTACGCGGCGCAGACGGGGGAGCTGGGGCGAGGCGACCCGGCTCTGCGGCGCATGATGCAGGAGCACGGGCAGGCGTTCTGGAAAGGCGCCTGGACGCCTCTCTACGATGTCCTGGGAGGCAACCCTCTCGCCGCCATGCCTTCTCTGCACTTCGCCACATCCGTGATGGCCGCGCACGTGCTCGGCGACGCCGGGCGGGTGCAGGGTGCTCTGGGATGGACCTACGCGGCGACGCTGGGCTTCGCCCTGGTCTATTTGGGGGAGCACTACGTCGTGGACCTCCTCGCCGGACTCGCGCTGGCGGAGACCGTCCGTCGCCAAGGTCACCGCGCCGCCCCGGCGCTGCGCGCGGCCGGTCGTGCGCTTGCGACGCTCGAGGCGCGGGTGCACGCATGAGCTCGGCTCCGGTCGACGCTCCCAATCCGCCCAGCCCGGAGGACGCCGACGACGAGGAGATGCCGCGCGTGGTCATCACGCGCGAGCGGGCGCTGATCTTCGGGATCTTCGTGCTGACGGCGCTGGCGTTCCTGTACTTCGTGCTCCCGAGGCTCAAGGGCGGCTCGGAGTCGATCAAGGGCCTCAGCGACGGCAAGCCCGGCTGGCTCGCGGTCGCGCTGGTGATGGAGTGCGCCTCGTTCGCCGGCTACGTGATCCTCTTCCGCACCGTCTTCGTCCGCGGCAAGACGCGCATCACCTGGCCCGCGAGCTACGAGATCACCATGGCCGGCCTGGCCGCGACGCGTCTGTTCGCGGCAGCGGGGGCGGGCGGTATCGCGCTGACCGCGTGGGCCCTGCGGCGTTCGGGCATGGAGCGCCGTCTGGTCGCCGTCCGCATGGTGGCCTTCGTCTCATTGCTCTACGCCGTGTACATGGCGGCGCTCGTGATCGTCGGCTTCGGGCTGTACTTCGGGATCTTCAACGGCCCCGGGCCGTTCGCGATCACCGTCGTGCCCGCGGTCTTCGCGCTGATCCTCTGGACGCTGTTTTTAGGCATGACGCTGCTGCCCGGCGACGCGGAACGCCGGATCTCGCACTGGGCGCACGGCTCCGGCCGCGTGGCGCGGCTGATGGCCAAGGCGGTGACGATCCCGGCGTCGGCCGCCGCCGGCGTGCGATGCGCCATCGGGCTCGCCCGCGCGCGCGAGGTGGGCACGCTGGGCGCGGTCGCGTGGTGGGGGTTCGACATCGCCACCCTGTGGGCGTGCTTTCACGCCTACGGGCCCGATCCGCCCCCGGTCGCGGTCATCATCATGGCCTACTTCGTCGGCATGCTGGCCAACACGCTGCCCCTGCCCGGCGGGATCGGCGGCGTCGATGGCGGCATGATCGGGGCGTTCGTGGCCTTCGGCGTCTCCTTCGATCTTGCGGCGACCGCGGTGGTCGCCTATCGCGCGTTTGCGTTCTGGCTGCCGACGGTGCCCGGCGCGATCGCGTATCTACAGTTGCGCAAGCGGGTGGCGCACTGGCGCGAGGAGCGCCATCCGGCCGACGCCGCGGTGGCCGCACAGGCGTAACGAGTTGCGCGCACGGGCTACTATACAAAGTAAAGTGAGTGTGGAAAGCGAGCGTGATGCTGTGTCGGACGTCGAGAACGTGATCATCGTGGGCAGCGGCCCGGCCGGGTACACGGCCGCCCTGTACACGGCGCGCGCGAACCTGCGTCCACTGGTCATCGAGGGCTTCTTCTGGGGCGGCCTGCTCCAGCAGACGACCGACGTCGAGAACTATCCGGGGTTCCCGGCCGGCGGCATCATGGGCCCCGAGCTGATGCAGAAGTTCCGCGACCAGGCCGAGGACTTCGGCGCGCGGTTCATCACCGACCAGGCAACCAAGGTCGAGCTCGCCAACGAGCCCGGCGGCGTCCACAAGGTCTGGGTCGGCGACGACGAGTATCGGGCCCGCACGGTCGTCCTCGCCATGGGCGCCGAGCACAAGAAGCTCGGCATCCCGGGCGAGGAGGAGCTCGGCGGCGCCGGCGTGTCCTACTGCGCCACCTGCGACGCCGCGTTCTTCAAGGAGCGTGAGACCGTCGTCGTCGGCGGCGGCGACTCCGCCATGGAGGAGGCCATCTTCCTGGCGAAGTTCGCCTCGAAGGTCTACGTAATCCATCGCCGCGCCGAGTTCCGCGCCTCGAAGATCATGCTCGAGCGCGCCCGGTCTACCGGCAACATCGAGTTCCTCACGCCCTACGTCGTCGAGGAGTTCCACGAGGGCGAAGGCCCGTTTGCCCGCATCGCGCGCCTGCGCAACGTCGAGACCGGCGAGGAGCGCGAGCTGCCGATCGGCGGCGCCTTCATCGCCATCGGCCACGAGCCGCAGTCCGAGATCGTCGCCGGCCAGGTGCCCACCGACGACGAGGGCTACGTCGTCACCGAAGGCAAGTCGACCCGCACGGGCGTGCCGGGCGTCTTCGCCGCCGGCGACTTGGTCGACCACACCTACCGCCAGGCGGTCACCGCTGCCGGCTCGGGCTGCGAGGCCGCACTCGACGCCGAGTGGTACCTGCGCGACACGCCCGAGATCCCGACGCCGGCGGAGCTGCCGGAAGGGGATCTCGCCGAGGCGCAGTGGGCGCCGCGGGCGTAGGTCGCACGCTCTGCCGCCGGCGCTTGCGGCACCTCGCGGCCGAGGGCATCGAGGGAGGGTGGGTCCGCACGCCCGCGGGCGGCGCTGTGGTGACTTAGTGGGCTCCTGGCCCACCTATCGACCATAGCTCGCTCGCGCGACCGTCGAAGTGTGCTGACTTGGGGGCCAGGAGCCCCCCTACCCAGCGCAGTTGCCGCAAACGAGCGCGCCCACCTGCCTTCACTGCCATTGGCAGCGCGGCGCCGCCAACCCGTGCGGCAGACCGGCCTTAAGCGAGCGCGATGCGTGCGTGGCGCCGCGACTTCGCGGCACGCCGCGCCGCCGCACGCCGCGCCGCCGCACGCCGCGCGGCCGCGCGCCGAGCCGCCGCGCGCCGAGCCGCAGCCTTCCGGCTGGTCGCCTTCTTGCGCTTCGACGACTTGTGCTTCTTGACCAGCACGGACGCGGTCTTCGTCTTGGGCGCGGCGTCGGGCGCGGGGGCGCTCGCCGCCGGCGCGGTGCCCGCCGAGCACTCGCTCGTCGGGTAGACGTAGTACGGCGACATCACGTCGTGCGGGTCGTTGACGTGGTCGTGGCCGTCGAGGTGGCCGAGCTCGTGCTCGACGACGGTGCACAGCTTCGGCCAGTCCCAGTCGACGTCGAGGTTGTAGGTGATCGAGCACTGCGTGTAGGTCGCGGGGTTGTGCACGTCGGTGCTCATCCACTGCGACCGCGCGTTGATCCCCGAGCCCATGTGCGCCCACGTCACGGTCACCTGTCCGCCGCACGGCTCGGCGCCCCAGCGGCCGATGGCCAGCGTGTGCGCCTGGGCCATCAGCGCGTCGGCAGCCGGCACCGGCACGGCAGGCGGCAGCGCGTCCGCGGCGGATGCCGCCGCGGGCACGAGCGCGAGGCCGAGCAGGGCGCAGAGCAGGAGACGAGGCAGGTACGGCACGCTTGTCCTCGTCGGCCCACCGGCGTGCCCTCCCGAGCAGGTTCAACGTATGTCCGGCGAGCGCGCTGGACGTATGTCCTGCGACGCAACTGGACGCATGTATGGCGGCTACGCCACGTCGAGGCCGAACAACGCCAGCGCCCGCTCGGCGACCGGCTCGGGCGCTTCCTCGGGCAGGAAATGCCCGCAACCGGGCACCGTCTCGACGGTCAGGTCGTCGGCCTCGCGCTCAGCGCCCTCGAGCATCACGGGCGGGACCGCATGGTCATGTGCGCCGGTCATCAAGAGCGTCGGCACGTGCAGTCGCCCGCCGGGCGTGCGGCCCGCTTCGTGCACCAGAAAGGCGCGGTAGAGCGCCACGCTGGCCCGGGCCCGCTCGGGCTCGGCAAGGACGCCGGTGAAGGCGCGCAGCTCCGCGTCGCTCCACGTGTCGGCGTGCGCGGCGGCGGCCGTGAACAGGCGCGCCATGAACGCCTCGTTGGCGACGAGCCGCTCGCCCAGCACAGGGGCCGCGAGCACGAGCTGGTAGGCAAAGCGCCAGACCTGCAGCAGCTGGCGCCCGCTGGGTCGTCCCATCGGCGCCGGACAGCTCAGTGCGACGAAGGCGCCGAACCGCTCGGGCGCGGCCAGGCAGGCCAGAAAGCCGATCCACGCGCCCCAGTCGTGGGCCACGAGCTTGACTCGCTCGAGCCCGAGCGCGTCGAGGATCGCCGGCAGGTCCTCGGCCATGGTCTGCTTGTCGTAGCCGTCGTCCGGGGCCTGCGACCAGCCGAAGCCGCGCAGGTCTGGCATGAGCAGCCGCCCGTGCGGCGCCAGCAGCGGCACGACGCGCCGCCACGCCCACCAGTGCTGCGGCCAGCCGTGCAGCAGGACGATCGGCTCGCCCGCGCCCGCCTCGGCGACGTGGAAGTCCAGCCCGCGGGCCGACACCGTCCGGTGCGTCGCGCCCTCGAGCTCGGGAAGGTCCACGTCAGGGCTCCAGGACGATCTTCAGCGCCTCGCGACGGTCGTAGAGCGCGTAAGCCTCGGGCGCGTCGGCGAGCTTCATGTGGTGGCTGACCAGCGGCGCGGGGTCGAGCACGCCGGCGCCCATGAGCGCGAGGACGCGGTCGAGGTGGGCGATGACGTTGGCTTGCCCGGTGCGCACGGTCAGCCCCTTGATCCACGCCAGGCCCATGTGGACCTCGCAGCGCTCGGCGTAGACGCCCACCACGCTCAGCGTCGCGCAGTTGGCCGCCAGGCGAATCGCCAGCTCGAGAGCGCGCGGATCGCCGACCGCCTCGATGACGACGCCCGCGCCGCGCCCCTCGGTGGCGGCCTTGACCGCCGCGCGCGGGTCCTCGTCGGTCAGGTGGACCGGGGTGGCGCCGAAGCTGCGCGCCGTCTCCAGACGCGCCGGCACGGCGTCGACGGCGATCACCTGCGCGGCGCCCGCGGCGCGCGCCGCCTGGACGGCGCACAGGCCGACCGGCCCGAGCCCGAGGACGACGACGCTGTCGCCCGCGCGCACCGGCGCGGCTGCGTGGTAGCCGGTGCCCATGACGTCGCCGGCGAACAGCGCGCGCTCCTTGGTCATCCCGTCCGGCACGCGGCGAAGCGTGAGGTTGGCGCGGGGGACGAGGGCGAACTCGGCCTGCGTGCCCTGCAGCGCGCCGAGCGCCGCGCCATGGCCGAAGACCCGCGAGTGGTCGCACTTGTGGTAGTTGCCGGCGCGGCAGGGCGGACAGGTGCCGCAGGCGACCAGGAAGCAGCCGAGCACGCGATCGCCGACGGCGACCGACTGCACGGCGTCGCCGGCCGCGACGACCGTGCCGACGTACTCGTGGCCAATCGTGAACCCGGGCTCGATCGCCACGCGCCCGTGGAAGATGTGCAGGTCCGAGCCGCAGACGCCGGTCGCCTCGATGCGCACGATCGCGTCGTCGGGCGCCTGCAGCTCGGGGTCGGGGCGCTCCTCGACGCGGACGTCTCCGGGCGCCTGGAAGGTGACGGCGTGCATCAGGGCTGCACGCTAACCGCGACGCGGCCGTCCTGACGCGTCACCCGATACGCGCCGCCCAGCCCCTCGACGCGCGCGGCGTCGCCGTCGACGACGAGGACCGTGCCCTCGTCGATCGCCCAGCCCTCGTCCACGAGTCCGGCGCCGACGGCGTGCACGAGGCGCGTCAGGGTTCCCCATTGCGTCGCGTGGACGTCGACGGCGAAGGGCACGAGCCCGAGGCCGTCGCGGACCTCGAGCTGGTCGAGGTCCTCGCCGGCCTCCTCGGCGCAGATCGCGCGCTCGCCGAGCCGCCAGCCGCCGACGATCGCACGCGCCGACGCCACCGCCGCGCCGGCCGAGTAGCCCGCGTAGGGCAGGTCGGGCGCCCGCCAGCCGGCCAGCGCCTCCTGGTAGCCGGGCGTCCAGCCGCCGCCGACAAAGACGCCCGCCGCTGCGCCGAGGTCGTCGGCGGTCGGCGGCGCCGACAGGCAGCGCACGTCGGTCGCGCCCGCCAGCCGCAGCGCGCCCTCCCAGCGCTCGGGATCCTCGAGTGCGAAGGCCACGATCGACCCCCCGCCGCAGGCGGCGACGAAGGGAGCGTGCGAGGCGCGGATCTGCGCGTCTTCGCGCCCGCCGCCGATCAGGAATGTCGGGGCCATTCCTGTAGGGAATCAGCGCCGCGCGACGTAAGGAATCAGGGCCGAGCGACGTCTATGTATCGAAAGGGAAACTCGGCTGTACATACAAGAGATGCTGCCGCACCAATTCCAGTATCCGAAGGTCACGCCGGCGCCGCGGCCCGCTCCGCGGCCGCCCGCGCCGCCGCAGCGGCCCTAGGGTCCGTCGAAGCCCCGCTCGCGCAGCTCAGCGCGCGCCGCGGGCCGCTTCTCCAGCTGCTCGAGCGCCATGCCCCGCAGCACGCCCGGCGCCTTCGTGAACTGGATGTCGCGGTAGTCGACGATCTGCACGCGGTTGCCCCATGGGTCGCGGAAGTCCATGAAGCGGCCGGGCAGGATCTCGACCCCTTCGCGCTCGAGCGCGGCGCGCACGGCGTCCTTGTCGTCGACGACGAGGCCGAAGTGGCGTTGGTCGTCGGGCGGTGCCGTGCGCCCTTCGGTGAGGTTGATGAACTGGTCGCCCATGTCGATGAACGCCGCGCCCCGCATGCGCCCGCGCAGCTCGATCTCGAAGATCGAGCCGTAGAAGGCGAGCGCCTCGTCGACGTCGCCGACCTCCAGCGCGATGTGGTTCATGCCGACCAGCCGCGGGCGTTGCATGAGACCAAGGGTGCCACACGCATATGGTTCGCCCATGTCCACCCAGAGCGCTCCCTCGAAGGCGGTTCTCGTCACCGGCTGCTCCTCGGGCATCGGCCGGGCGACCGCGCTGCACCTCGCCGCGCGCGGCCACACGGTCTACGCCAGCGCCCGCCGGCCCGACTCGATCGCCGACCTCGAGCGCCAGGGATGCAAGCTGCTGTCGCTCGACGTCACCGACGAGACCTCGCGCGTCGAGGCCGTGCGCACGATCGAGGCCGAGCACGGCGCGGTCGGCGTCCTGGTCAACAACGCCGGCTACAGCCAGTCGGGCGCGATCGAGACGGTCCCGATCGACGAGGTGCGCCGCCAGTTCGAGACCAATGTCTTCGGGCTCGTCCGCATGTGCCAGCTCGTGCTGCCCGCGATGCGCGAACAGCGCTGGGGCCGGATCGTGAACCTGTCGTCGATGGGCGCGAACTTCACCTTTCCGGGTGGCGGCTTCTATCACGCGACCAAGTACGCGGTGGAGGCGATCAGCGACGCATTGCGCTTCGAGGTCAAGGGCTTCGGCGTCGACGTCGTGATCGTCCAGCCCGGCCTTATCACCACGAGCTTCGGCGAGGCGGCCGCGACGGCCGTCGGCCACGCCGAGGACGAGGGCCCCTACACGAGCTTCAACGCGCGGGTCGCGCAGTCCACGCGCGACATCTACGTCAAGGGCCCGGCCCGCCACCTGGGCGGTGGCCCCGAGACGGTGGCCAAGACCATCGAGCGCGCCATCACGGCCGAGTCGCCGAAGATCCGCTACCGCGTGACGCCGAGCGCGCGGCTGCTCATCGGCCAGCGCGCGCTGCTGACCGATCGGATGTGGGATCGGCTGATGACGACGCAGTTCCCGCAGCCCGGCGCCAACCCGTGACGACGAACGTCCCTGGCGTAGGAACCCTATTCCGACGCGACGGACGTTCGTGCTCTCAGGGGTCGACCAGCGTGCGCGCGAGGCCCTCGATGAGGGCGTCGAGCCCGATCTCGAACGCGTCCTCGCTCGGTGTCACAGCACCGGACGCGGCGAGGTGTGGGAACTCGCTCAGGTCTGGCGCGCCGCGCAACGTCTCCGCGAAGATGCCGCGAAGCTCATCCTCGCGCGGGGCGAGCAACGTGCGCATCGCGTGGCCGAGCGCGTACTCGTCGACTATCGCCAGGAGCGTCGCGGCCGTGCGCTCGTCGAGGCCGAGATCGGCGACGGCGGCGAGCGACTGCTCGGCGTGGCGGAGCGAGTTGGGGCCGAAGCGCGGACGCTGCGCGAAGGCCTGCACGACCCAGGCGTGATTGACGAAAGCATCGTGCGAGCGCAGGGCGATCTCGCGCACCGCCCTACGCCAGTCCGTGGGCAGCGGCTCGGGCACGAGCGCCTCGGCGATGACCTCGTTGACCATGAGGTCCAGGAGGTCGTCCTTGCTGGCGATGTGGGTGTAGAGGCTCATGGGGCGCACACCGAGATCGCCGGCCACACGGCGGATCGAGACCGCGTCGAGCCCGTCGGCGTCGGCGATCGCGATCGCGGCCGCGACGATCGCCTCACGGGTGAGGCTGCGCACGCGTGTGGGCGGCGCCTGGTCGGGCGCCGCCGAATCCCACACGAGCTCTGACGGAGCGCGATTCGGCATCCCGATAAGCTTAGCCGTACAGCGTATCGGTGCTGTGATACGGTGTACGGCATGGCCGATACAGCGTACGGCATGGATCCCGCCCTCAAGCGTCTTTCCGCCGTTGTCCTGCTCGGCGCGGTGATGACGATCCTCGACACCACGATCGTCGCGGTCGCCATCAACGACCTCGGCCGCGACTTCGCCGTGCCGGTCGCGACGATCCAATGGGTCGCCACCGGCTATCTCCTGGCCCTGTCGCTGGTCATCCCGCTCACGGGCTGGGCCATCGAGCGCTTCGGGGCGCGCACGCTGTGGTTCGCCTCGCTCGGGCTGTTCCTGACCGGCTCGGTGCTCAGCGGCGCCGCGTGGTCGGCGGGCAGCCTCATCGCCTTCCGCGTGCTTCAGGGGATCGGCGGCGGGATCATCCTGCCGGTCGGGCAGACGATGCTCGCCCGCGCCGCCGGCCCGCAGCGGATGGGGCGGGTCATGAGCGTCGTCGCCGTGCCGGCGCTGCTCGGCCCCGTGCTCGGCCCCGTCATCGGCGGCCTGCTCATCGACGCGATCTCGTGGCGCTGGATCTTCTACGTCAACGTCCCGATCGGCGTGGTCGCGCTGCTGGCCGCCTGGCGCTGGCTCGAGCCCGATCCGCACCGCCGCCCGGACACGCCGATCGACGGCGTCGGCGTCGCGCTGCTCTCGCCGGGCCTCGCCGCGTTCGTCTACGGCGTCTCGGAGGCGGGGACCGCCGGTCTCGGCAGCACGCGGGCGATCGTCGGCATGGTCGCCGGCGCGCTGCTCGTCGCCGCCTTCGTCATCCACGCGCTGCGCACGCGCCACCCGCTGCTCGACATGCGGCTGTTCGGCGACCGCGTCTTCGGCACCAGCAGCGCGGCGATGTTCCTCTTCGCCATCGCGATGTTCGCGGTGATGATCCTGTTCCCGCTCTACGAGCAGTCGGCGCGTGGCCTCAGTGCTCTCGACGCCGGGCTGATGATGGCGCCGCAAGGGCTTGCGGCGATGGTCGCCATGCCGCTCGCGGGCAAGCTCACCGACACGCGCGGGCCGCGCACGCTCGTGCTCATCGGCGCGGCCGCGATGCTGCTGGGCACGATCCCCTTCACCCAGATCTCGGCCGACTCCAGCCAGGCGCTGCTCGCCGTCGCCCTCGTCCCCCGCGGCATCGGGATGGGCTTCATGATGGCCCCGCTGATGGCGGCGGCCTACCGCACGCTGTCCACCGAAGCGGTCCCGCGGGCGACGACGACGATGAACATCGTCACGCGCGTCGGGGGCGCCGTCGGGACCGCCCTTTTCGCCGTGCTGCTCCAGCACGAGCTCGGCCACGCCGCGCCCGGCGCAGGGGCTGCGCACGCCTTCGCCGTCACCTTCTGGTGGAACCTGCTGCCCACGGCGGCGGTCGCGCTCGTCGCGCTGCGGCTGCCGCGCGACCCGGCGCACTCAGCCGCCGAGGATCGCGAGGTGGAGCTCCTGCGTGGGGCCGCTGGGCGCGATGCCGAGCTCGTCGCGCAGGAGCACGCGTAGCTCCTCGTACGCGGCGAGCGCCTCGGCCGGGTTGGCGCGAGCCACGAGGGCGCGCATGAGCAGCCGGTGCCCGGCCTCGCGGTAAGGCGCCATCCGCACGAGCGCGCGGCCGGCGCGCTCGGCGGCGGCAAGCTCGGCGCCGCCGAGGCCCAGCGCTCCCTCGCCGTAGGCCTCCAGAGCGCGCAGGTGCAGGGTGTCGAGCTCGCGGCGCAGCTCGTCGATCCAGTCGCCTTCGTCGCCGGACAGCAGCCCGCGGCGGGCCGTGTGCAGCGCGACCTGCGAGGCGCTCCACGCGCGCGCCCACGCGCCGCAGGCCACGGCCGCCTCGGCGCGATGGACCGCCTCACGGGCGGCTTCGAGGTCGACCCACGTCCCGGCCGGCAGCACGAGCTGCAGGTCGCCGCGCGCCGGCAGCGCCTCCGCCCCGAGCAGCCGCCGCAGCTTGGAGGTCAGCGCGCTCAGCGCCGCGTCGGCCGCGGGCGGCGGCTGGGCCTCCCACACCGCTGCGGCGAGCTCGGTGCGCGCCACCGGGCGCGCGCGGTTCGCGGCCAGGTAGACGAAGCAGCGCCGGCCCTGACGGCCCGGCAGGCCGGCCTCGAGCCGCTCGCCACCGCGGTCGATCGCCACGCGCCCGCACAGCTGTATCCGCAGGCCTGGCTGGTGCTCCAAAGTTGCGCCAAGATAGATCCAAGGTCCCGGCGCTACAACCTCCACCACGTCAGCCGAGAGGGGGCATCCATGGCGAAGGCCATCCAATGCGAGTGCGGGTTCGTGGCACGCGGAGACAATGCCGACGAGGTGATCGCCACGATCGAAGGGCACATCCGCGAGGACCATCCCGAGCTCGCCAGCAAGGTCACGCGCGACGACCTCCTGGGCTGGATCGAAGAGGTCTGACGCAACCTATTCAGGAGGTCCCACCATGTCTGCGACGCAGTTCGACCCTGCCGTCTACAAGGCGACCACGCGCGAGCAGTGGCAGCACGCGGCCGAGCCCTGGCACCGCTGGGGGCCGACGCTCGAGGACTGGCTCGGCGAGGCGACCGAGGCGATGCTCGACCTGGCGGGCGTGTCGACCGGAGCGCGGGTGCTCGACGTCGCCGCCGGTGCGGGCGGCCAGACGCTGGCTGCCGCCAGGCGCGTCGGTGCCGATGGCGCCGTCCTGGCCACCGACATCGCGCCGGCGATTCTCGAGTACGTCGAGCGCGACGCGCACGCCGCGGCACTGACCAACGTCGCCGTGCGCGCGATGGACGCCGAAGCGCTCGACGTCGAGCGGGGCACCTTCGACGCGGCGATCTGCCGCCTCGGCCTGATGTATCTGCCCGATCTCGCCGGGGCGCTCACGGCGATCCGGCGCGCCCTGCGACCGGGCGGCCGCCTGGCCGCCATCGTCTTCTCGACCCCCGAGCGCAACGAATTCTTCAGCGTGCCGGTCGGCGTCATCCGGCGGCGCGCGGGCCTCGGTGCGCCCGCCCCCGGGCAGCCCGGCCCGTTCAGCCTGGGCGCGCCCGGCGTGCTCGAAACCGCGTTGGACGCGGCCGGCTACGACGCGGTGGCGGTGCGCGCGATTCCCGCGCCGCTGCGCCTGCCCGCGGCCGCCGATTGCCTGCGCCTCGAGCAGGAGAGCTTCGGCGCGCTGCACCAGATGCTCTCCGGGCTCGACGAGGCGGGCCGGGCGGCCGCCTGGGACGAGGTCGGCGCGGCGCTGGGCGACTTCGAAGGGCCGGACGGGTTCACCGGCCCGTGCGAGCTGCTCGTGGCGTCGGGAACCGCTTAGCCCGGCAGCTCGACGCCCTCGATCTCGAGCAGCGCGACCTTGCGCTCCAGGCCGCCCGCGTAGCCGACCAGCCGCCCGCTCGCGCCGACGACGCGGTGGCACGGCACCACGATCGGGATCGGGTTGGTGTTCAGGGCCCGGCCGGCGGCCCGCGACGCCTTCGGGTTGCCGGCCTTCGCCGCCACCGCGCCGTAGGTGCTGACCTTGCCGAACGGGATTGCGGCGGTCGCCTTCAGGACGCGGCGCCCGAAGGCGCTGGCCAGCGCCCAGTCGATCGGCAGGTCGAAGTCGTGCCGGCGGCCCTCGAAGTACTCGTCGAGCTCGCGGCGCACCTCGTCCAGGCGTGCCGGCGCCTCGAGCATCCGCGGCGAGAGCTTGGCCGCGACCCGGTCGAGCACGCCGTCGGCGCCGCCGAACAGGTCCGCGTAGGACAGGGTGACCAGTCCGCGCGGCGTGGCGGCGGCGACGAGCGTGCCCACCGGGGTCTCGACGAGCGCGTAGTGCACGTCGGCCGGGGCGGTGGCGGCGAAGCGCGCGGCGGCGGACGCCGCGTCGGCGGGGTCGAAGGTGGGCGGGACGAGGCGGTCCTCGGTCATGGCGTCATCTCCTGTCGCAGCTTGCGCAGCCCCTCGAACGCGTTGCGTCGCGCGGCTTCCTCCGAAGTGCCCATCGCGGCGGCGACCTCGGCATGGCTGAGGTCGCCGGCGAAGCGCAGCAGCACGGCGGCGCGCTGCTTGGGCGGCAGCGCGTGGACGCGTGCCCACACGCCGTCGTCGCTGCGCTCCGGGCTCTCGGGGGCGGGGACCTCGGGCAGGTCGCCGACCGGCACGGCGCCGCGCTTGCGGGCACGGAAGTGGTCCAGCGCCTTGCGGTGGGCGATCGTCAGCACCCACGCCCGCGGGTTGCGCGGGCGCATGCGCGGGTAGGCGCGCAGCGCCGACAGGAACGTCTCCTGGAAGGCGTCGTCGGCCGCGTCGCGCCCCACCGACGCCACGAGAAAGCGCCACACGTCATCGCGGTGCGCGTCGAGGAAGCGCTGGAAGGGCTCCTGGGGCACGTTCCTACAACGCCTCAGCGCGCCTTTTCGTGAGATCTCACGGAATCGCCAGCCGGCGCAGCAGCGGCGCCGCGCGGTAGCGCTCCTCCCCGAGCTCGATACGCAGGCCGTCGAGCACCGCGAGGACGTGCGCGACGCCGATCGCCTCGCACCACGCGAACGGGCCGCGGGGGTGGTTGAGCCCGAGCACCATGCCGTCGTCGACGTCCTCGCGCGTGCCGACGCCCTCGCTCACGGCGAAGCACGCCTCGTTGACGAGCTGGCAGGCGATCCGCCCGAGCACGAGCCCCGGCCCGTCGCCCACCCATGCCGTGCGCTTGCCCAGCGCGGCGAAGAACGCCTCGGCGCGCTCGGCGGCGACGTCCGCTGTGCCGTCCCCGCGGGTGAGCTCGACCAGCGCGGCGCTGTCGAGCGGCGGCAGGACGTGGAAGCCGACCGCCGCGCCGCCGCCGTCGAGGGACTGCAACGAGCCGTCGGCGCACAACAGCGCGACCGGCCCGCCCTGAAGCGGCGGCCCGTCGGGATCGGCACCGCAGTCGACGAGAAGCCACGGGACGTCGCCGCCGGCGTCATCCTGGCTGCGCGCGTCGAAGCCCGCGTTCGCGGCCAGGGCGCGCAGCTCCTCGGCGACGTTGAGCTCGCCGGCCACGACCACGATCCGGCCGCCGCCGCCGCCCGGCGCCGGCGCCTCGGGCTCCTCAGCCTGCTCGCGCGGGTACTCGTACCAGCCGCGTCCGGTCTTGCGCCCCAGCCGTCCGGCGGCCACCATCCGCGCGCTCAGCGGGGAGGGCCGCCAGCGCGGCTCGCCGAAGCTGAGCTCGTGGAACGACAGCGAGACCTCGTAACCGACGTCGATGCCGACGAGGTCCTGCAGCTCGAACGGGCCCATGCGAAAGCCCGCGGAGCGGACGATCGCGTCGATCGTCGCGACGTCGGCGGCGCGCTCCTGCAGCAGCTTGAGCGCCTCGAGCCCGAACGGCCGGTTGCACCGGTTGACCAGGAAGCCCGGCCCGTCGGTGGCGTCGATGACGCGCTTGCCCATCGCCCGGCCGGTGGCGCGGGCCACATCGAGCGCCTCGGGCGAGGAGTCGATGCCGGCGATGACCTCGAGCAGGCCCATGACCGGCGGGGGGTTGAAGAAGTGCATCCCGACGACGCGGCCGGGATCGGCGAGGGCGCCGGCGATCGCGGTGATGGGTATCGAGGAGGTGTTCGAGGCCAGCACCGCCCGCGGCGCGATGTCGGCGAGCGCCGCGAACAGCTCGCGCTTGAGCTCCAGGCGCTCGGGAGCGGCCTCGATGACGAGCCCCGCCTCGGCCAGCTCGCCGAGCTCGGCCGCGCCGGACACGGGACCGGGCTCGCGCTCCAGGCGGCCTTTCGTCCGCCAGCGCTCGAGCCCGTCGTCGATCCGCGACAGGCCGCGCTCGAGCGCCTCGGGCACAGGGTCGTGCAGCAGCGTTCGCGCGCCCGCGGCGGCCGCGAGCTGCGCGATGCCGGCGCCCATCGTCCCGGCGCCGACCACGCCGATGACGTCGGGTGCGTCGGCCACGGAGCCGGACCCTAGCCGCCCTAGCCATCGGACTCGACGTGCAGGTCTCCGGACGTCGTGCTCACGACGAGCTTGCGAGGCGCGTCGGGGTCGTCGTGGACGTGCACGGACTGGTCGCCCGACGTCGCGTGGGTCTGCACCGCATAGGTGCGATCGGGCACGCTGACGTGGATGTCGCCGGAGGACGCCTCGGCTCGCACAAGCGTCGCGTCGCTCGCGTGAACGTGGATGTCACCGCTGCTCGCCGTGGCGACGATGTCCGGCGAGGGCGCGTCGACGTGCACGTCGCCCGAGCTCACGTGCACGGTCAGGCGCCCGCGCACGTCCTCGGCGTGGACGTCGGCGGCGCTCGCGGCCACCCGCACCGCCATGGCGCGCGGCACCTCGACGACGTAGCTTGCCGCGCACTCGTTGGCGAACAGCTCGGCCCCCGAGCAGCTCGTGTGGAGCCGCAGGCGGCCGTCGGCGTAGCTGACCCGGACGTGGGGACGGCCGAAGACCGAACGACGTTCCTTCGTCGTCAGCTTGACGTCCGCGCGATCGCCGCCCACAACCCGGACATCGCCGTGGTCGCTGTCGATCTCGATGCTCGCGCCGGCCGGCAACGTGCGCGTATGGGTCTCGCTGTGGTGGGTGGCAAACGCCACCGCCCACGTCGCGCCGATGGCGAAGAGGAGGCCCGCGACGACGATCAGGACGACGAGGACGGGACGGGCGATGCCTGTGACGGCCATACCACGGGACGGTAGGCGTGCCGCCCCGCGCGCACCATGCCGTCACCCGGCATGTGTGACCGGGGGGTGGCCCCACCCTCCGCCCCCGTACGACAAGATGCCGCGCATGGGCTTCGACCAGTACCACGAGCCGGCCGACGAGCTGCCGGACGAGACACGGACCTTCGCGCGCCTGTGCGCGTCGCTGACCGAGGAGGCCGAGGCGATCGGCTGGTACGAACAGCGCATCGCCGTCGAATCGGACCGCGCCGCGCTGGCGATCATGCGCGACGCGCAGGGCGAGGAGTTCAAGCACTTCTCCATGGACCTCGAGTTCCTGCTGCGGCGCACGCCGCTGTGGCGCGAGATCGCCGAAGGGATCCTCTTCCAGGAGGGCGACATCGTCGAGCACGGCGAGGAGGCCGAGGAGGAGGCCGTGGAGGGCGCGGCGGAGCGCGGCGCGCCGTTGGCGGGCAGCACGTCGCTGGGCATCGGCAGCCTGAAGGGAGCGGCGTCATGAGCCACCTGCTGCGCGAGCACGCGCCGATCACCGAGGCGAACTGGAGCCTCATCGACGACGAGGCGCGCGAGCGTCTGACGCCGGCCCTGGCCGCGCGCAAGCTCGTCGACTTCTCGGGGCCGCACGGCTGGGAGCACTCGGCCACGAACCTCGGCCGCGTGACCGAGCTCGCCGACGCGCCGGGCGACGGGGTGACCGCCCTGCAGCGCAGGGTGCTCCCGGTGGTCGAGCTGTGGGCGCGGTTCTCGCTTTCGCGCGACGAGCTGCGCGACGGCGATCGTGGCGCTGAGGACGTCGACCTCGCCGCGCTGGACACCGCCGCCCACCAGATCGCGACGGCCGAGAACCGGGCCGTCTTCCACGGCTGGGAGGCCGCCGGCATCACCGGCATCGCCGAGGCCTCCACGCACGATCCGATCGAGCTCGGCGAGGACTGCGCGACCTATCCGCGCCATGTCGCCGGCGCGGTCGAGGCGCTGCTGCACGTCGGCATCGAGGGTCCGTATGGGCTCGCCCTCGGCCGCGAGGCCTACACGCGTGTTCTCGAGACCAGCGAGCACGGCGGCTATCCGCTGCTCGACCACCTGCGCAAGATCATCGGCGGGCCGCTCGTCTGGTCGCCCGGCGTCGACGGCGCCGTCGTGGTCAGCCAGCGCGGCGGTGACTTCCTCTTCGACTCGGGCGAGGACCTGTCGATCGGCTACGACAGCCACGACGCCGACGCCGTCGAGTTCTATCTGCTGGAGAGCTTCAGCTTCCGCGTCGCCACGCCGGAGGCGGCCGTGGCGCTCACGCCCTGAGCTAAGACGGCACCAGCGCGTTGATGCCGGTCGCGGCGCGGCCGATGATCAGCTTCTGGATCTGCGAGGTGCCCTCGTACAGCGTCGTCACGCGCGCGTCGCGGTAGAAGCGCTCGACCGGGTGATCGTCGACATAGCCGGCGCCGCCGTGGATCTGGATCGCGCGGTCGGCGCACCAGCAGGCCGCCTCGGTGGCGAAGTACTTGGCGATGGAGGTCTCGGTCGTCGACGGCCGGCCGGCGTCCTTCAGCGCGCCCGCCCGGTAGACGAGCATCCGCGCCGCGTCGGTGCGCACGACCATGTCGGCGATCATCTCCTGCACGAGCTGGAACGACGCGATCGGCCGCTGGAAGGCGTGGCGCTCGGTGGCGTACTTGACCGACTCGTCGACCGAGCCCTGGCAGATGCCCACGCAGCCGGCGGCCACCGAGTAGCGCCCTGAGTCCAGCGCGCTCATGGCGACCTTGAAGCCGTCGCCGATCTCGCCGAGCATCGAGTCGGGGCCGGCGACGATGTCGTCGAGCGCGATCTGCGC
>DATBKW010000028.1:0-7590 GCA_036555665.1 Solirubrobacteraceae bacterium | reverse complement strand
AGGGGCTGAGCCGGAGTAATCCGCTCAAGGCGGCCCGAGCGCTGGGCAAGGCGGTCCTCGCGGTGCGCACGGCATACGGGATCCTGCGCGACGTGCGGCCCGACGCGGTCCTCGGTGCCGGCGGCTACGTCGCCGGGCCGGTCGGCCTGGCGGCGGCGGCGCAGCGCGTCCCGCTCGTACTGGCCGAGGCCGACAGCCATCTCGGGCTGACCAACCGCGCGCTCGCGCGCTGGGCCCAGCGGGTGTGCCTGGCCTTTCCGATCGAAGGCCGCAGTGGCGATCGGTACCTCGTCACCGGGCGCGCGGTGCCGCCGCCGGCGACCGACCGCGCGGCCGCACGCGCGCGGTTCGGACTGGGCAACGAGGAACGGTGCGTGCTCGTCTTCGGCGGCTCGCTGGGAGCCCGCACCATCAACGAGGCGGCGATTGCCGGCCTGGCCGGGGCAGACTTCCGCGTGCTGCATGCCTGCGGGTCGCGCGACTTCGCGGCGCTGCGCGAGCGCCTCGGCCCCGATCCGCCCGCCAACTACGACCTGCGCGAGTACATCACCCCGTTCGGCGACGCGATCCTGGCCGGCGACCTGTGCGTCGCGCGCGCCGGTGGCTCGATCTTCGAGGTCGCCGCCCACGGCCGAGCCGCGATCCTCGTGCCCTATCCACATGCGTCAGGCGATCACCAGAGCTCCAACGCGCGCTGGATGGAGCAGGCCGGGGCCGCCGTCGTGGTGCCCGACGCCGAGCTCGACGCGGCGCGCCTGGCCCGCGAGGTCACCGCGTTGCTGGGCGATCCGGTGCGGCTTGAGGCGATGGGACGGGCGTCGGCGGGGCTCGCACGCCCCGACGCGGCTCAGCGGATCGCGGCCGAGGTGCTCGCCGCGGCCGGATGAACGGGCTCGGCCTTCGCGGTCGCGGCCCCGAGCGCGATCGCGCCGATCACGATGATCGCGGTCGGGAGGGCGCGCCAGCGGTTGCGGGAGACGGGTTGCATGCAGCAACTACCAACGCTTGGGCGGCGCAAAGGTTGCGCAGCAAACCACTCGCAACGAACGTCCGCGACGTACCAACAGGAGTGTTACGTCGCGGACGTTCGTGCGCGGGGGTAGCGTGCCGCGCGATGGCGGACGAGCGACCGTGGGCCGGGCGGCGGCTGCACCTGATCGGGCTGGGCGGCGCCGGCATGAGCGGCTATGCGCGCGTCGCCACGCAGCTCGGGGCCACGGTGTCGGGCTCCGACCGCGCCGACTCGCCCGGCCTGCGAGCGCTGGCCGAGCTCGGCGTCGACGTCCATTTCGGCCACGACGCCGCCAATCTCCCCGCGGGCGACGACGTCGAGGTCGTCCACTCGACGGCGATCCCCGCCGACAACCCCGAGCGCGCCGCCGCGCGCGAGCGCGGGCTGCCCGACCACCCGCGCGCCGATCTGCTCGACGAGCTGAGCCTGCTCAAGCGCACTATCGCCGTCGCCGGTGCGCACGGCAAGACGACGACCACCTCGATGGTCGCCCACGTCCTGCTGCGCTGTGGCCTCCAGCCCGCGTACCTGATCGGCGGCGCGCTGACCACCACCGGGCACAACGCCGACTGGGGCGCGGGCGACTGGCTCGTCGTCGAGGCCGATGAGTCGGACCGCTCGATGCTCTCCCTGCACGTCGACGTCGCGGTGGTGACGAACGTCGAGCTCGACCACCACGCCACCTTCGGCTCGCTGGCCGAGCTGCGCGACACGTTCCGCGCGCTGCTGGCGGCCGCGCCGCAGGCGGTGCTGTGGGACCGCCCCGACGTCGTCGCGCTGCGCGGCGACGCCCCGTTCGTCGCCTTCGACGCCCAGCCGCAGCTCGACGGCGCCGGCTCGACCTTCGCCTGGCGCGGGCGCACCGTGCGCCTGGGCATCCCCGGCGCCCACAACGCCCGCAACGCCGCCGCCGCCCTGGAGGCATGCGTCCTCGCGGGCGCCGACGAGGCCGAGGCGGTCGCGGCGCTGGCCGACTTCGCCGGCGCCGGGCGGCGCTTTCAGGAGCTGGGCGTCACGGCAACCGGCGCGTGCGTGGTCGACGACTACGCGCACCACCCGACCGAGGTCGCGGCGACGATCGATGCGGCGCGCACGCAGGGAGCCCGGCGCGTGGTCGCCGTCTTCCAGCCGCACCTGTACTCACGCACGCAGCGCCTGGCGCGCGAGTTCGGCGCGGCGCTGGCGCGCGCCGACGTCGCCGCCGTGCTCGACGTCTACCCGGCACGCGAGCGCGCCGAGGACTACCCCGGCGTCAGCGGCCTGCTCGTCGCCGAGGCCGCCGCCGATGCAGCCGAGGGGCGGACGGTCATGTGGCTGCCGGACTTCGACGTGGCCGAGCAGGCGCTCGGCGGGCTGCTGCGCGCCGGCGATCTGTGCCTGGTGCTCGGCGCGGGCGACGTCGACGCGCTCGGGCGACGGCTAACGTCCCGCGCGTGACCGAACGCCGCCGGGCGCCCCGCACCGAGATCGAGCTGCCCTGCCTGCTTCGCCGGCGCCGGGGGTCGGCCATCGATGCACGGACGCGCAACCTCTGCCCGGGCGGCATGTGCGTGTCGACGCCGCGCCCGCTCGTGCTCGACGAGGTGCTGGAGTTCCGCTTGCCCCTGGCGGATGCCGAGAGCGTTGAAGGGCGCGCGCGGGTGCTGCGCCACGAGGGTCACGACGCGTATGCGCTGCGCTTCGAGAGGCTGCCCGAGCCCGCTCGGGCGCGGCTGCAGGGGCTGACTGCGGGCTGAGCGGTTTGTCTGCCCTGGCGTCTTGCGGCGCCGCGGTTTCAGGGCATTGAGGAGGTGAAGCGCCCGCGGTCGCGCTGGGGCCGGCGGTCGGCCTCCGTCCGCCGCCCGGCCCCAGCGGTCGGCGAATCGCATCGCGTGGGGACTTCGTCTCGGATATCGATCACAAAGCCCAAGGCGACGCCGAGTTGGGCATGCAGCCACTGACCTCGGCGCACCCTGCGCAGCCGCGGCGACGAGGCATGACGCCACACCGGCGGCGCCTCAGCGCCCGACCCTTACTGCCTTGGTCGCAAACCGCCAAAAGCGCCTCGCGGCAGACCACCCGCCGCCGCCTTAGAGCCCGCCGAAGAGGTTGTTGCGGCGGCGCTCGGCCTCGACACGGGCGGCGCGGCGCTCGGCGCTGTAGGGGTTGTCGCGCTCGCGGCGGATCGTGTCCTCGGCCCGGCGCTCGGCCTGGGCGGCCCGACGCTCGTCGCGTGGCAGGGCGAGCTCGCGCAGGAAGCGGACCGGTGCGCGCTCACGTGCTCGCATGACACGACGTTACGCCCGCGCGCGGGCCCGGGCAAGAAAACGGGCGGGCCCGAAGGCCCGCCCGCTCACTGCACGTACCTCTGTGGGTGAAAGAGGGTCTTACTTCTTGCAGGCGGTCGTCGAGACCGGCGACTGCTTCGAGCCGTCGGTGAACGTGAAGTCGCCCTTGAACTGGAGCTTGCCGCCGGAGCAGCCCTTCAGCGCGACGAACGGGGTGCCCTTCGCGGTGCCGCCGACCTTGGTCACGAAGGAGGTCAGCGTCGCGTACACGCCGGCGAGCGGCTGCTGCAGGTTCGACGGGATGGTCACGTCGAGCTTGCGGCCGAACTTGCCGGTATCGGGCTTGAGCTTGCCGACGATCACGGTGTCGATCTGCAGCGGCTGGGTGCCGACGACATGCAGCAGGATCGACTTGCCGCCGGGGCCGTTGTAGGCCGTGATCTTCAGGTTCTCGACCTGGCCGAGCGCGAGGCCCTGCGCCGCGCCGCCGCCGATCTTGGCCTTCGTGCAGGCCGCGGCGCCGGTGCGCGCCTGCGCCTCGGTGCAGCTCTTGAACTTCGCGCCGTTGAACACGAGGTTCTTGTCGAAGTGGATGACGGTCTTGCTCGTCGCGAACGGCGCGTCCGCTGGGTCCTTGGCGACCTTGAGGTCGACGGTGAGTGCACCGACGGACTTGGGCTTGGCCGACGTACCGGCCTTGCTCTGGGCCAGCTTCACGGCGATGGTCTGCTTGCTGGTGACGGCCTGGGCGACGCCGGCGACACCGAGAACGAGGATCAGCGCGCCGGTGATGGCCAGCGCAAGGCTCTTACGCAATCTGGACTCCTATTGAGGCGGGGAGGACGGGGAACGACCGGAAGCAGGATAGCTACTATTTACGAATCGTCAAGTTGACAGAACGTAAATATTCCTAAATGATCCTCCCATGAGCGAGCAGAGCACCAAGACGACGGGCGGGCGGAAGGCGCAGGCGGCGCGGAGCGGCCGCGACCAGGCGCCGGCGGCTCGCGGCGCGCAGCCGGCGCCGACCGGCCGGCGGCTGCCACCGGCCGAGCGGCGCGCCCAGCTCGCGCAGGCCGCGCTGGCCGTCGCCGCCGAGCAGGGCTACGCGCGCCTCTCGCTCGACGACGTCGCCGAGCGGGCGGGCGTCACGCGCAACCTGCTCTACCACTACTTCCCGCGCGGCCGTCTGGACGTGTTCCTCGCCGCCCTCGAGCGCGCGGGCGACGAGCTGACCGGGGGCTTCATCGTCGACCCCGACCAGCCGCTCGCCGAGCGCCTCCTCGCCAACACGCTGCACTCGATCGAGCACGCGGCCGAGCCCAGCGACGCCTGGCGCGTCATGCGCCACGCCCACGCCGCCGCCGAGCCGGAGATCGACGCGCTGCGCAAGCGCTACCGCGACGTGATCGTCACCGGCATCGCCATCAACCAGCTCGGTACGGACGACCCGCCGCCGCTGGCGCTCGTGGCACTGCGCGCATACCTGGACTTCCACCAGAGCGCACTGGACGAGTGGCGCGACAGCGACGTCGACCGCGAGACGCTGCTGCGCCTGCTCGAGGACGTCCTGCTGGCCAGTGTCGCCGTGGCGCGCAGCGCCGTCGCCGGCCGTCGCTAGCCCGGCGCCCAGGCGTGCCCGACGAAGACCGGTTCTGGCGTGAGCTCGACGCCGAACGCGTCGCGCACGCCGCCGGCGATCTCGCGTGCGAGCGCGACGAGCTCGGCCGTCGTGCCCGCGCCGCGATTCGTCAGCGCGAGCGTGTGCTTGGAGGAGATCGCGATGCCCTCCGGGTTGCCATAGCCGCGCCGGAAGCCCGCGCGCTCGATGAGCCAGGCGGCCGAGGTCTTGACGTGCCCGTCGTCCTGCGGCCAGGCGGGCGGCTCGGCGCCCGCGCGCGCGCTCAACCGTGCGAACGCCGCCGCATCGAGCACCGGGTTGGTGAAGAACGACCCGGCTGAGGCGGTGTCCGGATCGGCAGGGTCGAGGACCATGCCCTTGGCACGGCGCAGGCGCAGGACCGCCTCGCGCACGTCGGCAAGCGGAGCGCGGGCCCCCGGCTCCACGCCGAGCGCCCGCGCCAGCTCGGCGTAGCGAATCGGCGCAGACAAGAGCGAGGACTCCAGGACGAAGCGCACCGAGAGCACGACCCAGCGGTCGGGATCGCGCTTGAACGCGCTCGAACGGTACGCGAAGCCGCACGCGGCGGGCGCGAGCTCCTCGACGGCGTCGCGCGCGCGGTCATAGACGCGCACCGCCGTGATCGTCTCGGCCACTTCCTGGCCGTAGGCGCCGACGTTCTGGATCGGGGTGGCGCCGACCGAGCCGGGTATCCCGGCCAGGCACTCCACGCCCGCGAGCCCGCCCGCCACGCAACCGGCCACGAACGGGTCCCACGGCTCGCCGGCGGCGACCTCGAGCTCCGCGCCGTCGCGCGCCACGCCGCGCGTGACGATCCGCAGCACGGTGCCCGGAAACCCCGCGTCGGCGGCCACGACATTCGAGCCGCCGGACATGACCAGCAGCGGCTCGCCGGCACGGTCGGCGGCGCGCACCGTCGCGACGACCGCATCGTCGTCCGCGACCTCGGCGTAGCGTGCGGCGGGCCCGCCGAGGCGCAGCGTCGTGAGGTCGCGCAGTTGCATCGGCGCATCAGGGTAGGGATCCGTGCTCCGGCGTCGAATGCGCCCTTCGGATGCCCCTCCCGATGCCGCCGCTCCCGCGCCGCCCGCCCGCACGCGCGGTCGCGGCGTGCCTAGGCATCCTGGCGCTGCTCGCCACCGGCTGGCTGTGGCTGCGCGACTCGAGCCTCGTGGCGGTGCGCCAGGTCGACGTGACCGGCCTGAGCGGGGCCGAGGCCCCGCGCGTGCGCGCCGCGCTGCAGGAGGCCGCCCGCGAGATGACCACCCTGCACGTGCGGGCCAAGCAGCTGCAGACCGCCGTCGCGCCCTTCCCGGCCGTCCGTTCGGTCGACGCGCACGCCGATTTCCCGCACCGGCTGCGCGTCGTCGTCCACGAGCACGTTGCCGTCGGCGCGATGGCCGCGGGCAACGACCGCGTCGCCGTGGCGGCCGACGGCACCCTGCTGCGCGGCAGCGCCACCGCCGGGCTGCCGCTGATCTCCGCCGGCGCCGTGCCGGGCGGGGACACGGTCGGTGACCGCGTCGCCCAGCACGCGATCGCGCTGCTGGCGGCCGCTCCGCCCGCGCTCCGGACCAAGGTGCAGCGCGTCTATTCGGGACCACGTGGGCTGACGGCGCCGCTCGACGACGGCCCCGTCCTGTACTTCGGCGGCACCGAGCGCCTGCGGGCCAAGTGGATCGCGGTCGCGCGCGTGCTCGCCGACCGCTCCTCGGCCGGCGCCGCGTATCTCGACGTGCGGCTGCCCGAGCGCCCCGCCGCCGGCGGCTTGGAGGCGCCCGAGCCGGAGCAGCCCGACACCACCGCGCAGGTCGGTGCCCAACCCGCGCAACCGCAGGCCTCGACGCAACCACAGACCGCGACGCAACCGCAGACCGCGACGGGGGCGCCATGACCTGACCCTCAACTTGTGGTCGAGGCTTGTCTCGACCGCGAATCTCCTGCACAACTTGAGGGTTCCGGAAACTGCAAGGAACCTTGCTGGGTTAGACTTGGCGTTGACAGCGCTCGATGCCCGTGCATACCGTGCATGCGCGCAGAGGCACGACCGGGGGCGCACAAACCTTCAACGTTAGATCGAGGCTCGGTCGGAACCCCATGGAAAGCAGCGGCAGCTATCTCGCGGTCATCAAGGTCGTCGGCGTCGGCGGCGGCGGGACCAATGCGGTCAATCGCATGGTCGACGCGGGCCTGCGCGGCGTCGAGTTCATCGCGGCCAACACCGACGCCCAGGCGCTGCAGATGTGCGACGCCGACATCAAGCTCAACATCGGCCACGACCTGACCAAGGGCCTCGGGGCCGGCGCGAACCCCGAGGTCGGGTTCGGCGCGGCGGCCGAATCGCGCGACGACATCAAGGAGGCGCTCAAGGGCGCGGACATGGTGTTCGTCACCGCGGGCGAGGGTGGCGGCACCGGCACCGGCGCCGCGCCGGTCATCGCCGAGATCGCCAAGAACGAGATCGGCGCGCTGACGGTCGGCGTGGTCACCAAGCCGTTCGACTTCGAGGGCTCGCAGCGGATGCGCCAGGCCGACGAGGGCATCTCGCGCCTGCGCGACGTCGTCGACACGCTCATCGTCATCCCGAACGAGAAGCTGCTGAACATCGTCGAGCGCCGCACGACGATCCTCGAGGCGTTCCGCGAGGCCGACAACGTCCTGCGCCAGGG
>DATBKW010000027.1:0-9847 GCA_036555665.1 Solirubrobacteraceae bacterium | reverse complement strand
GGGCGCTTCCTCGACGACCCGGCCTTCGACGTGCTCCATGAGCGGGCCGTGCGGCTCCGCGTCCCGCTCTACCTACACCCTGCCGAGCCCGTCCCGGCGGTCCGCGACGCCTACTACCAGGGCTTTGCCCCGGCCGTCAGCTGGTTCCTCAGCGCCGCCGCCTTCGGTTGGCACGCCGAGACCGGGATCCACGTGCTGCGGATGGTCCTCGGCGGTGTCTTCGATCGCCATCCCGAGCTGTCGCTCGTCATCGGGCATATGGGCGAGATGCTGCCGTTCATGCTCCAGCGCGTCGACGACAACCTGCCGCCGAGGGTCACCGGACTGGAGCGCATGCCGTCGGAGTACGTGCTCGCCAACGTCCACATCACGACCAGCGGGCTGTTCAGCGTGCCGCCGCTCATGTGCGCGCTGATGGTCTTCGGGGTCGAGCGGGTCCTGTTCTCGGTGGACTGGCCGTATGCGCCCAACGAGGACGGGCAGCGGCTGCTGGAGACCGCGCCGCTGAGCCCGGGCGACCTCGAGCTCATCGCCCACGGCAACGCCGAGCGGCTGCTGGGTCTCGCCGGTTAGCCCGACCTACGCGTACGCCGCTTCGCGCGCGAGGATCGAGTCCAGCGCGCGCGACAGCTCCTCGCGCTCGAACGGCTCGGCCGAGCGCCATCCGACGATGCCGTCGGGCCGCACCAGCGACCCGCCGCCCGGCGACAGGCCGTAGGCCTCGGCGAAGCCCTCGGCATCGATGACATGGGCCTCGACGCCCTCCGGCGCCCAATCATCGGCGCCCGCGCCGGCGGCGCGCAGCAGGACGAACGAGCTGCCGAACAGGTCGATGGTGGAGTGGTTGTCGCCGAGCACGAAGTGCGGCGCGCGCGTGCCAGGGCGCCCATGGCTCTCCGACGGATGCGTGTGCAGCGCGCCGTCGTCAGCGCTGCCGTCGTCGATCACCGCGCTCGATCGCATGACAAGCCCGATCTCCAGCTCGATGTCGGCGACGAGCGGCTCGACGTCGTCGGTGCCGCGCTCGGGCACGACGCGCGTCGCGTACCGGTTGTAGGCCTGCTCGACCACCAGCCGCGACAGCGGGCCGCGCTCGGCGTTGTACGTCTCGAGCAGCGCCGGCTCGGCCTCGCCCTTGACCACCGCGGCGAGCTTCCACGCCAGGTTGCGGGCGTCCAGGATGCCGGCGTTGCCGCCGAACCCGCCGTTGGGCGGGACAACGTGCGCCGCGTCGCCGGCGAGGAAGACGCGCCCCTCGCTCAGGCGGGTGGCGTAGTTGGACTCGGCGCGCCAGTGCGCGACGTCGAGGACCTCCGACGGCACGTCCGGCGAGCCGATCGCCGTCTCCAGGTACTCGTGAACGCGCTCATCGGTGAGGCCGTCGCTGACGCTGACCGCCTCGTCGGTGGTGATGTCCTCCCCCACCGTGTTGATGACGAGGAACCCGGTGCCGCCGGTTCGGTCCAAGCGGAAGAAGCCGCGCAGCGTGGGGTTGTGGACGTAGATGACGCCCTGGTTGCGGTCCTTCAGCAGCGGCGCGCAGTCGGCGGTGAAGTAGATCGTGATGCTCCGCGAGAGCTCCCCGTAGCCGGCCATCTCGATCCCGAGGCGCCCGCGCGTGGGGCTGCGGTTGCCGTCGGCGGCGACGACGTAGCGCGCGCGGACCGTTCGCTCGTCCTCGCTGTCGAGGTCGCGCAGCGTGGCCGTGACGCCGTCGTCGTCCTGGTCGAGGCCGGTGACCTCGGTGCGATTGATCACGGTGGCGCCGAGCTCGACTGCCCGCTCTCGCAGGATCGGCTCGAGGACGTCCTGGTTGATGAAGACGCGGACGGTCGGGCTCCAGCCCTCGACGCCCTCGTTGAGCTCCTTGACGTAGGTGGCGAGCTCGCGCCCGGCGAGTGACTCGACCGCGATGATCCCGCCGGTCGGGCTGTAGGTCTTGGCCGAGGTGGTGCGGACGGTGTCCTCCAGCCCCGCCTGGCGCAGCATCTCGGTCGTCCCGAGCTGGAAGTGCCCGGCGCGCGGATGGATGGCCGTGCCCGCGTGGCGCTCGACCGAGAGCGACGGCACGCCGTGCTCGCCGAGCAGCATCGCGGTGGTCAGGCCGACCAGGCTCCCACCGATAATCAGAACCGGAATCTCGTCTTGTGACACTTCCCCACTCCCTCCGTGACGTCTCCCCAATCGGCGCGGGAGCCTAGATCGGCGGAGGGCCATATGGCAACTGAATCTCGTGATAGGCAAGATTCACGGCAGCAATGGATCTCGGAGGACTCGACCTCAACCTGCTCGTGGCGCTCGACGCCCTGCTCAGCGAGCGCAACGTCACCCGCGCGGCACGGCGCGTCGGGCTGAGCCAGCCGGGGATGAGCAACGCGCTCGCGCGCCTGCGCAAGCAGTGCGGCGACCCGCTACTGGTCCGCCAGGGCGCCGTGCTCGTCCCGACGCCACGCGCCGAGGCGCTCGCCGGCCCCGTCCGGGAGGCGCTCGGCCTCATCCGCGGCGCGATCGAGGACCCGACGCCGTTCGACCCGGCGCGCGACCGCCGGTCGTTTCGCGTGAGCTGCTCGGACTACACCGTGCTCATGCTCATCGGGCCGCTCGTCCGCACGCTGGCGGCGGAGGCACCCGGCGTCGCCATCGAGGTCCTCCCGCGCCTGGCGGACGCCGAGCGCGCGCTGCGCGACGCCGACGTCGATCTCGTCGTCGAGCCGACCGAGATCATGGGCAAGACGGACCTCCCGGGCGCGCGCCTGTGGCAGGACCGCTGGGTGTGCTGCGTCTGGGAGGGCAACGCTCGCGTCGGCGAGCGCATGACGCTCGAGGACTTCACCGCCCTCGGGCACATCATCTACTCGATGGGCGGCGGCGGGCAGCCGGTCGCGTTGCCGGACCTCGCAGTCAACCGCCTGGGCGTGCCGCGGCGCATCGAGTTCAGCGTCGAGAGCTTCCTGCTGGCGCCGTTCCTGCTGCAGGGCACCGAGCTCGTGGCGCTCGTACCCGCGCGGGCAGAGGGGTTCCTGCGCCGCACGGGCTCGATTCGACTACTCGACCCGCCCGTCGAGCTGCCGATCTTCGTCGAGACGCTCTGGTGGCACCCGCGCGCGACGACCGACCCGGGCCACGCCTGGCTGCGGGCGCGGATCGAGGACGTCGCGGCCGACCTCGTCTGGGAGTAGTGCACTCGCGGTCGTCCGCGCTGCGTTGGAGGCGCCTCGTTTTCAGGAACTTCCGGCGGCGGCGTAGACCTCGTCGAGCAGCGCTTCGCGGTCGGGCACGGCGTAGTGCTCGGCGATGTAGCGCTCGGTCTCCGCGCGCGGGGTGCCCGAGAGGGCCATGTCGAGCGCGACGATGCGCGCGGCGGCGGCGTCGCCGTTGGCCGGCGCGGACGGCTGGGGAGCCGCCGCCTGAGGCTCGGCCGCGGCCGGCTGCTGGGGAGCGTTCCGCTCGGCGCCCGCTCCTGCCTCCGCGGCAGGCGGCTGCCGCGAAGCGATCCGCTCAGCACCAGCCGCCCCCGCCTCCGCCTCCGCAGCAGGCGGCTCCGGCGCCGGCGCGGCCGCCGACAGGTCGCCTACCCCCGCCTGCAGCGCTGCCAGATCGCGATGCAGGCGCTCCACGTTCGTGCGCAGGTCGATGATGACCTGGACGATGTCGCGCTCCATCTGCTCGATGCGCGCGCGCAGCCGATCGGCGGCCTCGGTCACGCGCGCGACGTGCTCGCGCGCCTCGGCCTGGGCGGACTCGCGTATCTCCTGCGCGCCGCGCTCGGCGGCCTGCACGATCGACTTGACCTGCTCGCCGGCCTGCTGGGAGAGCGTCGCGGGCTCGGCGGCGCGGCGCTGCAGCGCCTCGACCTCGGTGGCGAGCCGGTCGAGGTGGGCGTCGACCGCCTCCGGGTCGTAGCCGCGCCGATGGGTCGGGAAGTCGCGCCGGACGATGGACGGGCGATCGAGAGCCACGGTCGCCTCAGCCTAACGCGAAATCTCCTGCCACCCGGCGGATGAGGCCGTCGCGCAACAGCCCCTGCAGGGCGGGCTCAAGGCGCGCGGCGGCGATGTCACGCGGGAGGCCATCGCCGGCCGCCAGCGAGGCCACCACGCGGCCGCGCACCCAGCGGTTGGAGCCCTCGAAGCGCCCGCCGGAGCGCTCCCGAACGGGCACGGGCTCCGGACCGCTGCACGACGAGGCCAGAGGGCAGACGCCGCAGCGCGGCGCCCGGGCGGTGCAGACCGTCGCGCCGAGCTCCATCGTCGCCTGGTTGAACTCGGCGGCCCGGCCGGGCGGCGGCACGAGCGCCGCGCCGAGCCGCGCGAACACGCGCCGGGCGTTGGTGTCGAGCGCGACCTCCTGGCGGTCGAAGGCGAACGACCCGACCGCCGCCGCGGTGTAGGGGCCGACGCCCGGCAGCTCTTCGAGACGCTCCGGCCAGCCGTCGCGCGCCACCGCCCGCGCCGCCTCCCACAGCCGCGCGGCTCTGCGGTTGTAGCCGAGTCCCACCCATTGGCGCAGGACGTCGGCGAGCGGCGCGGCGGCGAGCGCCTCCACGGTCGGCCAGCGCGCGAGCCACGCCTCGTACCGCGGCACAACGCGAGCGACCTGCGTCTGCTGGAGCATGACCTCCGAGACGAGGATCGCGTAGGGATCGCGGGTCAGGCGCCACGGCAGGTCACGGCGCTCGCGCGCGTACCAGCTCAGAAGCGCCTCGACCACGCCCGGGAACCTACCCGCCGTGCCAGGCGACCTCATCCGCAAGGCCGAGGTATCTGCCCGAAGGGTCAACCGCTCCTCGTCCTGACGGCTGGGCGCAAATCGTTCGCGAGGCCGACGGCAAACCCATATCCGGGCCGACGACACGCCACAAACGCGAGCGTAGCTTGGCGCAACGAAAACGAACCCGTGGGGGGCAACACCATGGCGTACGCAGGACAGGTTCTGGAGAACCCGATCAGCGGCGAGAAGATCATCTTCCGTCAGACCGCTGAGGACACCGATGGCGAGCTGCTGGCGATCGAGCTCGTGCTCGCGCCCGGCGGCGCCGTCCCCGGCGCGCACGTGCATCCCGAGCAGGAGGAGAGCTTCGAGGTCGTCAGCGGCACGATGGGCTTCCGCCTCGGGATGAACAAGGTCATCGCCGGGCCGGGCGAGACCGTCGTCGTGCCGGCCGGCAAGACGCACAAGTTCTTCAACGCGGGTGACGAGCCCGCGCACGTGCTGGTCGAGGTCCGCCCGGCCCTGCAGATGGAGCGCCTCTTCGAGACGGTCGTCGCGCTGGCCGAGGAAGGCCGCTGCATGCGCTCCGGTATGCCCAAGCCGCTCGATCTCGCGCTGTTCACGCGCGAGTTCCGCCGCGAGGTGCGCGCCCCGTTCCCGCCGCCGTTCGCGGTGCGCGCGGCGATGGCCCCGCTCGCGTGGATGGCCAAGCGCCGCGGCCGCGAGCTGCGCCCGGTCCCCGCGGCCGCGCCCGCGCCCGCCTACGCCTGAGGCGACACGCCGGAGGATCGGCCAGATCTCAGGGATCTCTTAGGGATCTCTTGGGTGAACGGCCGATCCTCTGGTGCGTGAGCCGCCTTCGCAGAACCGCTGTCCTCGCCGCCGCCCTGGCGGCAGTCGTCGTCCCCGTTGGCTCGGCCGAGGCGGCTACCCGCACCGCCACCAGCTCCAACTGGGCCGGCTACGCGGTCAGCCGGTCGGGCGTGACGTTCAAGCGCGTCAGCGGGACGTGGGTGCAGCCCAAGGCCAGCTGCGGCAGCGGCCGGCGCCGCTACTCGGCCTACTGGCTGGGGTTGGGCGGCCTGCACACGTCCTCGAAGGCCCTCGAGCAGGTCGGCACCGAGGCCGACTGCGCGGGCGGCAAGGCGTACTACTCGGCCTGGTACGAACTCGTGCCGGACGATCCGGTGGAGCTCAAGATGACGGTGCGCCCGGGCGACACCCTGTCCGCCAGCGTCACCGTCACCGGCCACACCGTGAAGCTGTACCTGGCCAATCGCACGCGCGGCACCGTCTTCACCAAGCAGCTTCAGGCCGAGAACGTCGACGTCACGTCCGCGGAGTGGATCGCCGAGGCCCCGTCGGTCTGCGACAGCACCGGCTGCGACACGCTCCCGCTCGCCGACTTCGGCACCGCGACCTTCGCCAACGCCCAGGTGACGAGCACCACCGGCCACGCGGGCACGATCACCGATCCTGCGTGGTCGCCGCTGGCGATCACCCTGAGCTCCGACCGGCGCCGCGGCGGCGGGCCCGGCTTCGTCACCGACGGCTTGGGCAAGGTCTCGGCGACCCCGGCCGAGCTGAACCCGACCGGCGACGCGTTCGCCGTGACCTACGACCGGGGCGACGCGACGACGGCCTGAGCGGGCGCCGCCGCCGCGCGGCTCAGGCCGGCGCCTCGTACTCGCGCATCGCGACGAGCTCGCGGCGCAGCTCGCGGATCTCGTCGCGCAGGCGCGCGGCGTATTCGAAGCGCAGGTCGTCGGCCGCGGCGAGCATCTCCTCCTCGAGCTCGACGATCGTCTTCTCGATCTCGCTCATCGACATGTCCTCGGTCTTGGCCCGCTTGCGCTCGGAGCGCCGGCGGCCCCGCGGCGTCTTGCCCTCCTGCTGGAGGAACTCGGCGATGTCGCTGATGCCCTTGACGATGGTGGCGGCCGTGATGCCGTGCTCCTCGTTGTAGGCGAGCTGGATCGCGCGGCGGCGCTCGGTCTCGTCGATCGCCGCGCGCATCGCTGCGGTCTCCTTGTCGGCGTACATGAGCACGGTGCCCTCGACGTTGCGCGCCGCGCGGCCGATGGTCTGAATGAGCGACGTCTCACCGCGCAGGAAGCCCTCCTTGTCGGCATCGAGGATCGCCACCAGCGAGACCTCGGGCAGGTCGAGCCCCTCGCGCAGGAGGTTGACCCCGACGAGCACGTCGTACTCGCCCAGGCGCAGGTCGCGGATGATCTGGATGCGCTCGAGGGTGTCGACCTCGGAGTGCAGGTAGCGGACCTTGAAGCCCATCTCGAGCAGGTAGTCGGTGAGGTCCTCGCTCATCTTCTTGGTCAGCGTGGTCACGAGGACGCGCTCGTCGCGATCGACGCGCACGCGGACCTCGTTCATGAGGTCGTCGATCTGGTTGCGGGTCTCGCGGACCTCGACGTGCGGATCGACGATCCCGGTTGGTCGCACGATCTGCTCGACGACGCGAGCCGAGCGCGAGCGCTCGTAGTCGCCCGGCGTGGCGCTCACGAAGACCATCTGCGGAGTGATCGACAGGAATTCGTCGAACGTCTGTGGTCGGTTGTCGAGCGCGCTGGGCAGGCGGAAGCCGTAGTCGACGAGCGTCTGCTTGCGCGAGCGGTCGCCCTCGTGCATGCCACCGATCTGCGGCACGGTCTGGTGGGACTCGTCGATGAAGCAGACGAAGTCGTCTGGGTAGTAGTCGATGAGGCAGTACGGCCGCTCGCCCGCCATGCGCCCGTCGAGGATGCGCGAGTAGTTCTCGATGCCGTTGCAGAAGCCCATCTCGCGCAGCATCTCCATGTCGTACTGCGTGCGCTGGCGCAGGCGATGCGACTCGAGCAGCTTGCCCTCCGCCTCGAGCTCGGCGCAGCGCGCGTTGAGCTCGCGGCCGATCTCCTCGACCGCCGCCTCGATCGTGCCCTCGCGCACGTTGTAGTGCGTGGCCGGCCAGATGGCGACGTGCTCGAGATCGTCTTCGATGAGCTCGCCGGTGAGCGGATCGAAGTGCTGCAGGCGCTCGATCTCGTCGCCGAACAGCGTGGCGCGGTAGGCCGACTCGGCGTAGGCGGGGAAGACCTCGAGCGCCTCCCCGCGCACGCGGAACGTGCCGCGGCCGAGCGCCTGGTCGTTGCGCGTGTACTGGATCGACACGAGCTTGCGCAGGAGCTTGTCGCGATCGACGAACTCGCCCTTGCGCAGGACCTGCAGGTTGTCGTCGTAGGTCTGCGGCGAGCCGAGGCCGAAGATCGCCGACACGCTGGCGACGATGATCACGTCGCGGCGCGCGAAGAGCGCGGCGGTGGCCGCGTGGCGCAGCCGATCGACCTCCTGGTTGATCGCCGAGTCCTTCTCGATGTAGAGGTCCTTGGACGGCACGTAGGCCTCGGGCTGGTAGTAGTCGTAGTAGGAGACGAAGTACTCGACCGCGTTGTCGGGGAAGAAGGTGCGGAACTCGTTGCACAGCTGCGCGGCCAGCGTCTTGTTGTGAGCGAGCACGAGCGCGGGCTTCTGCACGCGCTCGATGACGCCGGCCATCGTCATCGTCTTGCCGGTGCCCGTGGCGCCGAGCAGGGTGACGAAGCGCTCTCCTGCGTCGACGCCCTGGGCGAGGCCGTCGATCGCCTTCGGCTGGTCGGCTGCGGGAGTGAAGATCGGATCGAGGCGAAACTCGGGCATAGAACCTTGAGACGGTAGCGGGCGCGCCGGACGGAATGGTCGCGCGCTTGCGATCGCGCCGCGCGCCGCCCGCGATGCACCGCCGAACGTACCCGCCGTTTGCTGCGCCTCCCTCGCGGGGAGGCCACCTCTCATGGCGACGGCGACCCGCGCGGGGTTGTTTGCCCGCAAGCCCACCGACGTCCTCATCCGCGAGACGCAAGCCGACCCCGAGCACGGCCTCAAGCGCGCCGTCGGGGTCCTCGATCTCACCGCCCTGGGCATCGGTGCCGTCATCGGCACCGGGATCTTCGTCATCATCGGCGAGGCGATCGGCGACGCTGGGCCGTCGATCATCATCTCGTTCGCGCTCGCGGGCGTCACCTGCCTGTTCTCCGCCTTCTCGTACGGCGAGCTGGCCTCCTCGATCCCGGTGTCGGGCAGCGCGTACACCTACGGCTACGCGACGATGGGCGAGCTCGTCGCATGGATCATCGGGTGGGATCTGATCCTCGAGTACGGCGTGTCGGTCGCGGCCGTGGCGGTCGGCTGGGGCGGCTACCTCCAGTCGCTCCTCGATTCGCTGTTCGGCGCCAACCTGCCCGATGCCATCTCGCAGCCGCCCGGCGAGGGCGGCACCGTCAACCTGCCGGCCGTCTTCCTTGTTCTCGCGGTGGCGGGCCTGCTCATGTACGGCGTCCGCGAGAGCGCGCGCTCCAACACCGTCATGGTCTGCCTGAAGGTCGCGATCCTGGCCTTCTTCATCATCGTCGGCGTCGGGTCGATCAACGGCGACAACTACTCGCCGTGGACGACCGACAAGGGCTTCAGCGGCACGGTCGACGCCGCCGCCCTGATCTTCTTCGCCTACATCGGCTTCGACGCCATCTCGACCTCCGGCGAGGAGGCCGAGAACCCCAAGCGCGACCTCCCGTTCGCCATCATCGGCGCGCTCCTGATCTGCACGCTGATCTACATCCTCGTCGCGGTGGTCGCGGTCGGCTTGGCGCCGGCGGACGAGCTCGCGAAATCCGACGCGCCCTTGGCCACCGCGCTGCAGGTCGGCGCCGGCGTCGGAGACTGGGCGGCCGACATCCTCTCCGTCGGCGCGCTCATCGCCATCACCTCGGTGGTGCTGACCGTGCTCTACGGCCAGACGCGGATCATGTTCGCCATGAGCCGGGACGGCCTCGTCCCCCGCTGGGCCGGGAAGCTCAGCCCGCGCCAGACGCCGGCCACGATCACCGCGGTCTTCGGGGTCCTCGTGGCGATCCTCGCGGCCTTCGTGCCGCTGTCGGAGATCGCCAAGCTCGTCAACATCGGCACGTTGTTCGCCTTCCTCATCGTCAACATCGGCGTCCTCGTGCTGCGCCGGACTCAGCCCGACATGGACCGCGCCTTCCGCGTGCCGCTCGTGCCGTTCTTCCCCCTCATCGGCGCCGGGCTGTGCATCTACCTGATGACCCGC
>DATBKW010000026.1:0-4917 GCA_036555665.1 Solirubrobacteraceae bacterium | reverse complement strand
CGGCCCGCACGCGCGACCGTTCGCGCCGACCTGCTCTTCGACATGATGGTCGAGGTGCAGGCGATCGCGGTGATCGACTGAGCCTCAGTCGACCTGCAGCACCGCCTTGCCGGCGATCCGGCGCTCGACGAGCGCGTTGATGGCGTCGGCGGCGTCGCGCCAGCTCGCTTCGAGGTCGATCTGCGGGTCCAGGCGACCGGCGGCGAGCAGCCCGAGGAGGCGCTCGAGCATCCCGGTGGCCCCGCGGCGCTTGGCCAGCTCGGGGAAGACCATCAGGCCGTAGATCTCGGCGCCGGGCGCGCGGCCGAAGAGGGTGCGCGTCGGGTACTCGGTGGTGGCGCTCGGATCGCTGTTGGCGAACGAGATGACCGTGCCGTCGGCGGCAATGCGCTGGATGGCGGCGCCGAGCGAGGCCCCGCCGACGCCCTCGACGATGACGTCGAACGCGGGGCCCTCGGGCGTGAGCTCGTGGATGACGTCGTCGGCGCCCAGGTCGGTCAGGCCGCGGGCCCGCTCGGGACTCGCGGACACGCCGGTAACGTGCGCGCCGCCGAGGTGCGCGAGCTGGACCGCGAAGCGCCCGACGCCGCCGCTGGCGCCGGTGACGAGCACGCGCCGGCCGATGAGGTTGCCGGCGATGTCGAGCGCGAGCAGCGCGGTGATCCCGGCGACGGGCAGGGTTGCCGCCTCGGCGAAGCCGATCTCGTCGGGGAGCACGGCCATCGCGTGCGTCGGCACGGCGGCGCGCTGCGCCCAGCCGGTGGTGATGAGCGCGACGACGCGGGCGCCCTCGGGCGGCCCGCTCCCGTCGGCGGCGGCGCGCTCGACGGTTCCCGCGATGTCCCAGCCCGTGAGGCTGCCCGGCGGCTTGGTCGTCAGCGACCTGACCTCGCCGCGGTTGAGCGAGATCGCGCGCACCGCGATCAGCGCCTCGTTGGGAAGCGGCTGCGGGTCGGGCGCCTCGGTCAACTCGACGCCCGGAGCTGTGGAGCAAGTGAGGAGAGCGAGCACCACTCGACCCTACAACTCGCGCGGCGCTCATCCCCTCGCGCCGGGTGCGCCGGGCCGCGATGCGAGAATCGGTGGCCATGGATCCGCACGCCCACCCCGGCGCGGTGGCCCAGGGCTTCGCCGCGCGCCGCCGCGAGTTCGAGCAGGCCTGGCTGTCGCCGCTGGCCGCGCGCTCGTGGCCGGCGCGCCGCGCCCGCCCGGAGGACGACTGCGGCCTGCGGACGCCGCTGCAGCGCGACCGCGACCGGATCGTGCACTCCAAGGCGTTCCGGCGCCTGAAGCACAAGACACAGGTCTTCGTCGCGCCCCAGGGCGACCACTTCCGCACGCGCCTGACCCACACCATCGAGGTCACCCAGATCTCGCGCACGGTGGCGCGGGCGCTGGCGCTCAACGAGGACCTCACCGAGGCGATCGGGCTTGGGCACGACCTCGGCCATCCGGCCTTCGGCCACATCGGCGAGGCGGTGCTCGACGACTGCCTGCGCGAGCGGTTCGGTAGCGGCTTTCGCCATTACGAGCACTCCCTGCGCGTCGTCGACGTGCTCGAAAACGACGGGTTTGGGCTGAACCTGTGCGAGGACGTGCGCGACGGGATCCTCTGCCACTCCGGGCGGGCGCCCATGCCACGCACGCTCGAAGGGCGCATCGTCCGCCTCGTCGATCGCGTCGCGTACATCAACCACGACATCGACGACGCGCTGCGGGCGGGGGTGCTCAGCGAGGAGGGGCTACCGGCCGAGGCGATCGCCATCCTCGGGACCACCGGGTCGCGGCGGATCGACGCGCTGGTGCACGACCTCGTCGAGCACTCCGAGCCGGCCGGTGACATCGTGCAGGGCTCGGAGGCGGGCGCGGCGATGGACGAGCTGCGGACGTTCATGTTCGACCACGTGTACCTCGGGCCGATCGCGCGGCGCGAGCACGCCAAGATCGGGCGGATGCTGCGGGCGCTGTTCGAGCATTACGTCGCCGAGCCCGACCGCATCCCCGACGGCGGCGGCGCGCCCGACGCCGACCTGGCCCAGCGGGTCACCGACTGGCTCGCGGGCATGACCGACCGCTATTGCATCCGCGCCTTCGAGGCGCTCTCGGTGCCCGAGGCGTTCGCCCTGTAGGCCCTCTAGGCTGGCGACAATGGCCCGCTACACCGACGACTCCCGCGATCGGGTGCGTGATGCGGTCGACATGGTCGACCTCGTCGGCACGCGGGTGGAGCTGCGGCGGGCGGGCGTCAACCGCTTCGAGGGCCTGTGCCCGTTTCACGACGAGCGCACGCCGTCGTTCGGCATCAACCCGGCCGAGAAGCTCTTCTACTGCTTCGGATGCGGCGAGGGCGGCGACGCGTTCAAGTTCGTCCAGCTCACCGAGGGCGTCGACTTCAAGGGGGCGCTCGAACAGCTCGCCGACCGCTACGGCGTCAAGCTCGAGCTCGTCGAGGAGGACCCTGCCGCCGCCGAGCGCCGTCGCGTCCGCGAGCGCCTGCTCGAGCTGCTCGAGCGCACCGCGGCGTTCTACGTGCGCTACCTGTGGGACTCCGCCGAGGCTGCGGGCGCGCGTTCGTACCTGGCCGGTCGCGGGCTCGACGAGGCGACGCTGCGCGAGTTTCGCGTCGGCTACGCGCCGAGCGCGTGGGACAAGGTGCTCGTCGCCTCGCGCCGCGCGGGGTTCAGCGACCGTGAACTTGTCGAGGCCGGTCTTGCCTCACGCGCTCGCGGCGAGGGCCGCACCTACGATCGCTTCCGCCGGCGGATCATGTTCCCGCTGTGCGATTCGCGCGGACGCGTGCTCGGCTTCGGAGCGCGCGCGATGGGGGCCGACCAGAAGCCCAAGTACCTCAACTCCTCCGACAACGCCGTCTACCACAAGGGCCGGCACCTGTTCGGGGGCGACATCGCGCGCGCGCCGGCGGCCAAGGCGGGCGTCGTGGTCGTCGCCGAGGGCTACACCGACGTCATCGCGATGCATCAGGCCGGACTGCGCAACACGGTCGGGCTGATGGGCACGGCGCTGACCGACGAGCAGGTCGGCGAGCTGGCGCGCCTCGCGCCGACGGTGCTGCTGGCCCTCGACGCCGACGCCGCGGGCCACGAGGCGATGCTGCGCGCCGCGCGCGTCGCCGCGCGGCGCAACCTCGCGCTGCGCGTCGTGCCGCTTCCGCCGGGCAGCGATCCGGCCGATCTCGTCGCCGCCGAGGGCCCGCGTGCGATGTCCGATCGCGTCGTGGCCTCGGTGCCGTTCGTGCGCTTCCGCGTGGAGCGCGCGCTCGACGCCGGCGATCTGTCGCGCGCCGAGGGCAAGGACGCGGTCATCGCGGCGCTGCGCCCGGTGTTCGAGGGCCTCGAGGCGAGCGCTGTGCGCGACGAGTTGGTCGGTCTCGTGGCCGATCGCATGAACCTGGCGCCTTCGCTCGTGGCCGAGCGGCTGGCCGCCCGCGGTGGGGCGCCGCCGGCGGCGGCGCCGGCCGGCAACGGCGGGGCCCGGCGGCAGACGGCGCCGCTCGATCCCACGGGGCGCGCCGAGCACGCGTTCCTGGCGCAATGTCTCGCCGCGCCGGCGGCGGGGCGCGCGGCGCTCGCCGCGCTCGATATCGACGCCGCCTTCAGCTCGGACCTCACGCGGCGCGCGGCGGCGCACGTTCGTGAGCGGCTGGCCGGCGGCGCCGAGGTGCCGCCCGGCGACGACGAGCTCGCGACGCTGGTGGCCGAGCTGGTCGTGCGAGCGGGGGAGATGCGCTCCTCCGAGGCGGCGCTCGAGGGCGAGCGCCTCAGCCTCGAGCTGCTCAGCATCGAGCGCCAGATCGCGGCCGCGCGCGCCGCGGCCGCAGGCGACGTCACGCCGCTGGTGACCCGCCGCCAGGAGCTCAGGCGCCGCCGCGACGCAGCAATCGCCCTGGCGATGGAGGAGACGCACCCGGCGCCGGAGTGATGGCGGCGCGCCCGAGCGCGCCCTACTCGGCCGCGACCGCTTCGAACGCGGGGATCACTTCGCGCTCGAACAGCTCGACCGTGCGCGAGGCCTCTTCGAAGGTGACGTCGCCGAACATGAGGTCGGCGACGAAGTAGTTGATGCCCGCCTCCTCGGCCTGGGCGGCGATGTAGTCGCGGGCCTGGGCCGGCGTCCCCGCGAAGCCGGCGCGGGCGTTGTGCCAGTCGACGAAGTCCTCGGGCAGGACGCCGTCGAGCGGGGAGCGCACGTCGTACTTGCGCCAGAGGTGGTTGATGCTGTGAAACCACGGGCGGTAGGCGCGGCGCGCGACCGCCATCGCCTCGTCCTCGGTGTCGGCGACGACGATGAGGCGCGAGACGCCCATGAACGGCAGCTCCTCGGCCGGCCGGCCGAGCGCGTGCCATTGCTCGCGATAGGCATCGGTGATCGGGCGCACCATCGACGCGGGCAGGAGCGCGACGACGTTGACCGCGTGCTTCGCGGCCCACGCCGCACGCTCGGCACGCGAGATGCCGAACCACAGCGGCGGATGCGGGCGCTGCACCGGCTCGAGCGGCATCGGTACGGCGTCGAAGTCGTAGTAGGGGCCGTGATGGGTCAGCTCGGGCGATGCGAGCCCCTTGAGCAGAACCTCGAACGCGTCCTCGAAGCGCTCGCGCCGGGTGTCCCAGTCCACGCCGAAGAACCCGACCTCGATCGGCGACACCCCGGCGCCGACCCCGAGCTGGAGCCGGCCGCCGCTGAGCTGATCGAGCATGCAAACCTCGTCGATGAGCCGCAGCGGGTGGTAGAGCGGCAGGCAGTAGACCAGGGGCCCGAGCCGCAGCGTGGTGGTGCGCTGCGTCGCGGCGGCGAGGAACACGCTCGGCGACGGTGTGTGCCCGAGCGGTGTGTTGTGGTGCTCGGCGAGGTGGTAGGCGTGGAACCCCGCCCGCTCGTAGCGCTCGAGCAGCTGCA
>DATBKW010000025.1:0-12813 GCA_036555665.1 Solirubrobacteraceae bacterium | reverse complement strand
CGCTCAGCCATCGACGAGCAGAAGAGCGAGAGCGCGAGGTCGACGGTCGGCCGCCGGCGGGTGACGTCGTCCTGCAGGAAGCCGTAGATGCGCTCGTAGCGCAGGTCGAGCTCCGGGGCGGCGGCGAGCAGCAGCACGTCGAGGTCGAAGGCCTCCAAGGCGAACGTGCGCGCGAGGCGTCGCAGGACGGGCGCGGCGGACCCCGGCCCGGCGCCGCCACCCGCCACGGCGCGCAGCGTCGGCATGGCGGGATCGCGTGACAGCAGCTCCTGCGCCTGCTCGCCCGTGACGTACAGGCCCTGAAACGGATCCTCGCCGGGGCCGACTCCGTGGGCCGCCTGGGCGGCGGCAGCGGCCACCGCCAGGCGCGCGTCGAGCCACTGCAGCGCCGGCAGCAACCCCTCGATCCCCGCCGCCTCAGCCGCTCGCGCGCGCGCCATTGGCGCCTCGGCTCCTGATCGCGGGAAGCAAGGTGCTCGGAGAGATCTCGCCGAGCGCAAGACGGTGCGGGCGCAGTTCCCAGAGGAAGCCGTTGCGACCGTGCCCGGCCAGCCCGATCACGCGCATCCGCGGGCGCTCGCCGAGCAGAGCGCTGCACGATGCGGGCAGGTCGCTGTCGGGGAGGTTGATGATGACGACGTGGGCGTCCGCCCGGTCGCTGACCTCGATGAGGTCGGTCGCATCGGCGAGCTCGGCGACGATCTCGATCTGATCGTCGGCCTGCACGATGCCCTTCAGCAGGTCGGCCAGCATCGCGGGTATCTCCAGCAGCAGGACGCGCGTGCGCTCCACGGAACCTCCAGTGGGCGATCGTCGACGGGTGAGTGCGGCCCGCCAAGAGATCCAACGGACCGGATTCGGCCCACGCCGGGGAACCGGTCCCCCGGCGTCGGAGGCTCACGGAAGGCTCAGGCGGAGATCCGGTCCTACCGCCTCGAGATCCTGCTGGCGCAGCCGCCAGGCGGCCTCCGACCGCCGGCGCGCGCCCAGCTTCTCGAGGACGTGGTGCACGTGGTTCTTGACCGTCGGCAGCTCGATCTGCAGGCGCGCTGCGATCTCCTTGTTCGCCAGCCCCTCGTCGATCAGCGCCACGATCTCGCGCTCGCGGCGCGTCAGGCGCGCGGCGGGATGACGATCGCCCGGGCGCGAGGCCAGCGCGGTGACGCGACGCAGCAGCGCGGCGGCGACGCGGTCCGAGCAGGGCAGCTCGTCGCGCATCGCGCCGACGATCGCCGCGACGAGCTCGTCGATCGATCCGTCGCGCGTGACGTATGCCGAGATGCCGGCTTCGGCCCAGGCGACGACCTCGTCGGGCTCGTCGGCAACCGACAGGGCCACGACGCGTAGACCCGGTGCGCTCTCGCGCAGCTCGCGCACCGCCGCGAGGCCGTCCCGAGCTTCGAGGCCGACGACCGCGACGTCGAAAACCGCACCTCGCGCAGCGGCGATCGCCGCAGGGATGTCGCCCACGGCCGCACCCACGCGCAGGACGCCCTGGCGGCCGAGCACGTCGGCAAGACCCTCGCGGTACAGCCGGACGTCGGCGACCACCACGACGTCGATCATCTCCGGACCTTCCCGTGATGTGTCACCCACGCGGCAATGCCCACCCTCGACAGAGGTCGCCGGTTGCTGGCGCGACCCAATCACGCGCGACGCCCCGCGGTCAACCGCTGTGGAGAAAGTGAACGGCCTCGCCCGTGCGGCAGTCAGGCGCCGACCCTCGCCCATTCCGGCCCGCGGATCATGCTTGCTGCTTCGCCGCCGCCTCGACCCGCGGCAGCGGCGCCAGCCCGCGGATCAGGTCCGCGCCCTTCTCGCCGATCATGATCGTCGGCGCGTTGGTGTTGCCGCGCGTGATCGTCGGCATGACCGAGGCATCGACGACGCGCAGCCCCTCGAGCCCGAGCACGCGCAGCTCGCCGTCGACCACCGAGCCCATGGCGCAGGTCCCGACCGGGTGGTAGACGGTGTGCGCACGGCGCTGGACGAAGTCCATGATGTCGGCCTCGGAGTCGGATTCGGGCACGAGGAAGTCGGTTCGCCGCCACTCCTTCAGCGCCGGCGCGGCGTTGATCTCCATGTTCAGCCGCACGCCCGCGATCATGCTCTGGCGGTCCTCCTCGGTCTGCAGGTAGTTGTGGAGGATCCGTGGGCGCGCGTGCGGCACCGGCGAGCGCAGCGTGACCTGCCCGCGGCTGGTCGGCTTCACCACCACCGGGCCGAAGGTGTAGGCGTCGTCGAAGGGCACGCCGAGGAACTCCTCGTGCAGCAGCAGGCAGCCGATGTGGAACTGGACGTCGGGTGCCTGGAGGCCGTCGCGCGTGCGCACGAACCCGCCGCCCTCGCCGCCGTTGGACGTGCACGGCCCGCGGCCCTCCGCCTCGTACTGGGCGAAGGCCTCCGGCGAGGCGGCTGAGATCAGGCTGCCCTTGTCGGTGAGGACCACGAAGTTCAGCATCAGGTGGTCCTGGAGGTTCTGGCCGACCGGCAGCTCGTGGCGCGTCTCGATGCCCAGCGGCGCGAGCGCCTCGCTCGGTCCGACGCCGGAGAGCATCAGCAGCTGTGGCGAGTGGTAGGTGCCCGCCGACAGGATGACCTCGCGATCGGCGCGGATCTGCTCGAGCGCGCCGCCGCGCATGACCTCGACGCCGACCGCGCGATCGCCCTCGAAGACGATCCGGTAGGCGCGCGTGTCGGTCATCACGTCGACGTTGCCGCGCGCGACCGCCGGGTGAAGGTAGGCGACGGCGGTGCTGCAGCGCCGCCCATCGCGCTGGGTGACCTGGAAGCGCCCGGCGCCCTCCTGGGTGGCGCCGTTGAGGTCCTCGTTGTGCGGGATGCCGACCTGGCCGGCCGCCTCGATCCAGGTCTCGACGACGGGATGCATCGAGCGGCTCTCGCTGACGCCGAGCGGGCCGCCGACCCCGTGGTAGTAGCTGGGGCCGCGCTCGTTGTCCTCGGAGCGCTTGAAGTAGGGCAGGACGTCCTCGTAGCCCCAGCCGTCGAAGCCCATCGCCGCCCACTCGTCGTAGTCGGCGCGGTTGCCGCGGATGTAGATCATCGCGTTGAGCGAGCTCGAGCCGCCGAGCACGCGGCCGCGGGGCAGGTAGTTGCGCCGGTGGTCGAGGCCGGGCTCGGGTTCGCTGAACAGCGCCCAGTCCCAGTCGCTGGTCAGATTCGGGCCGAAGGCCAGCGGCATGTGGATCTCGGGCGCCTCGTCGGGCGGGCCCGCCTCGATCACGGCCACTCTGACGTCGGGATCCTCCCCGAGGCGGTTGGCCACCACGCAGCCGGCCGAGCCGGCGCCGACGATCACGTAGTCGTACATAGGCGCACCGTACGCCTCGCGCGGCGGTGCGGTCCAGCGCCTTCCCGCGGCCCGCGCACCGCGTTTGCCATCCTGCCATCGCGTGACCCGCGACTTCACCTGGCACGACGGCGAGCGGATCGTGCGCTTCGGCCGGGGCGCGCTGGCCGACGCGCCGGGGCTGCTGGGCGACGGCTACGTGCTGCTGACGACGCAGCGGGCCGCGGCGACGGCGCCGGCGATCGCTGACCGCGCCGCCGCGGTCCATCACGTCCCCGACGGTCGCGTCGACGAGGCCGCCGGCGATCTGCTCGACGCGGTCGACGGCGAGCTGCTCGTCGCCCTCGGCGGCGGGCGAGTGGTCGACGTCGCCAAGGCGCTGGCCGCCGCGCGCGGCACGCAATCCGCGGCGATCCCGACCACGCTCAGCGCCGCGGAGATGACCCGCGGCGGGCGCCAGGCGCGCGGCGTTGACCCGTCGACCCCGCGGGTGCGCCCGCGCATCGTCCTCAACGACCCGGCCCTGAGCGCGTCGCAGCCCGACCATGACCTCGCCGCCTCGGCCGCCAATGCGCTGGGCCATGCGATCGACGGGCCGGTGACGTCGGCGGCATCGCCGGTGCCGGTGCTCGCCGCCCACGAGGCCGCCGCCCTGCTCGCGCACGAGGACGATCGCGACGCGTTGGCGCTCGGCGCGCTGCTGTCGGGCTACGTCATCGACTCCTGCGGCTACGGGCTGCACCACGTGCTCTCGCAGACCCTCGCGCGCTTCGCCGGCGTCTGGCACGGGCGCGCCAACGCGGCGATGCTGCCGCACACGACGGTCGCCCTGCGTCGCCGCGCGCCCGAGGTCCTGGCCGGGCTCGACGCAGCGGCGGGCATCGAGATGGAGGCGCTCGCGCGGCGCATGGCCCAGCGCGCGGGCGCCCAGCAGCTGCGCGACCTCGAGGTCAGCGAGGCCGACCTCGAGACCTGCGTGCGCCAGGCGCTCGCGCGCCGCAAGGACCTCGAGGGCACGCCGCCGGCGCCCGACGACGCCGAGGTCCGCGCACTCTACGAGGCGGCGTGGTGATGCTCGACCTGCTGACCGAGCTGATGGACGCGGCCCGGGGCCGCTGCGCCTACGCCGAGGCGCGCCACATCGAGGCGCGCAGCGAGGCGATCGCCGTGCTCTCCGGCAACGTCGATGCCATCGACAGCTCCGCGTCGGAGGGTATCGGCGTGCGCGTGCGGGTTGGCGGCGGCTGGGGCTTCGCCGCGACGCGCGACGTCACGCGGGCCGGGGCCGAGGCCGCGCTGGCACGAGCGCTGGCCATCGCCGAGGCCCAGCCCGCCGGCCCCGCCACGCCGTTGGCGCCCGTCGCCCCCGCGCGCGGCCACTGGTCCTCCCCGTACGAGAGCGATCCCTTCGCGGTCGCGCTCGACGACAAGCTCGCGCTGCTGTTCGCCGCCGAGCGCGCCCTGCGCAGCGGCGACCAGCGCATCGTGCGCACCGCCGCCACCGCGCGCGCGTGGCGCGAGCGCAAGGCGTTTGCCTCCACCGAGGGCGCGGCGTGCACACAGGAGCTGGTCGCCACCGGCGGCGGCATCGCCGCCTACGCCAGCGACGGCACCGACGTGCAGGTGCGCTCGTATCCGACGGCGCACGGCGGCGGGCTGAGCGCCGCGCGCGGGTGGGAGCACGTGCTGAGCCTCGACCTGCCCGGGAACGCGCCGCGCGTCGCGAGCGAGGCGGTCGAGCTGCTCGGCGCGCCGCCGTGCCCGCAGGGCACGCGGACGATCGTGCTGCACGGCGAGCAAGTCGCGCTGCAGGTCCACGAGTCGATCGGCCACGCGCTCGAGCTCGACCGTATCCTGCTCGGCGAGGCCTCCTACGCCGGCACGAGCTGGGTGTCGCCCGGCGACCTCGGGTCGCTGCGCTACGGCTCCGAGCTGCTGCACATCACCGCCGACGCGACGCTGGCCGGCGGGCTGGGGTCGTTCGGCTGGGACGACGAGGGCGTGACCGGCGCGCGCACCGACCTCGTCGAGGGCGGCGTCCTGCGCGCCGCGCTGTCCAACCGCGAGAGCGCGGCCGCCGTCGGGCTGCCGGCGTCGGGCGGCTGCGCGCGCGCCGACGGGTTCGCACGCCAGCCGATCGTGCGGATGACCAACGTCTCACTCGAGCCGGGCACGGTGCCCACGCTCGGCGACCTGCTGGCCGACACCGGCGAGGGCCTGTACCTGGAGACCAACCGCTCGTGGTCGATCGACGACCGCCGCCTGCAGTTCCAGTTCGCCACCGAGGTCTGCCGCGAGATCCGCGGCGGCGAGCTGGGCCGGCTGTACCGCAACGGCTCCTACGCGGGGGTGACGCCGCGCTTCTGGGGCTCGCTCGACGCGGTCTGCGGACCGGGCGAATGGCGGCTGTGGGGCCTGACGAACTGCGGCAAGGGCGAGCCCGGGCAGATCATGGAGGTCTCCCACGGCGCCGCCCCGGCGCGCTTTCGCGACGTGCAGGTCGGCGTCGCATGAGGATCGAGCCGTTCACCGTCGCGGTCGACGAGCGCGTCCTCGACGATCTGCGTGAGCGGATCGTGCGCACGCGCTGGCCCGATGCCGCGCCGGGCGAGCCATGGGCGCAGGGCGCCGATCTGGCCTACGTGCAAGAGCTGCTGGCCTACTGGGCCGACGGGTTCGACTGGCGCGCGCGCGAGCGCGCGCTCAACGCCTTCGAGCACTTCCGGGCCGAGGTCGACGGGGTGTGGATCCACTTCGTCCACGCGCGCGCCCGCGCAGGGGGCGGCATCCCGCTGATCCTCACCCACGGCTGGCCCAGCGCGTTCGTCGAGCTGCTCGCGCTGGTGCCGCTGCTCACCGATCCGCCGGACGGTCCCGCCTTCGACCTCGTGATCCCGTCGCTGCCCGGCTACGGCTTCTCCGAGCGGCCCGCTCGCACCGGCGTGGCCGCGCGGTTCACCGCCGGACTGTGGCACCGGCTCATGCGCGGGCTCGGCTACGAACGCTACGGTGCCCACGGCGGCGACTGGGGCGCGTCGGTGTCGACCTTCATGGCGCTCGACGATCCGCGGCCGATGATCGGCCTGCACCTCGCCAACCTCGACAACAGGCCGTACACCGGCCCGGAGACGCGCGAGCTGACCGAGGCCGAACGGGCCTACACGGCCGAGTTCGGCCGCTGGCTGCACGAGGAGCACGCCTACGCCGACCAGCAGGCGACCAAGCCGCAGACGCTGGCCTACGCGCTGACCGACTCGCCGGCGGGCCTGGCCGCCTGGATCATCGAGAAGTGGCGGGCGTGGGGCGACACCGGCGGCGACGTCGATCGGCGCTTCGGGCGCGACCTGCTGCTGACCGTCGTCACGCTCTACTGGGCCACGGCGACCATCGCGACGTCGATGCGCGACTACTACGACGAGCGCCACTCGCCCGAGATGACGCTCGGCCCCGCCGACTTCGTCGGCGTGCCCACCGCGATGGCCCTCTTCTACGCCAACTTCATCCCCGAGGGCGTCCCGCCGCGCGAGTGGCTCGAGCGCCTCTACGACCTGCGCCGCTACACGCCGATGCCCCGCGGCGGCCATTTCGCGGCGGCCGAGGAGCCCGAGCTGCTCGCTCGCGACATCGCGGCGTTTTTCGCGGAGCTCACATGAGTCAGACGCTCGATCTCGCCGAACGCGCCCTGGCGCTGGCCGACGGCGACGCCCAGGCCACCGTGGTGCGCGAGCGCTCGCTGCTCTCGCGCTTCGCCCGCTCGACTCCGACGCAGGCCACGGAGGTCGACGACCTCACCGTCTCCCTGCTGCGCCTGCACGAAGGTCACACCGGCTCGGCCGAGACCAACGACACCTCCGACGACGGCCTGCGCGACGCCGCCGCACGCGCGGATGCCGCCGCGCGCGCAGCCGCCCGTGCCGCCGGTGTCCCCGGCGACTATCCGGGGCTGCCGGAGGCCTCTCCCCCGGCCGCCCACGACGGCTTCGACGCGGCCACCGCGCAGCTCGATCCGGCGGCCGCCGGTGCCGCGCTGCGCGCCGCCTTCGAGGGCTGCGCGGACCACGGCCTGCAGGCCTTCGGCATCTGGACGGCGGGTGAGGTGGACACGGCGATCGCCTCGACGGCGGGCGTGCGCGCGCACGAGGCGGTGACCGATGCGTTCATGAAGGTCATCGCCCGCGACGAGCGGGGGCGCACCGGCTGGGCCGCGGGCGCGGGCAGCGCCGTCGCCGCCGTGGACCCCGCCGGCCTCGCCGCGCGCGCGGCGGCCAAGGTGTCGCCGCAGGAGCCTGCCGAGCTCGAGCCCGGCGAGTACCCGGTCGTCCTCGAGGCCGACGCCGTCGGCCTGCTGCTGGACTACCTTGCGGGCCTGGCCTTCAACGGCCTGTCGCACACCGAGGGCCGCGGTGCCCTGGCGGGCCGCCTGGGCCGGCGGGTGGCGGCGCCGGCCATCAACGTCGCCGATGCACCGCGCTTCCCGCGCACGCTGCCGCGGGCCTTCGACGCCGAGGGCGTCCCGAAGCGCGCGCTGCCGCTCATCCAGGACGGCGTCGCTCACGCGGTCGCACACGACACGCGCTCGGCGGCGAGGGCGGGCGCCGCCTCGACCGGCCACGCGCTCGCGCCCGGCGGGGCGGCCTACGGGCCCGTGCCGACCAACCTCGTGCTTGCCGGCGGCGGCGCGGCGGACGTCGAGGAGCTGATGGCACCGATCGAGCGCGGCCTTTACGTGACGCGCCTGTGGTACCTCAACGCGGTCCACGAGCGCTCGACGCTGGTGACCGGCACCACGCGCGACGGCACCTTCCTCGTCGAGGACGGACGCATCGGGCGGCCGGTCAAGGACGTGCGCTTCACCGACTCGATCCTGCGCGTGCTCGAGGCCACCGAAGCGCTGACCGCTTCGCAGCAGCTCGTCTGCGAGGGCGACTTCTACGGCCGGCGCTTCGCGACGGGTGTCGTGGCGCCGGCGCTGCGCGCGGGGGCGTTCAGAATCACCGGGCAGACGCTGTGAGCGCCGCGCTGCGGCTGCGCAGGGCGCCCTACTCCCGGCACCCTAGTCCCAGGGCTGCTTGATCAGCAGGATCGTGTTGAGCGCGAAGGCGATCGCGAAGCCGACCGTCCAGCGGTTGAGGTTGCGCTCGACGAGCGAGCCGCCGCCCAGCGGGCCCTGACCGGTGCCCACGCCGAAGGCACCGGAGAGGCCGGCGTCCTTCCCCGAGTGCATGAGGATCAAAAAGATCAGGACCACGCAGATGATGACCTGAATGACGGAGAAGATCAGTTCCATCGCCCCTGATGGTACCGGCCCCTCCGCCATTCAGGCGCGACCCGCCTAGGCCTTCTGCCCCTGGCCCGCCTTGTCGCAGTTGCTGTGTCCGGGGTCGCCGCCCTGGGCCTTGAAGGCGCCGTGGCGGTGGTGGCGCTTGTGATGGCGATGACCGAAGCGCTTGCGGACCGGTAGCTGCTTGAGGTCACCGGAGGCCACGACTGCGTCGCCTTCCTTGACCTGCACCGTGTAGGTCGTGCCGGCGTCGGCGTTGAACGTCGCTGACCTGGCGAAGCCCTTGAGCTTGCCGTTCGCGTCGGTCGTCGCCGTGGTCGGCGTGAAGTCCGACGCGGTGCCGAGGCCGAACGTGTACGCGGTGTTGGGCTTCAGTCCGCGCACCCTGACGGCGAGGATGTTGTTCTTCTTGCCGTCGACCAGCAGTGCCCGACCGCTGACCGCCGTGCCGGTGAGCTTGGCGCCGTAGGCGGTCGCGCTGTTCGTGGCGTGGTGAGCGCTGGCGCTCCCTGCGAGGGCGAGCAGCCCCGCGCACGCAAGCGCAAGGATCTTCGTGGTTGCGTTCATGCGACCTCCAACGCGCCATGAGCGCCGAGGTTGGAAGGTCAGCCGAGCGCGTCCAACCGCCGCAGGAGCTCCATCGCCTCCGCCCGCAGGTCGCGATCGAGCGCCCGCCAGTCGGCCTCAGACAGCTTGCCGGTGCGGAAGTCGAGCTCGGCATCGCGGATCTCGCGGTACTTGGCCTCCTTGGCCGCCTCGAGGTCCTCGCGGCGTGCGGCGTCGGCATCTTCGGCCGCGGTCGCGCCCGCGCGCAGCGGCGCGCTGACGAGCCAGACCACGAGACCGAGCAGCGCGATGACAAGAAGTGCCGCCAAGACGTCAGGCACGGCCGAGTTCGCGGGCCACGCGCGCGGCATAGCCGGCGCTGACCCGCCGGCGCGCCGCGTCGGGCGCGGGCCACAACGCGATCAGGCCGCCGGCGAAGACGATCAGCCCGCCCAGCCAGATCCACGTCACCAGCGGCGAGGAGATGACCCGGAACTGCGCCGGGAAGGCGCCCTGGCGGTAGACCGCGAGCAGCCGCCCGACCGCCTCGGTCTGCTGCTCGGGCGGCCGGCCGGCCGTCTTCTTCGCCGTCGCGTCGATGACCTTGGCCAGGTACTCGGGATCGGGCTGGATCGCCGTCCACAGGTCGCGCGTCAGGCCGGCCTTCATGCCGACCTCCGAGGTCGCCTCGCCCTCGAAGATCCCCTGCACGAGGCTGCCCGATGCGAACGGCGCCGCCGATGGGTAGTAGCCGCGATTGGTGCGCAGGGTGGCCACGTGGCGGCCGTCCTTCTTGACGTCGAGCACGGCGCCCAGCTCTGCGCGCTCCAGCCGCTGACCGCGGAAGACCGGCCGCGCCGTGGCCTCCTTGTAGGTCACCTGATAGCCGCCGACCGTCGCCGTCTGCCCGCGATTCAGGCGCACGTCGCGCGCGTGCTGAAAGGCCGTCGAGGCGGCGACGCCGACGAACAGCACCGCCATGCCGACGTGCACCGTGTAGCCGCCGTAGCGCCTTCGGTTGCGCTGCACGAGGCTGACCAGCGCGCGCCCCGGGCCCTCGCTCGTCATCGCCCGCCGCGCGCTGACGCCGCGCGCGAACTCCTGCGTGATGACCGCCACGACGAAGGTCGCGCAGACGAACATCGCGACGGCGGTCGCGCTGCCGTTCACGCCGACGGCCAGCAGCACGACGAGCGCCACGGCGGCGGCGACCACGGGCCACAGGAACATGCGCCGCGCGTTGGCCCACGTCGCGCGCCGCCACGCGATGACCGGCCCGATGCCCGAAAGCAGCACGAGGATCAGGGCCAGCGGGACCGTGTAGCGGTCGAACCACGGCGGCCCGACCGCGGCCTTCGTGCCGGTCACCGCCTCGGAGATCAGCGGGAAGAAGGTGCCCCAGAAGACCACGAAGGCCAGCCCGACGAGCACGAGGTTGTTGGCCAGGAAGGCCGCCTCGCGCGACAGCAGCGAGTCCAGGCGGTGCTCGGAGCGCAGCACGTCGCGCCGCGTGACCACCAGGTACAGCCCGCCGGCGATCATCAGCGCGATCAGCGACACGAACGGCACCCCGAGGGTCGAGGCGCCGAAGGCGTGGATCGAGTCGAGGATCCCCGAGCGCACGAGGAAGGTGCCGAGCACCGCCAGGGTGCCGGTCGCCAGTATCAGCGAGACGTTCCAGACCTTCAGCATCCCGCGCTTCTCCTGCACCATCACCGAGTGCAGGAACGCCGTGCCGGTCAGCCACGGCAGCAGCGAGGCGTTCTCGACCGGATCCCAGGCCCAGTAGCCGCCCCAGCCCAGCTCGGCGTAGGACCAGCGCGCGCCGAGCAGGATCCCGATGCCCAGGAAGAACCACGCGGCCAGCGCGAAGCGGCGGGTGGCGCGAATCCAGTCGGCGTCGACGTGGCGGACCACGAGCGCGCCGATCGCGAAGGCGAACGGGATCGCCCACAGCGTGTACCCCGAGTACAGCATCGGGGGGTGAATCATCATGCTCGGGTGGCGCAGCAGCGGGTTCAGCCCGGTGCCCTCGGGCGGCGCCGTGGCCACGGTGTGAAACGGCGTCGCGTCGAAGACGAGCAGGCCGGTGAAGAAGGCGCCGAAGCCCAGCAGCACGGCGGTGGCGTAGGGCGCGACGTCGCGCAGGCGCCGGCGCACGAGGTAGAGCACGAGGCTCGACCACAGCGACAACAGCCACACCCACAGCAGCAGCGAGCCCTCCTGCGACGACCACGCTGCAGCGGCGCGGTAGAAGGTCGGCGTTGTGGTCGACGAATGGGTGGCCACCACGTCGTAGTGGAAGTCCGAGCGCAGGAAGGCGACCTCGAGGATGGCGAAGGCTGCGGTCGCCAGCACGGCCAGGCCGTACACCGACCGCCGCCCGGACTCCACGAAGTCGCGCCGGCCGGCCCGCGCGCCGTACAGCGACGCGCCGATGCCGTAGAAGCAGGTGCCGAGGGCGAGGATCAGGCAGGCCTGGCCGACCGTGGCCATGGGACTACGTCTGCTGCTGCTTGTCGGTGAACTTCGACGGGCACTTCGTCACGAGCGAGTCCTTCTCGCCCACGAACGTCGCGCCGCGCTTGCGCACGGTGACGATCACCTCGCGCCCGTCGCGGAACGGATCGGGCACCGCGCCGACGTAGCGAACGGGCACCGAGGCGCTGCCGTTGCGGTCGCGCACGCGGAACAGGGTGGCGTCGCCCTGTTTGCGGATCGAGCCGTCGACCACCTTGCCGGTCAGCTGGTAGGAGCGCCCGGAATTGGCGCCGGCCAGCAGCCGCGACGGGTCGACCGCCGCGCTGGAGGCGGAGAAGCTCGTGTAGGCGAGGGCGCCGGCCAGCAGGAGTGCGGCCGTGAGGGCCACGACCAGCCGGATGCGGCGCTTGCGGGATGGGTCCATGCGCTGCCCAGAGTCTAAGGCGAGCGGGCCGCGGATGACCCCATGCGAGGGCGCGCCCAGCGCCCGCGCGTCAAATCGCAACCTGAATTAAGAAACCTTCGGGGCGTTGGTGCGTCTGTAAGGGTGAGACGCGATGCGCGTACGTTCGAATCGCAACCCCACAGAGACCCGCCGCCGCGAGGGAGTCCTGCGGCGCCGCCACGCACCGACGCCGCCCGAGCCGGCCGACGACCTGGCCGACGAGCGGCGCGCCCGGGAGTCCGGCGGCCCCGACGACCGCGCGATGTACACCTGCTCATGCGGCTACGTCTTCGAGGCTGACGTGACGACGTCGGTGGCCTGCCCGCATTGCGGCGCCGGCCAGGCCTGGTAGGCGACGTAGCCCACCCGCCGGTTGGGAATACTGGGGGGCCCATGGCCCTCGGCCGCAGGCTGCTCGGCGTGCTGCTCATCGCCCTGATGGCGGTCGGCTCGGTGCTGCTGTGGCTCGGCATCCCGCTGGGCTGGCTGTACCTCGTGTCGCGACTGGTCGACTCGTCGCAGCCCTCGATGGGGCCCTACATACTCGTGCTCGTCGGCATCCCGGCTTCGATGATCGTCGTGGGCAAGCTGCTGTCCAAGCTCAACCGCGCCTACGGCGAGCTGACCCACACGGCCCCGAGCGCGCGCACGCGCAGCGCGTGGCTGCGGTCGATGCGCGGCGAGCGCGACAGCGGCCGCCAGAGCACGGTCCTTGACGTGGTGATGGTCTGGAGCGTCGCGTTCGCACTG
>DATBKW010000024.1:0-30196 GCA_036555665.1 Solirubrobacteraceae bacterium | reverse complement strand
GAGGGTGGCGGCGCGGTAGGTCTTGGTGGCAGTGCTCATGCGGACACGACTCCGATGGTCTCGACGCTGATGCCGGGCGCGATCTCGTTGTAGGCGCACACGGCGAGCTGGGGCAGGGTCTGCTCGATCAGGCGCCGCAGGTGGCGGCGAACGCGCGAGCTGCAGATGACGACCGGGCGCCCGCCGCGCGCGACTGCGTGCTCGGTCTGGGTGGCCAGCGAGCTGACGAGCGCGTGGGCGCGCGTGGGCTCCATGGCGAGGTACTCGCCGTCGGCCGTCTGGGCGATCGACTCCGAGAGCTCCTGCTCGATCGCGGGATCGAGCGAGATCGCGCGCAGGCGCTGCTCGTCGTCGACGTGGGGCATGACGATCGCGCGGCCGAGCGCCTGGCGCGCGTACTCGGCCAGCAGCACCGGGTCGCGCGTGATGCGCGCGCGGTCGCCCACGGCCTCGACGATCGCACCGAGGTCGCGGATCGACACGCCCTCGCGCAGAAGCGACTGCAGGACGCGCTGGATCTCGCCGACGGACAGCAGCTCTGGCACCACTTCCTCAACGACAGCCGCGTTGGATTCCTTGAGTCTGTCGAGCAGCGCGCGAACGTCCTGCCGCGTGAGCAGGTCGGCCACGTGGCCGCGGATCGTCTCGGTCAGATGGGTGACGATGACCGACTCGGCGTCGACGACGGTGTAGCCGAGCGCCTCGGCCTCGGCGCGCGCGGCGTCAGGGATCCACACGGCGGGCAGGCCGAAGGCGGGCTCGGTCGTCGGGATGCCGGCGAGCTGGCCGACGGCGTCGCCCGGGTCCAGCGCGAGCTGGTGGCCGGCCATGACCGACCCGCGGGCGACCTCGTTGCCGCGCACCTTCAGCGCGTACTCGTGCGAGCCGAGGGCAAGGTCGTCGTGAATGCGAACGGGCGGAATGACCGCGCCGAGCTCGGCCGCGACCTGGCGGCGCACCGCGCCGACGCGGGCCAGCAGCGAGCCACCGGCGCCGCCGTCGACCAGCGGCACGAGGCCGAAGCCGACCGACAGCTCGACCGGATCGATCGACAACGCCTCGAGCGCCTGGTCGCGCGGGGTCTGCGGCGCGGGCAGCGCCTCCTGCGCGGCCTGCTTGGCCTGCGCCTGCTCGCGCTCGGCCAGCACGTCGCCGATGGCGCGGCCGGCGAACAGGAACAGCCCGCCGATGAGCAGGAAGGGGATCTTGGGGAGGCCCGGGATGAGGGCGAACAGGCAGATGACCACGCCCGCGACCAGCGGCGCCTTGCGCTGCGCGCCGATCTGCTTGGCCACGTCGGTGCCGAGGTCCTCCTTCGACGCCGAGCGCGTGACGATGATGCCGGTGGCGACCGAGATCAGCAGGGCGGGGATCTGCGCGGCCAGGCCGTCGCCGACGCTGAGGAGCGAGAAGTGCTGGATGGAGTCCTGGAACGACATCCCCTGCTGGACGACGCCGACGATGACGCCGCCGATGAGGTTGATCGCGGTGATGAGCACCGCCGCCATCGCGTCGCCCTTGACGAACTTCGACGCGCCGTCCATCGCGCCGTAGAAGTCGGCCTCGCGCGCGATGTCCTCGCGGCGCTGGCGTGCCTGCTCCTCGGTGATCTGGCCGGCGTTGAGGTCGGCATCGATCGCCATCTGCTTGCCGGGCATCGCGTCGAGGGTGAAGCGCGCCCCGACCTCGGCCACGCGCCCGGCGCCGTTCGTCACGACGACGAACTGGATGACGACGAGGATCAGGAAGACGACGAGGCCGACGACGACGTTGCCGCCGACGACGAACTCGCCGAACGCCTTGACCACGGAGCCGGCGTCGCCGTGCAGCAGGATCAGGCGCGTGACCGACACGTTGATGGCCAGGCGGAAGAGCGTCGTCAGCAGCAGCAGCGACGGGAAGGCCGAGAAGTCCAGCGCCCGCTGGACGTAGAGCGTCGACACGACGATGGCCAGCGCCGCGCTGATGTTCAGCGTGATGGCCAGGTCCAGCAGCAGCGGCGGCAGCGGGATGACCATCATCACGACCACCAGCACGACGACGGCGGCGGCGATCAGGTCGGCGTAGCGCGAGGCGCGCTTCAAGACGTTCGTCATGCCGCCGCCCTCCTGGCCGCGGTGCGGTAGACGAAGGCGAGGACCGCGGCCACGGCGCCGAAGAACTCCTCGGGGATGGTGTGCCCCAGCTCGACCGAGCCGTACAGCCCGCGGGCCAGCGGAGGATCGGGGACGACCGGCACGCCGTGCTCGCGGGCGAGCTCGCGGATGCGCAGCGCGATGTGGTCCTGGCCCTTGGCGACGACCTCGGGCGCGTCGGCCTTCGCGGCGTCGTAGCGCAGGGCGACGGAGTAGTGCGTCGGGTTGGTGACGACGACGTCCGCGGTCGGGACCTCGGCCATCATGCGCTTGCGCGACAGCTCCATCTGGCGGCGGCGCAGCGTCGAGCGGACCTCGGCCGGGAGGTTCTGCTCCTTGGCCTCGTCCTTGACCTCCTGCTTGTCCATCTTCAGCGACTTCTCGTGGCGATGGCGCTGCCAGAGGAAGTCGGCGACGCCGATGACGAAGTAGGCCAGCGCCGCGCGCTTGACCAGCGAGCTCATGCCGCCGGCCAGGATCGAGCCGAACTCGACGGGCGAGATGCCGACCATGCCGCCGAACTCGGGCAGCCTCGGCAGCAGCGCAATGGCGACGATCGCCGCCACCACGCCGACCTTGGCGATCGACTTCAGCGTCTCGACGATGGCGTTGGGGCCGAAGATGTTCCTGGCGCCGGACACCGGGTTCAGGCGCTTGGGATCGGGCTTGAGGGCCTTACCCGAGGGCCGGAATCCGACCATGCCGACGCTGGTGGCGACGCCCGCCATCACGCAGGCCAGCGCGATCGGCGCGACGGCGAGCAGCACGGCCTCGCCGGCCGAGCTCATGAGCGTGCCGATCCCGTGGCGCGAGACGACGTCCGGCGAGCTCATCTGGGCGATCGCGCCGCGCAGGACGTCGGCCATGCGCTCCACGATCTTGGGCCCGACGGCGCCCATGGCGACGATGCCCGCCAGCAGCACGACGGCGCCCTGAAGGTCGGTCGACCGGGCGACCTGGCCCTTCTGGCGCGCCTCGTTGCGGCGCTTGGGTGTTGCCTTCTCGGTCTTTTCACCGGCCATGGTCAGGCAACTCGCAGTGCTTGGAGGGCGGAGCCGACGTCCTGCTGCAGCTCGCCGGAGATCCAGCCGGCGACGAACGGCAGGGTGGCGGCGACCAACAGCAGGCCGACGACGACCTTGGCCGGGAAGCCGACGGCGAAGACGTTGAGCTGAGGTACGACGCGCGAGACGACGCCGAAGGCCGCGTCGGTGAGGATCAGCGCGAGCATCACCGGACCGGCGACCTCGAGCGCCGACGTCATGATGCCGGCGAAGGTCGCCTGCATGGCGCCGACGAGGCGGCCGAGGTCGGGTGCCTGGTCAAGGCCGACGAGGTCGTAGGTGCGCGCGAACCCGCGCACGATCCAGCCGTCGCCGCCGATGACGATGAAGACGAGCGTGCCGACGAGCCCGTAGAGCTGGGCGAGCACGGTGGACTGCGTGCCGGTGACGGGATCGACGAGGCTGCCGTAGGAGAAGCCGATCGACGTGTCCAGCAGCGACCCGGCGGTGCTCAGCGCCGCAAACAGCGCGCCGATCGAGAACGCGAAGGCGGTGCCGATGAGCGCCTCCTTGAGGATCAGCCAGACGAGGTCGTCGGCACCGAGCGGTAGCGCGGCGCCCTTGGAGACGACCGGGGCGATGCCGACGGCCAGCGCGACCGCGACGATGCCGCGCACGCGCGCGGGCACCAGCTTGGAACTGAACATCGGCGCCAGCAGGAACAGCGGGCCGATGCGCGCGAGCACGAGGAAGAAGGCAGCCACGTGCTGCTCGCCGAAGCGGGCGATGAGGTCGTTGACCGTCATCCGATCAGCTGCGGGATCGAGGCCCACAGGTCGGTCGTGTAGGACAGGAGCTGGTTGAGCATCCACGGCCCGGCGACGATCAGCACGCCGGCCAGCGCGAGGATCTTGGGGATGAAGGAGAGCGTCTGCTCCTGGATCTGCGTGACGGCCTGGAAGACCGAGACGGCCACGCCCACGACCAGCCCCACGAGCAGCAGCGGCAGCGCGACGCGCAGCGTCAGCTCAAGCGCCTGGGTGGCCAGTTCGACGACGGTATCGGCGCCCATCAGTGGAAGCTCTCCACGAGCGATCGGGTGACGAGGTTCCAGCCGTCGACCAGAACGAACAGCAGGATCTTGAACGGCAGCGAGATGAAGACGGGCGGCAGCATGACCATGCCCATCGACATCAGGGTCGAGCTGACGACGAGGTCGATGACCAGGAACGGCAGGAAGATCAAGAAGCCGATCTGAAAGGCCGTCTTGAGCTCGGAGATGATGAAGGCGGGGATGAGGACGTAGGTGGGGACGTCCTTGCGCGTCTTGACGTCCTTGACCTTGCCGAGCTTCACGAACAGCGCCAGGTCGGTCGTGCGCGTCTGGCGGAACATGAACTCGCGCAGCGGCTGCTGACCCCGCTCGAAGGCCTGCGTCTGCGTGATCTTGTGCTTCTGCAGCGGGTCGATGGCCTCGGTCTTGATCTGCTTGAAGGTCGGGGCCATGACGAAGATCGTCAGGAACAGCGCGATGGCGACCAGGACCTGGTTGGGCGGGGCGGCCTGCGTGCCGAGGCCCTGGCGGACGAAGCCCAAGACGACGAGGATGCGGGTGAAGCCGGTGACGGTGAACAGCAGCGCCGGCAGCAGCGTCAGGCCGCCGACGAGGATCAGCAGCTGGACCGCGTTGGTCCCTCCGGCGGTGGCGGCGGCGATCATCGACGCACCGTCCGGTCGCGCAGGCGATCCAGCCAGCGCACGGCGCCGGCGCGCGGAGCTTCGCCGTCGAGATCGTCGTCGTCGCCGATGATCCCGAGCTCGAGCGCCTCCTCCTCGGAGTAGGTGCGGATCGGCGTCACGCCGTGCTCGGCGACGCCGACGAGCACCAGCTCACGGCCGGCGCGCACGAGGTGCAGCGACTTGTTGGGGCCGAGCGGCACCACGGCGGTGGACTCCAGGCCGTTGCCGCGCACGCGCTCCTGCTTGGAGGCCTTGACCTGCTTGAGCACCCACGCCACGCCGTAGATGACGGCGAGCACGATGGCCAGGCCGACGATCGTGCGCACGATCGAGCCGCTGCCCGAGGCACCGCCCACGTGCTTGGCGCCGCCGTCGGCGGGCAGGTTCAGCGGGGTGTCCTCGCCGGTGCCCGACGCGGCGTACGCGTGGGCCGGCGCGAGCAGCACCAGGCCGATGGCCGCAGACGCGGCCCCGTAGATGAAGGGGGTGATTCGCAATGGAGACGGATCGACTCGGGAGGGACGAGTCGCCCCGTGTCATCGGCCTTCATGCGAGCACCTTTAGGACAAACGTCCAGCGCCGTACCGATGAACGTCCCGGACGTAACAACAGGGTTGGTACGTCGCGGACGTTCGATGCCGCTAGGCGGCGGCTGCGGCCTGGCCGCTGGGGGCCACGACCTCGGTGATGCGCAGCCCGAACTCCTCGTCGATGACCACGACCTCGCCGCGGGCGATGGGCTTGCCGTTGACGAGCAGGTCCACCGGCTTGTCGGCCAGGCGGTCGAGGGTCACGACGGAGCCGGGGCCCAGCGCCAGGGCCTGGCCGAGGGTCAGGCGCGTGCGCCCGACCTCGACGGTCAGCTCGACCATGACCTCGTTGAGGCGCTCGAGGTCGGTGGCGTGGGCGCCCTCGCCGGCGACGGGCTCGAGCGGGGCGAACTGGATCTCGTTGGACATGACGTTCTCCGCGTTGTGACTACTGCACCGCGACGTCGGTCAACAGGACGTCGTGCACCTTGACATCGGTCTGGGTCTTCAAACGCTTGAGGATCAGCGCCTTGATCTCGTCACGACCCTTGCGGCTGGTGAGGTCGTCGGAGCTCTTGTCGGTCACCACGTCGGTGACGATGTCGCGCACGACGGCCTCCTGGGGCAGCGCGCCATAGCCCTCGGGCGGCTCCGCGGCGGCCTCGCCGCCGCCCGCCGGCGCGGCGGTGTAGCCCTCGTCGAAGACGAGGCCGACGCCGAGCTTGGCGAACTTGCCGTCCGAGAGGTTGACGAGGAAGTCCTTGGGCAGGACGTAGACCTCGCCGGCCACCTTGGGCTTGGCCGCCGCGGCGGGCTTGGCCAGGACGAACTTGTAGACGCCGCCCAGGAGCAGCAGCAGGATCGGGATGATGAACTTCAGCTTGGACTTCACTTGAGGGTCTCCGGACCGAAATCGGGGGCGAACCGGGGGCGCTGGCCGTCCTTGGCGGCCGCCGTGGCGGCGGGGCCGGTGGCCTGGCGCGGGAGCAGGACCTCGACGCGCCGGTTGCGCGCGCGGCCCGCTGCGGTTGCGTTGGTGGTCAAGGGATCGAGGGACGCGCGGCCGACGGCCTCCAGGCGCTCGGGGGCGACCCCGGCCTGCGTGAAGGCGCGCACGACGGACGCTGCGCGGCCGGCCGACAGCTCCCAGTTGGACGGGAACGCGGCCGTGTGGATCGGGACGGGATCGGTGAACCCGCGCACGCGGATCTCGTGCTGGTTCTCGGCGCGCAGGAGCCCGCCGATCTTCGCGAGCAGGCCGTGCCCCGTCGGCTGCACGGCGGCCGAGCCGCTGGCGAACAGGAGCTTGTCGGTGAGCAGCCGGATGACGAGACCGTCGCGGGTGATGATCGTGCTCACCTTGCTGTCGAGCCCGTGCTCGCGCGTGTAGGCGTCGACGCGCTCCTTCAGCTTCTTGAAGTCCTCCTGCTCGGCCGCCGCCGCGGCCTTGGCGGCCTTCGCGGCCGCGGCGCTGTCGGTCGGTTTGACCGTCGGCGTGGCCTCCTCGATCTTGGTCGAGGTGGTCGACCCGCCGCTGTCGGCCAGCGCGCGGCCGCCGGGGAGGATGCGGCCCGAAAACGCGTCCTGCAGCGAGTGCTGCAGGGTCACGAACTTGGAGATGTTCACCGACGAGATCGAGAACAGGACCATGAACAGCGCCATCAGCAGCGTGATCATGTCCGCGTAGGTCAGCAGCCAGCGCTCGTCGTTCTCGTGTTCCTCGTCGGCGTGCCCGCCGCGTCTGCGTCGTGAGGCGGCCATCGCACTAGGCCGCCTCGGCGACGGCCGCCGTGTCGTCGGCGACGCGCAGGTTGGGCTTGCCCGCCTCCTCCTCGGAGACGCGCTCGGCAGGCGGCACGAGGCTCATGAGCTTCTCGGACACCACGCGCGGGTTGTCGCCGGCCTGGATCGACAGGATGCCCTCGAGCACGAGGTTGCGCTCGTGGACCTCGGCGTGCGAGAGCCCCTTCAGGCGCCCGGCGACGGGCAGGAAGACGACGTTGGCCGCGCCGACGCCCATGAGCGTCGCGATGAAGGCGCCGGAGATCGCGGGGCCCAGGGTGCTCGGCGCGCTGAGGTTCTCGAGCACGTGCACGAGCCCCATGACGGTGCCGATGATGCCCATGGTCGGGGCGAACCCGCCGGCGGTCTTGAAGACCTCGGCGCCCTCCTTGTGGCGGGCGGCCATCGTGTCGACCTCGACCTCGAGAATGTCGCGCACGAGGTCGGGATCGGTGCCGTCGACGACGAGCTGCAGGCCCTTGCGGGTGAAGGCGTCCTCGACGCCGTCGAGGTCTGACTCGAGCGCGAGCAGGCCGTCGCGGCGCGCACGTTCGGCGAGGGCCACGAGCTCGTGCACCTTGGCGGCGAGGTGGTGGTCCGAGCCGGAGAAGGCGGTCTTGTAGAGCGCGGGGATCTTCTTCATCCCCTCCATGCCCACGGCGGCGCAGGTGGCGCCGAAGGTGCCGGCGAACACGAGGATCATCGCGGGCACGTTGAAGAAGGCGGCAGGCGAGGTCCCCTCCATCACGGCGGAGCCCAGGATCCCGACGCACGCAGCGACGATGCCGATGGCGGTTGCGGCCTTCACCATCCGGTCATCGGCTGAGAGGCGCGGATCTTTCGCCCGAGTCCAAGCGGCGCTGGACGGCCCGACAACGTTGTCATGTCGCGGCCCGTTAAACGAGGAGCGCCCCGGTGGGCCGGGGCGCTCAAAGGTCCTGCAAGGGGTGGGGTGGGAAGGTGCTGCTTGGGGTGTGGTCCTCTTAACGGCACCTTCCCCGTGCCCTTGAGAGGGCGGTGCCTGCCTGGACGTTCGTTCTAGGCAAGCGCCTTCTCGACGGCGCCAAGGACGCGGTCGGTCTGAAACGGCTTGACGACGAAGTCCTTCGCGCCGAGCTTGATCGACTCGAGCACCTTCGACTCCTGGCCGAGGGCCGAGCACATCACGATACGGGCGCCGGGGTCCAGTGCCATGATCTCGCGCAGGGCCTCGAGGCCGTCCTTCTCGGGCATCGTGATGTCGAGCGTCGTCACCTCGGGACGAAGCTCCTGGTAGCGGACCACGGCCTCTGCGCCGTCGCCGGCCTCGCCGACGATCTCGTGGCCGCCGCTGGCGAGCGCATCGCTCACCATCTTGCGCATGAACGCAGCGTCGTCGACGACGAGGACGCGGGCCATGTCACACCTCCATGGTTTCGGTAGCAGGTTGGGGTGATTCAGGTTGTTCGGCAGCTACCGCGCCGGGCCGCAGCCCGGTGACGGCCTCGACCTCGAACTGCAGGCTGCCGTCGTCGGCGACCAACAGGCGGCCGGTCGCGAAGCGCATGCCGTCGACGTAGAGGTCGATCGGCTCGTCGACCTCGCGGTCGAGTTCCAGCACCGAGCCGGTGGCGACGCCCAGCGAGGCGCCGACCATCATGCGCGCGCGGCCCAGCTCGGCCCAGACGCGCACCGGCACGGCGCGCAGCGAGTCGCTCAGCGGCGCGCTCGTGTACTCCTGGGTCAGCTCGTCCAGCGCCCGCGTCATCCGCACGACGAACGCGTTGGGCACGAGCTGGATCAGGCGCGACGCGGCGCCCAGGACGGTGTAGTCGGCGGTGACGATGTGCGCCGAGCCGCCGCTGTGCAGCAGCTCGACGGCATCGGCCTCGGCCTCGATGACGCGGATCTGCGGCGGCGCGATCTCGACGTCCTGACCGAGCACGCTGCTCGTCGCCAGCGCGGCCGCAGACATCATCTGGTTCATGGCCTCGCCGACGGCGCTGAGCTCGAGGTCGTCGAGCTTGCCGCCCTCGGCGACAGCGTCGGGGTCGGTGCCCTTCATCGCGGCCGCGAGCCGTCGCGCGCCCTCGATGGGCAGCAGGAAGACGTTGCCGCCGGTCACGCCGTCGACGTACGAGACGTCGGCCGCGACGGCCGGGAGCGCGAGGCCCGCGACGGCCTCGGCGGCGTCCGCGCGCACGTGGACGGCGCCGCGCTGGATGCCGTCGGCCGAGTGCTTGTGCAGCGCGCGTTCGATCGCCTCGGTGGTCGAGGCGCTCAGGCGCAGGATCGGGGATTCGCTGCTCATGACGCTCCCTCCTGGTGGGGGCCGAGTATCTGGACGGCGCGGCGGGTGCCCGAGCGGCCCGCGCGGGCGCGGTGCACCGGCGTGCCGTCGGCGTAGACGGTCACGCCGTCGGTCGCCTGTCCGTCGAGCCTGACGACGTCGCCGGGGCGCAGAGCGAGGACGTCCTCGAGCGCGAGGCGGGCGTCGCCGACCTCGGCGCGCAGGACGACATCGACGCTCCGCAGGCCCTCGCGGACCGCCGCCGACGCGCGCGGGTCGGCTGTGACGCCGGCCGCCTGCGCGCTGCTGGAGAAGGCATCGACGACCGGCGCGATGGTGGCGTACGGGACCAGCAGCGCCAGCGTGGTCGAGCGCCGGTCCATGCGCGCCTCGACGGTGATGACGAGAGTCGGCTCGTCGGTGGTGACGATCGGCGGCCCCTCGCCCAGCGGGTCGATGCGGCCCAGCTCGAGAGTGGCCCCGCACACGTCGAACCACGGGGCCGACAGGCATTCGGTCAGCGCGCCGAACACGCGGCGGGCGAGCACCGTCTCGATGTCGGTGAGCCGGCGCGCGGTGACCCCGTCGCCGGTGCCGCCGAGCAGCCGCTCGACGACCTCGAGCACCAGGCCGATCTCGGCGCTCATGAGCATCTTGGTCTCGGTGCCGGCGACCTCGACCACCGCACCGACCGACGCCTCGGGCAGCGACTCGAGGGCGTTGGCGAAGGTGAACTGGCCGACGTCGATAACCTCGAAGTCGATCTGGATGCGGTGCTCGCCGGACATCCGGGTCGCCGCGGTCGCGCAGAAGATCTCGACCATGCGGCGCAGCCGCCGCTGGTGATCGGTGGCGAACTTGCTCGGGCGGCTGAAGTCGACGGTGCGCAGCCAGCGCGTGCGTCGACCGGAGCCCTCGGCCGGGGATTCGGCGGGCACGCCGCCGTCCTGGCTGGCCTGCTGGAAGAGCGCGTCGATCTCGGCGGCGGACAGGAAGTCGTTCAGGCCCACGGGGCCTCCCCTCTCAGCGGTTTCGTGGACGGCGGTCGCAAGGTCTCCTCGTCGGCGCCGGCCTCGCGGACGGTGACCGAACCGGCGCCGACCTCGACGCGCATCGTTCGGCCGTTGTTGCCTCCCGTGGCCGCAGCGGCGACCGGAATGCCGGCGGCGGCGAGGCCGGCGCGGACGGCGGCCTCGTTGCGCGCGCCGATCTCGATGCCGGTGCTGCCCTCGAACATCTGGGCGCCGCCGGCGAGGACGGCGTCGAGCGAGTGCGGGCCGACGCCCACGCGCGCCATGCCGTCGAGGAGCGCCGGCAGGGCCAGGTCGGCGAACTTGCCGGCCTTGTCGGCGCGGCGACCGCCGGAGTCGGGCAGCATCACGTGGGCCACGCCGCAGGCCTGCCCGCTACGGGCGACCAGCGCCAGGCCGATGCACGAGCCCAGGCCGATGCAGACCAGCACGTCGCCCGTGGTGGTCGAGATCGCCAGCTCGCCCATGCGGACGACCAGCTCGGGCATGGTCGCGAGCTCAGGCACCCAGACCGATCCGGTTGAGCAGCTCGTCCACGCCCTCGGGCGTGGGCAGCAGCATGAAGGACACCGAGCACGCGGCGCCCTCGACCTCGAGCTCGGATTCGAGCAGGAGGGCGAGGTCGTGGCCGTCGCTGTTGGACGCGAGCACGGTGGCGACCACGGCGCCGAGCATGTCGCGCGCCGCGACCGGCGGCTGCAGCTCGAGCTCGAACCCGGCCATCGTTGCCAGCGCGCCGACGTAGGAGGCGACAAGGATGTTGCCGATCTCCTGCAGCGCCGAGCGGCCGCCCTCGTTGTCGGCGTCGACGCCGAGCATGGCGCAGATCGCGTCGGCGTCGTCCTCGCAGACGAGCAGCAGGGCGGTCGCGTCGAGGTCGACGCCGACCGTCACGGCGATGCCCCAGACGACGTCCTCAGGGTCGCCGGCGGCCTCGACGGCGTCGGCCAGCTCGAGGGCCGCCGCGTTGGGCACGGAGATGACGACCGGGCGGCCGAGCAGCGACGACAGCGCGGTGCCGGCGGTGCCCGAGCCGATGTTGGCGAGCTCGCGCAGCGCGTCGAGCTGGAGGTCGGTGTAGTGAAGGCGGGACATGGTTCGTGTGGGGCTTCCTCGGTCAGGCCGCGCGCGCAAGCGCCGGCGCGGCGTCGTCGGTCGTCAGGGCATCGCAGTCGATGAGCAGGGCGATCTCGCCGTCGGAGAGGACGGCGGCGCCCGAGACGGGAGCCAGCTCGGCCACGTCGGGCGGCAGCGGGCGGGTGACCAGCTCGCGCTGGCCGATGAGGCCCGACACCGCCAGGGCGAGGCTGCGCTCGCGGCCGTGCACGATCACGGCGAACTCGCAGTCGTCCTCGGGCTCGTGGCCCAGCGCACCGGCGGCGTCGTGCAGCGGCAGGAGGCTGTCGCGCATGACGAGCATCCGGCGTCCCGCCGCCGAGCGGACGGTGTGGTCGGCCAGGCGCACCGTGCGGTCCACGCGGTCGATCGCGATGCCGTAGGGGCGCCCGCCGGCGTTGACCAGCAGGGCCGACATGATCGCCAGGGTCAGCGGCAGGCGAATCTGCACGGTGGTGCCGCGGCCGGGCTCTGAGGTCATGACGACCTCGCCGCCGAGCTCGCGGACCTTGGCGCGCACCGCGTCCGTGCCGACCCCGCGGCCGGAGATGTCGGTGGTCGCCTCGGCAGTCGAGAAGCCGGGCGTGAAGAGCAGCTCGATGGCACGGGCGGCGTCGATGCTCGCGGCCTGCTCGTCGGTGAGCAGCCCGCGGGCGACGGCCTTGCGCGCCACCGCCGCGGGATCCACGCCGCGGCCGTCGTCGCTGACCGTGATGACGACGTTGCCGCCCGCGTGGCGGGCGGAGATCTCGATCGTGCCGGTGGCCGGCTTGCCCGCCGCCTCGCGCTCCTGCGGGCCCTCGAGCCCGTGGTCGAGCGCGTTGCGTAGGAGGTGCACGATCGGGTCGCCGAGCGCATCGACGACACCGCGGTCGAGCTCGGTGTCCTGGCCGACGAGCTTGAGCTCGACCTGCTTGCCGAGCTTGCCCGACAGGTCGCGGACGAGGCGCGGGAAGCGCAGGAACACGGCTTCGACCGGGATCATCCGCACCTGCATGACCATCGCCTGCAGGCTGTGCGAGCAGCGCGTGAGCTCCTGCATCGCCTGGCTGAGGCCGGGGACCTCGGCCTGAGCGGCGAGGATCTCGACGTGGGTGCGCTGGACGACAAGCTCGCCCATCAGGTGCATGAGCGCGTCGAGGCGCTCGGCGTCGACGCGGACGGTGGTCGCGGCGCGCGGGGCGGGAGCCGCGGGCTGGGCAGCGGCGGGCGCGCCGGCGGCCGCGGATTCCTGCACCACGACCAACGCGACGTCCGGCACGGCGGTCAGCGCCTTGTGCAGCGCATCGGCTTCGACCTCGGCCGCGATCCAGACGTCGACGACGCGGCCGTCGAAGGCCTCGACGTCCTGCTCGAGCGGCGCCGAGGCGACGATCGCGCCGAGCTCGGCGGCGGCGGTCAGGACCATGTAGGCACGCACGGTCGGCATGAGCACGTCCTCGGACAGCTCGCAGCGCGCGTGCAGCACGGCCCGGCCGGCGGCCAGCGCGGCGACGACCTCGTGCGGCGCGCGCGGGACGGCCTCGCCGCCGCGGCGCGCGATCTGCTGATCCGGGGTGCGCGCGCGGACGAGGCCCTGCAGCAGGGCGATGAGCGGCGCCGGGGCCAGACCCTCGGCGCCGTCGGCCTCGATGGCGTCGAGGGCCGCCGACAGCGCGTCCAGGCAGCGCAGGAGCACGTCGACGGCCTCGCGCTCGAGGCCGCCCGAGCGCTGGCGCAGCAGCTCGAAGACGTCCTCCATCTGGTGCGTCAGGGCGGCCATGCCGTCAAAGCCCATCGTCGCGCTCATGCCCTTCATCGAGTGCGCGATGCGGAAGATCTCGTCGACGGTCTCGCGATCGTCGGGCTGCTCCTCGATGCGGACGACCGCGAGGTTGAGCGCCTGCAGGTGCTCGCGCGATTCGGCGAGGAACATGGTCAGGTACTTGCCGGTGTCCATCAGCCGGCCTCCTGCGTGATCGCGGCGGCGAGCTCGTCGAGCGGCAGCACGGCGTCGGCCAGGCCGGCCTCGGCCACCGCGCGCGGCATGCCGTACACGCTGCAGCTCTGCTCGGCCTCGCACAGGACGCGGCCGCCGGCCTCGCGCACGGCGCGCGCGCCCTCGACCCCGTCGCTGCCCATGCCGGTGAGGACGACGAGCAGCGTGCGCTCGCCCCAGGCGGCGGCGACGTCCTCGATCGTCAGGTCCGCGCGTGGGCGCAGGCCGCCGATCGCCGGGTCCTCGGTGAGTCGTGCGCGGCGCTCGTCGCCGATGCGCAGGTGACGGCCGCCCGGTGCGATCAGCACGGTCCGCGGGTCCAGGCGGTCGCCGGGCGCCGCCTCGCGGACGATCAGGCGCGACTGGCGGTCGAGCCTGGCGGCCAGCGATCCGGTGAAGCCCTCGGGCATGTGCTGCACGATCAGCGTGCCCTCGCCGAGCGCGGCGGGAAGGGCCGGCACGAGACGCGCGAGCGCTCGCGGGCCGCCGGTCGAGCTTGCGATCACGGTCGCTCGGCGGGTGCGCGTCAACGAGGAGTCGTCGGCGGCGACGATGCGGGGGGCGCCGGACATCGAGGGCCTAGAGCGCGGCGGCCTCGGTCGTCTCGCCGAACAGGCCCGCGGCGCTGAGCAGGACGACCAAGCGGTCGTCGATCTTGGCGATCGACTCGATCCAGGCACCGCCGGCCGAGGGAACCGGCTCGAGCTGCTCGGAATCGACGGTGAGGACCTCGCGGACGTCGTCGACGATGACGCCGGCCATGTCGAGGGCGGTCTCGACGATGACGATCTTGCGGTCCTCGTCCTTCGCGCGATGGCCCTGGCCCAGGCGGGCGGCGAGGTCGTAGACGGGGATGATCTTGCCGCGCAGGCTGATGACGCCGCGGATCCAGCCGACCGACGAGGCGACCGACCGCGGCTCCGTATAGCGGATGATCTCGTGGACGGCCTCGATCGGGAGGGCGTACTCCTCCTCGCCGAGGCTGAAGACGACGAGCTGATGCGTCGTGGGGGTCTCGTCGGACATATACGCCTGTAATCGGTCCCGGGCGGGACCGCTTGAGACCCACTACTAGTGGGCCTTCACTAGAAGGTTCGGGGCCGGCTGTCGGCGGCGTCGAGCGCCTCCGTCATCACGTCGATCTTCCAGCGCCGGACGGCCGCGACGACCTCGTCGTCGGTCTCCGCGACGACGATCTTCGTGCCGTTGGTCAGCGTGAGCACGACGTCGGGATGACCCTCGAGCGTCGCGATGAGATCCGGGTTGACGTGGAATGGCTCGTAGCTCGAGCCGAGGCGGTGCAGTCTGATCATTTGCAGGTACCTCCGCGCGGGTTTTCAGCCCGCGCCTTGATGCCGGACGGCCGTGAGGGGCGGCCCTCCGCCGCCCCTCACAGCTCAACCGGCGTCTCCTTAACGCTTGAGGTTCACCAGGTCCTGGAGCATCTCGTCGGCCGTCGAGAGCACGCGCGAGCTGGCCTGGAAGCCGCGCTCGGCGGTGATCATGTTCGTGAACTCGGTGGCCAGGTCGACGTTGCTCATCTCGAGCACGCCGCCGATGGTCGAGCCGAGACCGTTGCTCTCGGGCGGGTTGGTGGTGCCCTGGCCGGAGCTGGCGTTCTCGCGCCAGCGGTTGGCGGAGGCGCGCTCCAGGCCGGCCTCGCTCGGGAACGAGGTCAGGCCGAGGAACCCGGCGTACTGGCGGGTGCCGCCGCTGCCCGGCGTGTAGGTGATCGCGCCGTTGGGGCTGATGGCCACGTCGGTCGCGTCGGTCGGGATCGTGATCGGCTTGGCGCCGCCGGCGACGTCGGGAATGACGTTGCCGCTGGCGTCGGTGGTTGTCCCGAAACCGACGACACGCCAGCCGTCCTGGGTGGCGAGGTCGGCCTGCGTCGGGTCGGTCGGGTTGGGGCTCAGCGTGAAGTTGCCCGCGCGCGTGTACTCGTAGGTCGAGCCCGCCGGGAAGGCGCCCGCGACCGGGTCGGTGTTCGAAACGCGGAACCAGCCGGTGCCCTGGATGGCGACGTCGAACGGGCCGCCCGTGGACTGGAAGGCGCCGTTGGTCATCTGGTTGTCGATCGAGCCGAGCTGGACGCCGAGGCCGATCTGGGCCGACTTGGCGCCGGCCGAGCCGGTCGTCGCCGACGCGCCGGAGCGCTGCAGCTGGGCCAGCGAGTCGCGGAACGACACGCGGCTGGCCTTGAAGCCGACGGTGTTGACGTTGGCCAGGTCGTTGGCGGTCACGTCGAGCATGACCTGGTGGTTCTTCAGTCCGCTAATGGCGGAGTACATGCCTCGCATCATTGGAGGTGCTTCCTTTCGCTGGAGTCCGGCCTCCTCGATGAGGGCCAGCCGGAATTTGGGGGGTTCTTAGGAGATGACTGCGGAATCGATGTTGGTGAAGACGTGATCGCGCATGGAGGCGCGATCGACCGCCGTGATGACGGTCCTGGCCTTGACGGAGACGACGAAGGCCACGTCGTCGACGAGGACGACGGACTCGCGCGAGCCCTTGGCCGCGGCGCGGTCGACGCCGTGCTGCAGGCGGGCGAGGGTCTCGGAATCGAGGTCGATCCCGCGACGCTCGATGCGCGCCTTGGCGTGGCCGCTGAGCTGGACGGCACCCGCCTTCTTGCCGAGGACATCGGCGAAGGAGGGGCCGGTTGCACCGGCCGGTCCGGATGGTGCGCCCGATCCCGGCCGCGTCGGAGCGGTCGGAGCGGGCGCGCCGACGGGCGCCACCAGCGCGGGGTTGTGCTGCAGCGGCGTCATTGCACGCCGATCAGCTCGGACGGCGCGATGCCGCCCTGGCCGGCAACGGTGAGCTGCGGGCCGTCGGTGGTGTAGTCGACCTTCTCGACGACGCCCTGGCCGGACTTGCCGTCCTTGGACGCCCACGACACGTTCTTGCCGATGTACGCGGCGGCGTTCGCGCGCTGCTCGTCGGTGGACTGGTTCTGCAGCTGCTCGAGGATCGAGAACTGCGTCATCTGGTCCATGAACTTGTCGGGGTCCTGAGAGCTGTCGGGGGACTGGTTGCGCAGCTGCTCGACGAGCAGCTTCATGAACGCGTCCTTGCCGAAGCCGTCCTGGGTCGTCTTCTTCGTCGAGTCGGTGGCCGGCTGGGTCGCCGGCGCGACGGTCGTGGGGTTGACGGTGGACATGGGTTGGTGCTCCTACGCGAGCACGTCGACGAGGGCGCCGAGCGCGATCGTCGTCGTGGTCGGTGTCGTGTTGTCTGGGTCGGTGGGGGAAAGCTCTTCGTCCTGCGCGCGGCGGTTCTGCGTGCCGCCGCGCTGTGCGGCCTCGGCGTGGCGCTCGTGCGCGCGGCTGCCGGCGTCGTCGCCGGCAAGGCCGATGTCGAGCGCGGCGACGTTGACGCCGGCGGCCTCGAAGGCGCGGCGCAGGTCGGCGCCGGCCTGCTGAAGGACCTGCGCGCTCTCGGGCCGCTCGGCCGTGATCGAGGCGACGAGGCCCTGGGGGGTCACGCGCAGCCGAACCTCGACGCCGCCGAGCTCGGCGGGCTTGAGGGCGAGGTGCGCCCGCGCCTCGCCGCGATGGCTGGCGATGCGCAACAGCGCGTGGACGTGCTCGGGGGCGGCGGCGAGGCGGGGGGCGTGGGGGCCGGCAGCCTGGTGCGGGGCGGCGGGAGCGGGCCCTGCGGCGGCGGGGGGCGCCGCGACGGTCGGGGGCGTGCTGGGCTGCTGCGCGTCGGCGTGGGCGGCCGGCTGGTCGTCGGAGGTGGTGGTCGGGGTGGGCGCGGGTGCAGCGGCAGCCGGCGCGGCCGGAGCGGCGACGTCTGGCGCAGCCACTCCCGGCGTGGACACTCCCGACACAGCCACACCCGGCGTGGACACTCCCGACGCAGCCACAGCCGGCGCGGACGCTCCCGGCCCGGACACTCCCGGCGCGGCGGTGGACGGGGCAGTGAGAGCGGGCGCAGCCGGCGCAGCCGACATCGCGGGCGCGGCTGCTCCCGGCGTGGTCGGCGCGGGCGGCGGTGCGGCGGCTGCGGTCTGAGCGGGTGCAGCGGCAGGCGGCGTCACCGGTGCGGCGACGGCCAGCGCTGCAGCCTGGGCGAGCTGCCCGTCGGGCGTCGCCGGCGGTTGCGGAGCGTCCGCTTCCTGGGGCGTGCCCGCGGCGGAGTGATCGTCACTCGCCTTGATGTGGCCTTCCGCAGTGGCGGTCCGGGCCGTGGCAATGTCGGTGAGCGTGGCGGCGAAGACGCCTTCCGCCCCTTCCGGCGCTCCTCGTCCCGGAGGCGCGCCGTTGGGCGGGGCCGTCGCCGGCACCGCTGTGGGTGCGGTCATGCGGTGCCTCCTCGGTACGCGGCGGCCTTGGCCATCACGCTGGTGACGTAGTTCTGGGTCTCGCTGTAGGGCGGCACGCCGCCGTAGCGCGCCACGGCGCCGGGGCCTGCGTTGTAGGCCGCCAGGGCGAGGCGCTCGTCGCCGCCGAAGCGGTCGAGCTGCTGGCGCAGGTACTTGGCGCCGCCCTGCAGGGACTGCACGGGATCGAGCGGGTTGCTGACGCCGAGCGACGCTGCGGTGCCGGGCATGAGCTGGGTCAGGCCGAGCGCGCCGGCGCCGCTGCGGGCGTTGGGATCGAACCCGGACTCCTGGGACACAAGGCCCTTCAGGAGCGCGGGATCGATCCCGTTGTTCGCCGCGGCCGCATCGATCTCGGCTCCGAAGGCGCTGCTGCCGTCGGTGCCGGTGGCCGGCGTCGACGGCGAAGTCTGGGTGGTGCCCTGGGCGGAGGCCAGCGCACCGGCGAACGCGGAAGCGGTCGGCTGCGCAGCAGGCGCGCCGGTCAGCGAAGCGACCATCGTGTGCAGCTGCTGCACGCGCGCGTCGATCGAGGCGATGCTCACGACATCGACCTCCGCACGTGCCCGGCGAGGGCGACCTCGTCGAGGATGCTCGCCTCGCGGCGGGCGGTCTCTACGCGGTGCGCCTCGGCCTTGCGCTCCTTGAGGCGCTCGAGGACCTGGCGGCGCTGCCCGGCCGAAGCCAGCGCGGCGCGGCGCGCCTCGAGCTCGGCCTCACGGCGATCGAGCTCCAGCGCAGCGTGCTCCTGCGAGCGCTGCGTGTGTTCGAGCCACGCCTGCGTGGCGAGCAGGTCGGCCCCGGAGCGCGGCGAGGCGCCGGAGATCGCGTCCTCGCGCGCGGCTGCCGCGCGCTCCTGGGCGGCGGCGAGCAGCGCGGCGCCCCGCGCGCGCAGCGACAGGCTGGCGGCGAAGGCCTCGCGGGCCACATCCTCCTCGTGGGCACGCACCTCGCGCACCCGCTCCAAGGAGAAGGCGAAGGACGGATCGGTCACGACCCGTTAGTCGGTCCACCCCCGGGCCGGTTGAGCCTCGGAGGGTGGGCCATCCGTCCAGTTGGTCGTCAGCCCGCGGACCGCAGGAACGCCACGATCCGCCGGTTCGCGTCCTCCAGCGACGGCCAGCCGTGCGTGTCGCCCGACACCCGCAGGTGCTCGACGCGCGCGCCGCCCGTCGCAGCCGTGCCGGCGCACGCCCCCGACTGTGGCAGGTCACACGGCGAGGTTCAGCGGCGGCAGCGCGACCGGCCCCGTGGGCGGGTAGGGCATCGCGCGTGCCGCGGGCACGACCTCGGGCGGAGCCTCGGCGGCGACCTCGGCGGCCATCGCGGCCGCCACGTCGCCGGCCACGAGCTCGAGCAGCCCGTCGTCGGCCTCCTCGGTCGTCGAGCGGGCGTCGACCGGCTGGCGCAGGAAGGTGTCGATGGCCGGCTTGAGCTCGAGCGCGCGGTCGACGAGCGGGTCGGACCCGCGCTCGTAGGCGCCGATGGCGATGAGGTCGCGCTTGTCGTGCCAGGCGGCCAACAGCGCGCGGACCTCCTGCGCGGCGGCGGCGACGTCGGGCGCCGAGATCTCGCCGACCAGGCGCGAGACCGACTGCAGCACGTCGATCGCCGGGTAGTGGCCGGCGTGCGCGAGTTCGCGCGTGAGCACCACGTGGCCGTCGAGGATCGAGCGCACGGCGTCGGCGATCGGCTCGTTCATGTCGTCGCCGTCGACGAGCACCGTGTACAGACCGGTGATGGAACCGCGGGCGGCCGTGCCCGACCGCTCCAGCAGCTTGGGCAGCAGCGCGAAGACGCTGGGCGTGTAGCCGCGCGTGGCGGGCGGCTCGCCGATGGCCAGGCCGACCTCGCGCTGGGCCATCGCGAAGCGCGTGACCGAGTCCATCATCAACAGGACGTCGTGGCCGCGGTCGCGGAAGTGCTCGGCGATCGACGTCGCGGTCAGCGCCGCCTTGATGCGCACCAGGGCCGGCTGATCGGACGTCGCGACGACCACCACCGAATGCGCAAGCGCGTCGCCGAGGTCGCGCTCGATGAACTCGCGCACCTCGCGGCCACGCTCGCCGACCAGGCAGATGACGTTGATGTCGGCCGTCGTCGAGCGGGCGATCATGCCCAGCAGCGACGACTTGCCCACGCCCGAGCCGGCGAAGATGCCCAGCCGCTGGCCGCGCCCGCACGGGACCATGCCGTCCAGCGCGCGCACGCCGAGACCGACGCGCTCGCGGATCCGCGGGCGCTCCAGAGGATCGGGCGGGGCGCCGTCGGCCGAGCGCACACGGCCCGCGGGAAGCTCCTCGCCCTGATCCAAGGGCCTGCCCAACCCGTCGAGCACGCGGCCCAGGAGGTCGTCGCCGACCGGGACCCGCACCGGCTCGCCGGTGGCGGTGACGACGTTGCCCGGGCCGATGCCGTGCAGCTCGCCGAGCGGCATGAGCAGCGTGCGGCGCTTGCGGAAGCCGACGACCTCCGCGGGCACCGGCGCGCGGCCGCGGCCCGTGGAGATCTCGCACACCTCGCCGACCTCGGCCTCCAGGCCGGTGGCCTCGACGATCAGCCCGATGAGGTCGCTGACGCGGCCGTGGCGGCGGTGAAGGTCGGAGCGCGAGATCGCGTAGGCGAGGCGCTGCAGCCGCGACTCAGGCATTCGCAAGCTCGTGCTCGAGCACCTCGCGCGCACGGGCAAGCTTGGTCTCGAGCGTCGCGTCGACCTCGCCCTCGGCCGTGCGCACGATCGCGCCGCCGGTGCGCACGCGGCGCTCGGCCTGGACCTCGCAGTGCTCGATGCCGCCGAGCTCGGCGACCAGGCGGGCGGCGTGCTCGCGCACGACCTCGAGGTCGTCGGGGTTGACGAGGATCAACACGCGATCGCGTTCGACGAGGCGGCGAAGCGCGCCGCGGACGACCTCGAGCACGAGCTCGCGGTCCACGGCCAGCGCGACGCCGAGCGCCTGTTCGGCGATGCGCAGCGCGAGGTCGACGGCGTCGGCCTCGACGGAGGCGGCGGCATCGGCGCGCAGGTCCTGAAGCTGTTGGGCGGCGGCGGCGAAGGCGCCCGCGGGACCCTCGAGCGCGGCCTGCGCCTGCTCGGCGCCGGCGGCGAAGCCCTCGTCGTAGGCGGCGGCCCGGATCGCGTCGAGATCGAGGCCGGCCGGCGCGGCGGGCGGCGCCTCGGGAACGACCACGGCCTCCAGCGGCGCGAGCTCGAAGGGCCCGTACGCGCTCATACGACCTCTTCCTCCTCCTCGGCGCCACGGCGGATGATCAGCGCGCCGGCGTCCTCCAGGCGGCGCACGGCCGCGACGATCTTGCCCTGCGCCTCCTCGACGACCGCCTTGCGCTGCGGCGGCGATGCCTCCATGTCCTCGCGCAGCATCTCGGCGCCGCGTTGGGACATGTTGGCCAGCACCTTCTCGACGACCGCGCTGTCGACCCCGCGCAGCGCGAGCTGCAGCTCCTTCTGGTCGACCTCGCGCAGGACGAGCTGCAGGTCGCGGTCCTCGAGGATGACGAGATCCTCGAAGGTGAACAGGCGCGCGCGGATCTCTTCGGCCAGCTCGCCGTCGCGGCCGTTGATGGCCTCGACGACGTTGCGTTCGGTCGAGCGTCCCGCGCGGTTGAGGATCTCGGCCAGTGCGTCGACGCCGCCGGCGGCGGCGAACTCCTGCCCGAGCACGTTGGAGAGCTTCTGGCGCAGGCCCTGCTCGATGTCGCGGATGACGTCGGGGTTGGTCTCCTTCATCGTGGCGATGCGCAGCGCGACCTCGGCCTGCAGCTCGGCGGGGAGCTCGGCGAGGATGCGGGCGGCCAGCGAGGTGTGCACGCTGGCCACGACGAGCGCGATCGTCTGCGGCGACTCGTCCTTCAGGAAGGCGGAGACCTGCTCGGGCGGGGTGCGGCGCAGGAACTCGAAGGGCCGCGTCTCGGGCTTGACGGTGACCGCGCCGATGATCTCCTCGGCGCGCTCGGGGCCGACGAGGTGCTCGAGGACCTCCCGCGCGTATTCGGGACCGCCCACGCCCATCGCGTCCCGCGCCCGCAGGCGCTCGGCGATCTCCTCCATGACGGCGGCGCTCGTCTCCGGGCGCACGCGCCACAGCGCGGCGACCTCGGCCGACAGCGACTCGACCTCGCGCTCGGAGAGATGCTTGAGGACGTTGGCGGCGGGCTCGGTGCCCAGGCCGATGAGCAGGACGGCGGCCTTCTGGCGGCCGCTGAGGCTCGTGGCCGCGGCGCGGTCGGGCGCGGCGGGCCCGTCGCCGGACACGCGGCGCTCGAGCTCCATGGTCTCGCTCACGCCGCGTCCTCCTCGCTGATCCACGCGCGAAGCTGCTGGGCGACGCGCTCGGGCTGCTCCTGCGCGAAGGCCTCCACCGTCTTGCGGCCGGTGTCGACCGGCTCGTCCACCGTGGCGACGTGGCGCTCGAGCTCGGCCAGCGGGCGCGGGCCCTCGATCTCGGTCAGCCACGTGGGCATCGGCAGCTCCTCCTGCTCGCGGCGGCGCAGCGCGCGCGTGGCGAAGAAGAGGAAGAGGATGCTGGCCAGCCCGATCCCGGCGTACTTCAGCGGGGCGATGAACGCGGGCGGCACCGGCAGTCCGGCGGGGCCCGGAGCCGCCTTGGGCTTGGCGAAGACGACGGTGCTCTGCGTGATCGTGTCGCCGCGCTTGGCGTTGATGCCTGCGGCGGCGGTGACGGCGCTCTTCAGCGCGGCCGCCTGCGCGGCGGGCACGGACTTGTCGACCAGCAGCGCGACGTCGAGCTTGTTGACGGCCCCCGGAGCGACCTTCGTGCGCGTGACGGTCTTGTCGACGCCGTAGTCGGTGGTGCCCGTCGTGCGCTTGTAGTCGGAGTTGCCGGCGCCCGAGGTCGCGCCCTGCGCGTAGGTCGGCAGGTTGGCTGCGGCGCCGGCGGTGCCGCCGGTCTTGGCGCCGCTGCCCTTGAGGCTCTCGGTCTCCTTGGTGGAGTGAAGCGGCGTGCCCTTCTTGGCGTACTGCAGCTTCTCCTGCGTGGACTGGTCGACGTTGAGGTCGGCGTGGACCTGGACCTGGGCCTTGTCGGTGCCGACCGTGCGTGCGATCAGCGCGCCGAGCGAGGCCTGCATGGCGCTCGCGTAGCGCGCCTCGGCGGCGGGCTTGGAGGCCGGCCCGGCCCCGTCGCTGCCGTCGCCCTGCGGCCACAGCATCGCGCCGGAGGCATCGGTGATCGTGACGTTCTCGGGCTTGAGGTCCTGGACGCTGGAGGAGACCAGCGAGGCGATGCCGCGCACGGCGGCGGGGTCGATGGTCGACGAGTCGGCGCTCAGCAGCACCGCGGCCGTGGCCGGCTGCTTCTCGTCGGCGAAGAGGTCGTCCTTGGGCAGCGTGAGCTGCACCTGGGCGCTGGAGATGCCGTCGATCTGGCTGATCGTCTGCGCGATCTGGCCCTCCAGCGCGCGCTGATAGGCGACCTGCTGCTGGAAGGTCGAGGCGCCCAGCTTCTGCTTGTCGAGCAGCTCGTAGCCCGGCTGGCTCGTGCCGCTGCTCAGGCCCTGGCCGGCAAGGGCGACGCGCGCCTTGGCCTCCTGGCCGGAGACGACGGCGATCGCCGTGCCGTTGTTCTCGAGCTTGTACTGGACGCCGGCGTTGTCGAGCGCAGACGTCATCTTGCCGGTCTTGGCCGGGTCGACGCCGGCCTGCAGCGTCGTGTAGCTCGGCGCCGAGGCGAGGCGGAAGAGCAGGTAGGCGACGACGACGATCGCCAGCGCGGAGGCGGCGAGCACGATCTTGCCGCGGGGGGACATGGCCTGCAGGGCGTTCATCGATCAGACCTGTGTGTGGAAGACGTCGTTGAAGGCCTCGACCGCCTTGTTGCGCAGGGTCGAGGCGAGCTGCATGGAGAGCTGGGCCCGCTCGACGGCCATGACGACCGCCTCGGGGTCGGTGGCCTGGCCGGTGGCCAGCGCCTGGGAGGCCTGCGAGGCCTGGTCCTGGACGCTCTCGAGCTTGCCGAGCTGGTCGGTGAGCACCGAGCCGAAGCCCGAGCCCGAGCCCGACGGCTGCGCGGCACCCGCGGCGCCCGCGCCGGCGGAGCCGTCGACCGACGGGACCGCCCACTCGGCGCTCGAGGTCACGAAGCTGGGGTCGATCGGGAGGGTCACTTGAGCAGGTCGAGGGTCCGCGCGAACATCTGCTTGGTCGTCTGCATCGCGGTGACGTTCGCCTCGTAGGCGCGCGAGGCGCCGATGAGGTCGGTCATCTCGGTCACCGTGTTGACGTTGGGCATCGTCACGTAGCCCTGCGCGTCAGCGTCGGGGTGGCCCGGGTCATAGACGCGACGTGGGGGCGTCGGGTCGGTGACGATCCCCGCCACCTGCACGCCGCGGGCCGCCTGCAGCGAGTCGGCGAACGACGCGCCGACGCCGGAGCCGGCCTCCTGGAGGACGACCTCCTTGCGCTGGTAGGGGCCCTGGCCGTTGGCCGTGCGCGTGGACTGCGCGTTGGCCAGGTTCTCGGCGGTGACGTCCATTCGCAGCCGCTCGGCGGAGAGCGCGCTGCCCGAGGCGTCGAAGGCATCGAAGAGGCCCATCACTTGGCCCCCATCGCCGACTGGAGGATGTCGATGCGGGCCTTGGAGATCTGCACCAGCGCCTCGTACTCGAGGCCGTTGCGCGCCTGGGCGGCGGACTCGACGTCGGGGTCGACGGTCGAGCCGTCGGCGCGCACGGTCGCGGTGTCGTCACGCTGGGGGGAGAACGTGGCGTCCTGAAGGCCGCTGCCCCCGGACGCGAGCGCATCGGCCAGCGTCTGGTGGAAGTCGACGTCGACGCGCTGGTAGCCCGGCGTGTCGACGTTGGCGAGGTTCTGGGCGATCGCCTGCTGGCGCGCCGCAGCACCCTCGATGGCCTTCTCGAGGCTGAGCTGGGTGGTGTCGTAGATCTCCACGGAAAAGGACGGATCGAGTGGGCGGCGGCCATCCCTGGCCATTGCCATTCGTCCTCGTCCGTGAGGACACCCCCGTCATCGGCCGCGCGCCGCGCGGCTTGAGCGCCGGGTGGATCAGGGTCGGACTTCGAACGTCCGCGCGTAGCCGCGCACGCCGGTGCGGCCGCGGTCGAGCTTGCCGAGCTCGGCGGACAAGGCGTCGCGCCGGGCGCGCAGGAGCGTCGCCGTCGCCTGCTGCATCGCCAGCGCGCGGCGCAGCGGCTCGATCGCCTCGGTGGGCAGCGGGCTCGGCAGCGCGCCGAGGAGCTCCCAGCGACGCACGTACAGCGGGCCGAGCTCGTCGAAGCGCGCCTCGGCGACCACGAGGGCCTCCTCGGCGGCGAGCGCCTCGAGATCAGCCCACGTGCTCACGCCGCGGCAGGGCTCTTGACGGTGGCCCAGGCGCCGCGCAGCTCGGCGAGCAGGCGGGCGACCTGCTCGACGCGGACGGGGTCGCGCTCGATGCGCGCCTCGATGAGGCGGGTCTTGCAGAAGATGTAGATGGCCTGCAGGCGCTCGGAGATCTCGCCGGCGTTCATGTCCAGCGTGGCCAGCAGCTCGTCGATGATCGCCTCGGCCCGGCTGAGCTTCTCGCCGGCCTGCAGCCACGCGCCGTCCACCATCGAGCCCTCGGCCTGCTTGAGGAAGCGGCCGGCGCCGTCGTAGAGCATGACGACGAGCTGCTCGGGCGAGGCGGTCATGATGCTGGCCTCGCGGTAGGCCTGGGGGCTGGCGTAGGGGTTCATCAAGGCTCCAAGAAGTGGGGCGGATCGACTAGTCCAGTGATCGCCCGCCCGTGCGCGACCTTGAGCGTCCTGGTCAGGACGACTGGCCCAGCTGGCCGGCCAGCCACGAGGACTGCGACTGCGACTGCGCAAGGGCGCTCTCCATCGCCGTGAACTGCGCGCGGAGGTAGTCCTCCTTGCTCTGCAGGCGCAGGTCCATGGCGGCCAGCGTGTCCTTGATGTAGGCGAGATCGCTGTTGGCCTGGTTGACGCGCTGGTCGAGCAGCCCGTCGCCGGCGCGGGTGATCGGGTCCAGCAGGCCCTCGAAGCTCTGCGCGAAGCCCGACGTCGTCGTCGAGCCGAGCTTGGCCTGGACGGCGCTCGGGCTCTTGGCCCAGGCATCGTCGAAGGTGGCCTCGTTGAAGCTGAGCTTGCCCGCCAGGGCGTCGTCGGAGGTGCCCGAGCCGGTGCCCGGCACGGTGACGCCGAGGCTGTCCAGGCCGGCCTCGGAGATCCTCTGGCGCATCTGCGCCAGCACCGACGCCAGCGCCTGGTCGCCGTAGAGCACGCCCTGGACCGCATCGGAGTCGTTCTGCGGGCTGGCCACCGGCTTCTCGTTGAGCTTGCCGCGCACGAGGTCGACCGAGGCGTTGTAGGCGGAGACGAAGGCCTTGATCTTGGCCTTGACCCCCGCCGGATCCACGGTCGGCGGCTGGACGTTGACCGTCGAGGTGCCGGCGGTCTTCAGCGTCAGCTCGACGCCGGGAAGGCCGTTGGCGACGACGTTGGAGGACGAGCTCTGGATACTGCCGCCGTCGACGGTGTAGTGCGCGTCCTGGCCGGCCTTGATCGTCTCGGCGACAGCGGTGCCGTCGACCGCGACCGTGAAGCCCTGCGCCGCGCCGGTCACGCGGCGCGAGAGCACGAGGCTGCCGTTGACGTTGACGGCGTAGACGCTGCCCTGGTCGTCGGCGTTGACCTGGCTGACCAGGTCGTCGATCGACGTGTAGGTGTAGTCCTTGGTCGCCGAGCCGGCCGTGATCGTCAGCTTCGTGCCGTTCAGCGCGGTGGGGGCGAGCGTGTGCTGCTCGGAGGAGGCGAGGTTCTGCACGGTCACAACGGCGGCGCCCGGGGCGGCGGCGCCGGTCAGCTGGGCGCCGAGCACGGACTCGGCCGAGCTCGATGCGCTCTGCGATGGGATCCACAGCGCCGCGGACCGCAGGTCCTGCGCGGCGAGCTTGAGGTTGCTCAGGGAGCTGTCGACCGACTGCAGCGCGCTCTGGCGGGTCTGGACGATGAGCTGCTGCTGGGCCATCCGCGTGCGCGGCTGGCTCTCGATCGCCATCAGCTGCGTGATGATCGAGTCGGTGTCCATGCCTGACGCCAGGCCGCTGAGCTGAAGGCCGGCCACTACTGCTCCGTGCCGAGCTTGCGGTTGAGGCGGGCGGGATCCACGACGTCCTCGAGCAGCAGCGGGCGCAGCAGCCCGCTCTCGTCGACGAGCGAGGCGACGACCCCGCCGTCGAGCTTGTGCACGTCGAAGCGCACCCCGCGGCCCTCGGCGTGGAGGTTCTCGGCCAGGCGCGCGGCGGCGCCGACCTGGTCCCAGACCTCGGCGGGGATCGGCGGCGTGGAGCCCTGAGTGGCGGACTCGGCGTAGGACGCCTTGTCGCTCCCGCGCGTGATGCGCGCGCGGTCGACGGCCGACGCCGCAGAAAGCGATCCTGCGATCGGTGACACGTCGAAGCTCATGTGGCCCTCAATTCCTCCTGGAAACTCGTCTGCCGGCCGTCCGTGGCCGGCGTTGTCGTCTGAGGAGTCGGCAGGGGCCACGAGAACTTGAGGCGGTCAGGCGGCTTCAGCGAGGGCTTCGGCCTCGGCCGCGAAGACCTCGGCGTCGTCGGCCAGGCCCTTGGCGGCGGCGACCGCCGACAGGCCGCGCAGCGCGCGGGCGTCGGGACCCTCCGTCTGGCAGACGGCGATCCACTCCTCGCCGGCGGAGTCCACGAAGCCGCGCCGCAGGTACAGCTCGGCCAGCGCCTGGCGGCGCTCGCGCCAGGGCAGCGCCACGGCGTCCAGCACCGCGACGAGGTCGGCAAAGGCGTCGAAGGCCTCCAGGCGGGCGAGGCCGTCGAGCATGGTCAGGACCGGCGCGGCCGCGTCGGCGGGCAGCGCGGCGGGGGCCGGTCCACCGGCGCGCACGGCCTGCCACGCGGCGAAGGCCCTGCGCTCGGCGCCGGGCAGCGCGGCGGCGCGCTCAACGTCGGCGCGGTCGCCCTCGGCCAGCCGGGCGAACAGCTCGGTCCGCTGCGCGGCTGCGGCGCAGGGCGCCTCGGGGTCGGCGGCCGCGGCGGCACCGGCCGCCTCGGCGAAGCGGCCCTGCACGAGGAGGGTCTCGGCGAGCGCGACGTGCGCCTGCGCGCAGCCGGGCTGCGCGACGAGCAGCTCGCGCAGCTCGGCCTCGGCCGCGGCGGCGGCGCCCGCCTCGCTCAGCGCGACCGCGAGCAGGAAGCGTACGCTCGGCGTGGTCTCGGCCACCAGCTCGTGGATCGTGACGGCGACCTCGTCAGCGGGGACCCGGCGCGCCAGCAGCAGCGCCGCGTAGGGCTCGACGACGCTCAGGAAACGGGGGTGCTCCTCCAGACAGCGGCGCAGCGCAGCCTCGGCCTCGTCGCGCGCGCCGCGGCGGCGCAGGACGTCGGCCAGCGCGACGAGCGCGAGCGAGCTGCCCGACCCGACGGTCGGCGAGTACCGGCTGGGAGCGTCGCCCATCCCCAGGCAGCGGCGCAGCAGCGCCTCCTGACCGGCCGCGTCGCCGAGCGCGCCGGCGGCGTAGGCCTGCTCGAGCACGATGTCCGTGAAGCCCGGGAAGACCGCCAGCATCTCCTCGCCGGCGTCCGCGACGTCGGCGGCACGTCCGTTGGCGCGCAGCGCCTTGAGGTAGCGGGCGGCCAGCGACGGCGCGAAGCCGTAGCTGAAGGCGTTCTCCTCGGCGCGCAGCGCGGTCCAGGCGCGCTCGAAGTGCTCGAGCGCGCGCGGCGCGTCGCCCGAGGCGGCGTACTCGGAGCCGAGGTTGAAGTGCAGGAACGGCGTGTCGAGGCCCTCGGCGGCCTGGCGCTGCAGCAGCTCGAGGTTGCGGTTGACCTTGTCCTTGGCGCCGCGCACCGCCCCCAGGTAGCCGAAGTGCTCGACGCGCACCGACGTGCGCTCCATGCGCTCGGGCAGAAAGCCCGGCAGGTGCTGGGCGATCTGCTCGTGGATGCGGCCCTCGAAGCGGTACTCGGGGCGGTTGCGGAACACGCGCAGCGCGTCGTGGGTGACCGCGGTGCCGTCGCCCAGCTCGCCCGTGTGGTTGGTCTCGACGAGATAGAAGGCCTCGCGCCAGGTGCGGCCGGTGAGCGCCCGCAGGCGCTCGGCGTCCTCGTCGACGAGCACCTCGTCGGCATCCAGGTACATGATCCAGTCGCCGGTAGCGGCCTCGAAGGACACATTGCGCGCGGCCGCGAAGTCTCCGTCCCACTCGTGGTGCAGGACGCGGGCGCCGAGCTCCTGTGCGATCTCGACGGTGCGGTCGGTCGACCCCGTGTCCACGACGACGATCTCGTCGACGGCCTTGCGCGCGGCCTCCAGGCAGCGCCCGATCATGGCCTCCTCGTCCTTGACGATCATGCACAGGCTCAGCGTCAGCCCCTCGGCGGGACGGGCGGTCGCGGCGAGGCGCTTGACCTTCGGCTCGAGCTCGCGGACGGCGCCGGCGACCTGTGCCAGCACGCGCATGCCCTTGCGCCGGCGGCGTGCGACCTCGCCGAGGTTGCGCTCGACGTGGGAAAGCTCGGGGTCCAGTCGCTTGGCGGCCTTGAACAGCTGCTCGGCCGCGTTGAGCGCGCCGAGCTCGTAGAACGCGACGCCCGCGTAGTTGAGCAGTACCGGCTCGCGCGGCTCGCCCTCGAGCGCGTCGAGAGCGGCGCCGGCGGTGGCCAGCAGGGCGCCGGGTCGGGCGCCGGCGGCCAGGCCGGCCTCGACGATCGAGCGGCACGCCTGGTAGCGGCGGTGCACGTCGGCGATCTCGCGCGCCTGCGCGATCAGCGCGCGGTAGCCGGCCCAGTCGCCGGCGGCCAGGCGGGCGGCGGCCGACGGGGCGAGCGTTGCGGCGGGAACGTCGTATTCGGCGGAGGGGCGGGGGGGTTCAGGGGCATCGATGAGACGGAGGGCCATGGCCGCGTTCATCGGCGCGTGGACGCAAATCCTGAGCATCCCCAGAAGTGGGGATGGTAGGTGTGACGACCGTCCAGGCATTCAAGCGCCTCGCGCAGGTGGCCGATACGACGCCCCGTCCGGTTCCTCAGTATTGAAGGAGAACGAGCATGACGCTCGCCACCGCGCCCCGTCGCGCGGGACGCAGGATGTCGTCCGAGGACTCGCTCGCGCTGTGGCGTGAGTACCGCCGCACGAACGATCGTGCGCTTCGCGACCGCCTGGTCCTGACCTTTGCCCCGCTGGTCAAGTACATCGTCTACAAGAAGCTGCGCGAGATGCCGGCCCGCTGCGAGGCCGAGGACTTCATCGCCTGCGGGCTCGAGGCGCTGATCCACTCG
>DATBKW010000023.1:0-33204 GCA_036555665.1 Solirubrobacteraceae bacterium | reverse complement strand
GCGATGACGCCCGTGTGGCCGACCATGTCCGGGTTGGCGAAGTTGATGATCCCGAAGCGGAAGTCCTCCTCCTGCCAGGCCGCCACGAAGGCGCGGGCCGCCTCGCGGGCGCTCATCTCGGGCTTCTTGTCGTAGGTCGGCACGTCGCGCGGGCTGGGCACCAGCTCGCGCCGCTCGCCCTCCTCGGGCGTCTCCTCGCCGCCGCCGAAGAAGTACGTCACATGCGGGTACTTCTCGGTCTCCGCGACGTGCAGCTGGTGCCCGCCGTCGCGCGCGATGACGTGCGGCAGCGTGGTCTCGGGGTGCGCGGGCGGGAAGGCGACCGGATACGGCCAGCCCTCCTGGTACTCGGTCAGCGTGGCGTACCGGCGCACGATGTCCGCGCCGCCGCGGTCGATCTCGCCGAAGCCGGAGTTCGCGAGCGCCTGCGTGATCTCGCGCATGCGATCGGGGCGGAAGTTGAAGGCGATGACCGAGTCGTCGGGCCGGATGCACGCCTCCTCGCCGACCGTCGTCGGCTCGATGAACTCGTCGGTCTCGCCGCGCGCGTAGGCGGCGCGCACGGCATCGGCCCCGCTGTCGGCGCCGTACTCGGCGCGCCCGTGGACGAGCAGGTCGTAGGCCTTCTGGGTGCGGTCCCAGCGCTTGTCGCGGTCCATCGCCCAATAGCGCCCCACGACGGAGCCGACGCGCGCACGGCCGGCCTGCGCACACCAGCGCTCGACCTGCTCCACGAAGCCCGCGCCGGCCTCGGGCAGCGTGTCGCGCCCGTCGGTGAACGCATGCACCACGACCTCCGGCGCCGCGGCGCCGGCCATGGCGATCAGCGCCTCCAGATGGCCCCAGCCCGAGTGCACGCCGCCGTCGGAGACCAGGCCGATGAGATGCACGCGCTCGACGTCGCTCACCGCCGCGCGCAGGACCTCGTTGTCGGCCAGCGTGCCGTCGGTGACCGCCTCGTCGATGCGGGTGAGGTCCTGTTTGACGATCGCGCCGGCGCCGAGATTGAGGTGGCCGACCTCCGAGTTGCCCATCTGTCGCTCGGGCAGCCCGACCTCGCGCCCCCACGTCGTCAGCTGGCTGTGCGGGTACTTCGCCCACAGCTCGTCGAAGACCGGCGTGGTCGCCAGCGACACGGCGTTGCCCGGCCCGTGCGGAGCGATGCCCCAGCCGTCGAGCACGACCAGGCAGGCTGAAGGAAAGCTCACGCCGGGGCCGCCTCGACGATCGCCACGAAGTCGGCGACCTCGAGCGAGCCGCCGCCGACCAGCGCGCCGTCGACGTCGGGCAGCGCGAGCAGCTCGGAGGCGTTGTCGGGCTTGACGGAGCCGCCGTAGAGGATGCGCGTGCGCTCGGCCTGCTCGCGGTCGCGGTCGGCCACCAGCGCGCGCACGAAGGCGATCGCTTCCTGCGCCTGCTCGGGGGTCGCCACGCGCCCGGTGCCGATCGCCCAGATCGGCTCGTAGGCGATGACGACGTCGCCGAGCAGGCCGGTGTCGAGCTTCTCCAGGCCCTCCTGCACCTGATGGCGCAGCTTGCGCTCGGTCGCGCCTTCGTCGCGCTCGTCTTCGGTCTCGCCGACGCACAGGATCGGCTTCAGGCCGGCGGCGAACGCGGCGGGCACCTTCTCGGCCAGCGCACGGTCGGTCTCGTTGAAGTACTCGCGACGCTCGGAGTGGCCGAGCACCACGCCGTGGACGTCGAGCTCGGCGAGCATCGCCGCACTGACCTCGCCGGTAAAGGCGCCGCCGGCGGCCTGATGCATGTTCTGCGCGTAGACCTCCACGCGCGAGCCGCGCGTCGAGTCGACCATCGCCTGCAGGTCGGTGAACGGCACGCAGACGGCGACATCGACGCCGTCGGCGGTCGACACGCGCGGCAACAGGGCCTGGATGAACGCCTCGGCCTCGGCGACCGTCTTGTTCATCTTCCAGTTGCCCGCGATGAACGGGGTACGGGCCATCTACGAAAGCACCTCCACTCCGGGGAGCGTCTTGCCCTCGATGAGCTCCAGCGACGCACCGCCGCCGGTCGACAGATGAGTGACGCGGTCGGCGAGGCCGAACTCGTGCAGCGCCGCGGCCGAGTCGCCGCCGCCGACCACCGTCGTCGCATCCGTGGCGGCGACCGCCTCGGCCACCGCACGCGTGCCGCGCGCGAACGGCTCGAGCTCGAACGCGCCCATCGGCCCGTTCCAGAACACGCTGCCGGCGCGGGCGATCTCCTCGCGGTAGGCCTCCACGGTCTGCGGCCCGATGTCCAGCCCCATCCAGCCGTCGAGCACGTCGACGCCTTCGAGCTCGACGCGCTCGGTGTCCGCGTCGAAGCTGCGGCCGAGGATGAGGTCGACGGGCAGATGCAGCTTGCCCTCTCCCTTGTCGAGCAGCGCGCGCGCCGGCTCGAGGTCCTCGTCGGCGCACAGCGAGTCGCCGATCGAGTGGCCCTGGACCGAGAGGAACGGGAAGGCCATGGCACCGCCGATGAGGATCGCGTCCGCCCGCTGCAGGAACGCCTCGAGCACGCCGATCTTGTCGGTCACCTTCGCGCCGCCCACGATCGCCACCAGCGGGCGGCCCGGGTTCTCGAGGATCCCGGTGAGCGTCTCGACCTCGCGTTGCAGCAGCAGCCCCGCGGCGCTCGGGAGCAGGTGCGCGACGCCCTCGGTCGACGCGTGCGCCCGGTGCGCGGAGCCGAAGGCGTCGTTGACGTAGACGTCGGCGAGGCCGGCCAACCGCCGCGCGAGCTCCGGGTCGTTCTTCGTCTCCCCCGGCTCGTAGCGGATGTTCTCGAGCATGACGACGTCGCCGTCGGGCACATGGTCGAGATCCGGCGCGAGCTCGACCTCGGTGCCCAGCAGCTCGGCCAGCCGATCGGCCACCGGCTGCAGCGACAGCGCCGGGTCGTGGTCCTTCGGGCGGCCCAGGTGCGAGGTCAGCACCAGCCGCGCTCCGCGCTCGCGCAGCCATTCGATGGTCGGCAGCGCGGCGCGGATGCGGACGTCGTCGGTGATCCGTCCGTCGTCGAGGGGGACGTTGAAGTCCACCCGGACGAGGACGCGCTTTCCGTCGAGGTCGCCGAGATCCTCGAGCGTCCTCATGCCTGCCCGGCGGCCTCGGCGCCCACGGGAACGGGCAGCACCTTCTGCAGGACGTCGACGCAGCGACACGAATAGCCCCACTCGTTGTCGTACCAGGCGACGACCTTGACGAGGGTGCCATCGATGACCGAGGTCAGCCCGCCGTCGAGGACCGACGAATGCGGTTCGCCGATGATGTCGGTGGAGACCAGCGGAGCCTCGCTGTACTTGAGGATGCCCTGCAGCGGGCCGTCCGCGGCAGCCTTGAAGGCAGCGTTGAGCTCCTCGACGCTCGTCTCGCGTTCAGCCTCGAAGGTGAGGTCGACGACCGAGCCCGTGATGACGGGCGCGCGGACGGAGAAGCCGTGCAGCTTGCCGTTGAGCTCGGGCAGGACGAGGCCGACCGCCTTGGCGGCACCGGTCGTCGTCGGCACGAGGTTGACGGCGGCGGCGCGGGCGCGACGCAGGTCCCTGTGCGGGCCGTCCTGCAGGTTCTGGTCGCCCGTATAGGCGTGGATCGTCGTCATCAGGCCGTGCTTGATGCCGACCGTGTCGTGGGCGACCTTGGCGGCCGGCGCCAGGCAGTTGGTCGTGCACGAGGCGTTGGAGATGACGTCGTGGCTCGACGGGTCGTACTGGTCGTCGTTGACGCCGAGCACGATCGTGACGTCCGGGCCCTTGGCGGGCGCGGAGATGACGACCTTCTTGGCGCCCGCCTGGAGGTGCTTGGCGGCGTCGTCGCGGGCGGTGAAGAAGCCGGTCGACTCCAGGACGACGTCGACGCCGAGATCGGCCCACGGGAGCTTGGCCGGGTCGCGCTCCTCGAACACCTTCACCGTCTTGCCGTCGACCACGATGCCTTCGTCGTTGCTCTCGACGCTGCCGGGGTAGCGGCCGTAGGCAGTGTCGTATTCGAGGAGGTGGGCAAGGGTCGCGTTGTCGGTGATGTCGTTGACGGCGACCCACTCGATGTCGGCGTCCAGTTCCTGGCCGGCGCGGAAGACGTTGCGGCCGATGCGACCAAAGCCGTTGATACCGACGCGTACTGACATGGCTCGATCCTTCGTCGTTGGCGGTGGCGAGGCCCGAACGCTAGCCGACTGGCCCGCACAACCGCATGGCGACGGCGATCAGGATGCGCGTGACGGCCACGGTGTCGGCGACGCTCACCCACTCTTCGACTGCGTGGGCGCCCTCGCCGCCCGGGCCGAAGAGGACCGTCGGGATCCCCGCCGCGGCGATGAAGGCCGAATCGGCCCAGTAGCTCGCTCCCGCGATCGCCGGCGCGGCGGGCAGCACGTCCGCGGCGGCGGCGGCGATCGCCTGCACCACCTCGGCGTCGGGCGCGACCTTGAACGGGTCGCGGACCATCAGCGTTCGCTGCTCGGCCACCAGGCCGGGGTCGGCCCCGCGACAGGCGTCGAGCAGGGCCTCGAGCTCGGCCTCGACGTCGGCGGCGGCCTCGCCCGGCAGCGTCCTGCGCTCGAGCCCGAGCACGCATCGCGCCGGGTAGCTCGCCAGGTCGCTGCCGCCTTCGATCAGCGACGCATGGACCGAGCCACGCCCCAGCAGCGGATCGGTCCGCTCGCCCAGCGCCTCGTCGTGGGCCCCGAGCGCGGTGAGGATCGGCCCTGTCTTGACGATGGCGTCGACGCCGAGCTGCGGGCGCGAGCCGTGGGCGGCGCGGCCGGTGACCTCGATCTCGGCCCAGACGAAGCCCTTGTGGGCGACGATCAGCTCGAGCTCGGTGGGCTCGGTGACGATCGCCGCGTCGGCACTGGCGGCGCGCAGCGCCTCCTGCACGCCGATGCTCGCGTGCTCTTCGTCGGCCACGGCCGCCACGACGACGTCTCCGGCCAGGCCGCGCGCCGCCGCTTCGCGGCAGACGAGCAGCGCCGCGGCGAGGCCCGCCTTCATGTCGTAGGCGCCCCGGCCGAACAGCCGGTCGCCGACCAGGCGCGGCGCGTACGGATCGCTCATGCCCTCGACGCCGACCGTGTCCAGGTGCGCGCACAGCAGCAGCGTGCGCCCGCCACCCCTGCCACGCGCGCGGACGATGACGCTCGGGCGCCCCGGCGCCTCCTCGAGCACGTCGGCCTCGAGGCCCGCGGCGCGCGCCCAGGCGGCCACGAAGGCGGCGATCTCGCCCTCCCCCGCGCCGCCCGGAACCAGCGACGGGTTGACTGAGTCGATCGCGACCAGATCCGAGGTGAGCGCGACGACGTCGTCGTGCACTAGTGCGAGCCGGTCACGACCTCGACGCGCAGGCCGTCGGGATCGAGCAGGTAGGCCGAGTAGTAGCGCGGGCCGTACTGGTGCCGCGGACCCGGCGCGCCGTCGTCGGTGCCGCCGGCCGCGAGCGCGGCCTCGTAGGCAGCGTTGACCGCGGGGCGCCCGTGGGCGGTGATCGCCACGTGCCCGAAACCCGGCCCGGGGGTGCGGCCGCGGGCGACGATCCACAGGCGCGCGTCGTTGATGCCGTAGCCGATGGCGCCGGGCGAGTCGAAGATCCGCCGGCCGCCGAGCGGGTGGAAGAGCGCATCGTAGAACGCAGCCGAGCGCGCGAGGTCGGTGACCTCGAAGCCGACGTGGTCGAGCACGCGCGGCATTGTGCCGCGCGTGCCGGACACGGTTTCCCTATGCCGTCGCGGGCTGCGGGTCCTCGCGGACGACGACGGTGTCGGCGACGGCGATGATCTCGTCCACGGGCAGATCCGCCAGCGCGGCGTGCTTGCGGATCGCCTCGGGGCTCGTCGCCTGGTAGATGCAGACGGTCCCCACCGCGCCGCCGCCCTCTTCGAGGACGTAGCTGCGGATCCAGCGGATGTCGTCAGGCATCTGCTCGTCGGCCGCGCGCTTGGAGCGCACCGCGGCCTCCTGCAGGTCGCCGGGGGAGCGCCAGCCGCTGCGACGGAGAATGGCGTAGAGCTGCACTTGCATGCCTCCTGGTCGGGTCGATCGTCCCGAGCAAGGTACGCCGCGGCCCGCGCCCCCGCATCGGGAGGCCTCCCTATCTTTCAGCCGGCGGCGCGGTCGCTGTCGCGGCGCTCGGCGTGGTCGACGTCGCGGTGGGTGACCTCGACGAAGACGTCGTCGCGCCCGCGCCAGCGCGCGGCGAGATGCTCGACGATCGCCACCGAGCGGTGGCGCCCGCCGGTGCAGCCGATGGCGATCGTCAGGTGCGCCTTGCCCTCGGCCACGTACTGCGGCAGCAGGAAGTCCAGCAGCGGCTCCAGCCGCTCGTAGAAGGCGTCGAGCTGGCCGTCGCGGCCGACGTAGGCGACCACGCGCGAGTCGTGGCCGGTCAGCGCGCGCAGCGCCGGCTCGTAGTGGGGATTGGGCAGGAAGCGGACGTCGAAGACGGTGTCGGCGTCGCGCGCCGGCCCGTGCTTGAAGCCGAAGGACTCCAGCGACACCGCGAGCCGCGACGCGGGCGCGCGCGGGAGGAACTCGTCGGCGATCCGGCGGCGCAGCATGTGGGCCTTGAGACCGGTCGAGTCGATGACGACGTCGGCCAGGCCCTTGATCGGCTCGAGCACGGCCCGCTCGAGCGCGATGCCGCGCTCGACGGTCGACGCCTGCGCCAGCGGGTGGCGGCGGCGCGTCTCCTGAAAGCGCGTGAGGATCGCGTCGTCGGCGGCGTCGAGGAACAGCACGCGGTGGCGCAGCCCGAGCGTGTCGAGGTCCTCGAGCACCGCGCGCAGGGCCTCGAAGTAGTCGCCGCCGCGCACGTCGGAGACCACGGCGGCGCGCTCGACCTTCGACCCCTCGTGCACGAACAGCTCGACGAGCGCGCGGATCATCTCCGGCGGCAGGTTGTCGACGCAGAAATAGCCGGCGTCCTCGAAGACGTTCATGGCGGTCGACTTGCCCGCGCCGGAGTAGCCGGTGATGACGACGAGATCCTCGAGCCTGGTCTCGGCGTACGGGCGCTGCGGCTGCTCGGACACCTCTTCGTCGCGGGCACGGCGGCCGAGGCGCAGGCGAGACAGGCGCGGCGGGGCCTTGACGGCCATGTCCTGCAGTTTCTCCGGCTCGTCGGACATTGCGTTGAAATCCAGGTGAATCGTCGCAGAACGGGCGTCAGTCACCCGTGCGATGCAGATGCGTCCAGATCTCGCGCGCGGTCTTGCCCGGCAGCCCGGGCACCGCCTCGAGCTGTTCGCGCGTGGCAATCAGCACCGCCTCGGGCGAGCCGAAGTGCGTCAGCAGCGTGCGCTTGCGCGCCGGGCCGATCCCCGGCAGGTCGTCGAGGATCGATGTGGTCATCGCGCGATCGCGGCGCGTGCGGTGGTGGGTGATCGCGAAGCGGTGCGCCTCGTCGCGCACGCGCTGCAGGAGCTGCAGCTCGGGCGTGTCGTGCGCGAGCACGATTGGCTCGCGGCGGCCGGGGACGAAGACCTCTTCGATGCGCTTGGCCAGCGAGATGACGGCCACGCCGCGGGCGCGGAACCCCTCCAGCGCCCGCAGCCCGGCGGAGAGCTGCCCAGGCCCGCCGTCGATCACGATGAGGTTGGGCAGGGTCGCGAACGACTCGTTGCGCTTGGGGTCGTGCGGACTGCGGTCCTGCTGGATCTCCCATTGCGCCAGGCGGCGGGTGAGCACCTCCTCCATGGCGGCGAAGTCGTCGGGCACCCCCTCGGTGAGGCCGCGGATGTTGAACCGCCGGTAGTCGGACTTCTTCGGCGCCCCGCCTTCGAAGACGACCATCGACGCGACCGTGTGCGTACCCATGAGGTTGGAGATGTCAAAGCACTCGACGCGCAGCGGCAGCGCGTCGAGCCCGAGCGCATCCTGCAGCCCGTCGAGCGCCTCGACGCGCTGCTGGCGCCGGCGCTCGGCCTTCAGGCGCTCCTGGTCGAGCGCGAGCAGCGCGTTGCGCTCGGCCAGCTCGAGGATGCGCCGCTTGTCGCCGCGCTCGGCGGCGCGGACCTCGACCCGCGCGCCGCGGCGCTGCGCGAGCGCCTCCGCGAGCGCTTCGCGCTCGGGCACGTTCTCCTGGACGATGACCTGCGGCGGGATCGCCATCTGGTCGCCGTAGTACTGCAGGACGAAGCCCTGGGCCACCTCCCCCACCGCGTCCTCGCCGGCGTTCTCCAGATAGAACGACTGGCGGTCGGAGAGGACGCCGTCGCGGATCTGGAAGACCTGCGCGTTGGCGTCGGTGCCGTCGACGGCGACGGCGACGACGTCGACGGTGCCGATCGCCTCGTTGGCCACCCGCTGGCGCTCGAGGAGCGACCGGACCGCGCGCAGGCGGTTGCGCTCGAGCGCGGCCTGCTCGTACTCGTGGGCGATCGACGCCGCCTTCATCCGCCGCTCGAGGTCACGCTCGATCTCGCGATAGCGGCCGGAAAGGAAGGCGATCACGCCGTCGATCGCCTCGCGGTACTCCTCCTTGGTCACGTAGCCGACGCAGGGCGCCCCGCAGCGCTTGATGTAGTAGTCCAGGCACGGCGAGCCCGAGCGCCGCCCCGGCTCGACGCCCTGGCAGGAACGGAAGAGGAAGACCTTGCCGAGCAGGTCGAGCGTGCCGCGCACGCGCTTGGCGTTGGAGTACGGGCCGAAGTAAGCGCGGTCGCGACGGTGGCGCTCACGCGTGAAGTACACGCGCGGGAACTCCTCCTCCATCGAGATCGCGATGAAGGGATAGGACTTGTCGTCGCGCAGGCGGATGTTGAAGCGCGGGCGGTACTGCTTGATGAAGTTCTGCTCGGCCAGCAGCGCCTCGGCCTCGGAGGCGACGAGCACGAACTCGACCGCCTCGATCGCGTCGACCATCTCGTAGGCCCCGCGCGTGACCGGATTGCTGAAGTGGCCGGCCACGCGCTTCTTCAGCGACTTGGCCTTGCCGACGTAGATGACCCTGCCCTTCGCGTCGCGGAAGAGGTAGACGCCCGGGCCGTCGGGCAGCGCCTTGCGCTGCTCGGCCAGGCGGGTGCGGCGACCCTCGGAGGCGACCGGCGAACTCATCTCCTGTTCGAGGATACGAGCGGCCGCGGCGTGGCCCGCTTACTTCAGCGCATCGAGCGGCGTGATCGTGATGTGGCTGCTCGGGTGATTGCCGTCGTACTGGTAGGCGGTCGCGCCCGACTCGTAGACCACGTAGAGCTTGCCGTTGACGATCACGATCCCCTCGGACATGTTGGGCGCCTGCAGGCGCTTGACCTCGCCCGAGCGCGAGATCGAGATGAGCTCGCCGGGGTTCTCGCGCCCCCACGACGTGCTGAACACGAACCCGTCGTCGGTCACCGCGAGGCCCTGCGAGCGCGGCGGGGCGGTGGCCTCGAAGACCGGCGGCCCCGAGGGCTGCCCGTCGGCGCCGAGCGGCACGCTGTAGACCGAGCCGGGATCCTCGTCGTCGAAGGAGCCCACGTACAACCGGCCGCCGTGCACGGTCAGGTACGCGGAGGCCGGCACCGCGAAGCGCGTCTGTGGCTGCACCGGTGCGCCGTTGGCCGCCTCGATGTCGGCGAGCGAGTAGAGGTAGACGTAGCCGTCCGACGAGGCCACCCAGACGTGGTCGCCGTCGATCGCCACGCCGCCGGCATGGTCGGGGCCGGCGAGCAGCGCGCTGAGAATCTCGTTGCCGGTAACGCGGTCCTGGATCGAGAGCAGGATCCCGGCGGCGCGGTCGGGATCGCCGTCCGGGGAGGAGTAGTACGTGGTCAGCAGGCGGTCGGTGGCCGGGTCGTAGCCCAGGCCCTGGGGCACCCAGTCCGAGCCGTCGCCGACGTGCAGGATGGGCGGCCCGTCGCCGAAGGTCGGCAGCGGCGCCGCGTCGCCGGGGCCCGACGTCGCGTCGCAGGAGCCACCGCCGGCCACGGCGCCGATCAGGCAGCCGACGCGGTCGGCGATCGCTGTCGCCGTCGCGGGCATCGCCGCGGCCACGAGGCCCGTCAGCACGACCACGGCCGCGATGACGGCCAGCCACTCGACCGACGTCTGCCCTGTGGTCTCGCGCAGGCGCCTCACCGAGGATCGACGATAGGGGCGACGCGCGCGGCCTTCCATGAGCCGCCGGACCCATCTTCGCCGGGCCCGAAGGGCCCAGGCGCCTGGGTCCCGTAGGCTGCGCCGATCGTGCGGGTGAACCTCTACTCGGACACGCAGACGCGCCCGACCGCGGACATGCGCGCCGCCATCGCCGCAGCCGAGGTCGGCGACGAGCAGCGCAAGGAGGACCCGACCACGACGGCCCTCGAGCAGCGCGTCGCGGAGCTGCTCGGCCACGAGGCGGCGGTGTTCCTGCCCAGCGGGACGATGTGCAACGAGATCGCGATCCGCCTGCACATCCGCCCCGGCGGCGAGCGGATGTTCCTCGGGCGCGACACCCACCCGCTCATCGCCGAGGCCGGCGGCCCGGCGCAGCTCTCCGGCGCGGTCATCACCGAGATCGACGGCGCGGCCGGCATGTTCACGCCGCAGGCGCTCGACGACGCCGTGCGCGGCGGCGGGCCCGGCGGCCGCTACGCGCCCCGCGCGCGCCTGGTCTGCGTCGAGCAGACCACGAACATGGGCGGCGGCCGCGTGTGGAAGCTCGACCAGGTGCGCGGCGTGCTCGACGTCGCCCGCGAGCACGGGCTGGACACGCACCTCGACGGCGCGCGGCTGATGAACGCGGTGGTCGCCAGCGGCGTCGATGCGGCCGCGTGGGCGGGCGGCTTCGACAGCGCGTGGCTGGACTTCACCAAGGGCCTCGGCGCGCCGGTCGGCGCCTGCCTGGCCGGGTCCGCCGCCTTCATCGAGGAGGCGTGGCGGTGGAAGCAGATGCTCGGCGGGGCCATGCGCCAGTCGGGCATCGTCGCGGCCGCCGGCCTGCACGCGCTGGATCACCACGTCGAGCGCCTGGCCGACGACCACGCCCGGGCGCGGCGCCTTGCGGAGGGCCTCGCCGCGCTGCCGGGCGTGACGCTCGACCCCGCGACGGTCGAGACGAACATCGTCATCTTCGACGTGCCCGACGCCCCCGCGTTCACGGCCGCGCTCGCGCAACGCGACGTCGCGATGAGCCACTTCAGTCCCACGCGCGTACGGGCGGTGACGCATCTCGACGTCGACGACGCGGGCATCGACCGGGCGCTCGCCGCCGCCGCGCAAGCGCTCCAGTAAGGTCGCGCGATGGCCACCGCCTTCACGACGTGCCCGCTCTGCGAGGCCACGTGCGGCCTGGAGATCACGGTGGCCGACGGCGCGGTCACGCGCATCCGCGGGGACGCCGACGACGTCCTCAGCCACGGCTTCGTCTGCCCGAAGGGCGCCTCGCTGCAGGAGCTGCACGAGGATCCCGACCGCCTGCGCACGCCGCTGGTGCGCCGCCCGAACGGCGAGCTGCACCCGGCCTCGTGGGACGAGGCGTTCGCCGAGATCGACCGCCGCCTGCCCGCCATCCGCGACGAGCACGGCAACGACGCGGTGGCCGTCTACATCGGCAACCCCAGCGCGCACAACCTCAGCACGCTGGTCTACGGCCGCGTGCTGCTCAAGGCGCTGCGCACCCGCAACATCTTCAGCGCCAGCACCGTCGACCAGTACCCCAAGCAGATGGCCTCGGCGCTCATGTTCGGCAGCGGCGCGACGGTCGCCGTGCCCGACGTCGACCGGACCGACCACCTGCTGATCCTCGGCGCCAACCCGCTGGCCTCCAACGGCAGCCTGCTGACCGCGCCCGACATGCGCGGCCGCCTGCGCGCGATCCGCGCGCGCGGCGGCAAGGTCGTCGTCGTCGACCCGCGGCGCACCCGCACCGCGCGCGAGGCCGACGAACACCACTTCATCCGCCCCGGCAGCGACGCGCTGCTGCTCATCGCCCTGGTCCACACGCTGTTCGCCGAGGACCTCGCCGAGCCCGGCGCTCTGGCCGAGCACGTCAGCGGCCTCGACGCCGTGCGCGAGCTCGCCGCCGGCTTCGCCCCCGAGGCGGTCGCGGGCGCATGCGGGATCGCCGCACCGGAGATCCGGCGCATGGGCCGCCAGCTCGCCGCCGCGCCGCGCGCCGCGGTCTACGGGCGCATCGGCACCACCACGCAGCGCTTCGGCACGACCGCGAGCTGGCTCGTCGACGTCCTCAACGTCATCACCGGCAACCTCGACCGCCCGGGCGGCGCGATGTTCCCGCTCCCGGCCACCGGGTCGTCCAACACGGCGGGCGAGCCCGGCCGCGGCCGCGGCGCGCAGTTCGGCCGCTGGCACAGCCGCGTGCGCGGGCTGGGCGAGATCTTCGGCGAGCTGCCGGCCGTGTGCCTGGCCGAGGAGATCGAGACGCCCGGTGAGGGCCAGGTCCGCGCGCTGATCACGGTCGCGGGCAACCCGGCCGTCAGCACGCCCAACAGCGAGCGCCTGGCCGCGGCCCTCGAGACGCTGGACTTCATGGTGAGCGTCGACGTCTACCTCAACGAGACCACGCGCCACGCCGACGTGATCCTGCCCGGACCGTCGCCGCTGCAGCGCTCGCACTACGACCTCGCGCTGTCGGGCTTCGCGGTGCGCAACGTGGCGAACTACTCGCCACCGGCGCTCCAGCCCGACCCGTCGATCCCGGCCGAGTGGGAGACGCTGCTGCGCCTGGCCGCGATCGTCAGCGGCCAGGGGGCCGACGCCGACGTCGCCGCGATCGACAGGCTCATCGCCCTCGACGTCGCGAGCCGGATGGACGGCGACGCCGAGGAGCTGCTCGCCGCCGTCGAGCCGCGCGTGGGACCCGAGCGGATCCTCGACCTGCGGTTGCGCGGCGGGCCCTACGAGCTGACGCTGGCCGACCTCGAGGCCGCGCCGCACGGCATCGACCTCGGCCCGCTGCAGCCGCGGATGCCCGAGGCCCTGCGCACGCCGAGCGGCAAGATCGAGCTGGCGCCCGAGGCGCTCGTCGCCGACGTCGCACGCCTGCACGAGGCGCTGGCCGAGCCGGTCAACGGCGGGATGGTGCTCATCGGCCGCCGCGACGTGCGCTCGAACAACTCCTGGATGCACAACCTGCCCAAGCTCGTGCGCGGCAGGCCGCGCTGCACCGCGCATGTCCATCCGGGCGACGCCGAGCGCCTGGGGCTGGCCGACGGCGAGGTCGCGGTCGTGCGCTCGCGCGCGGGAGCGATCGTCGTGCCGATCGAGGTCACCGCCGACGTGATGCCCGGCGTCGTCTCGATCCCGCACGGGTGGGGCCACGACCTCCCGGGCGTCGCGCTCGCCGTCGCCGGCGAGCATGCGGGGACGAACTCCAACGTGCTCGCCGACGAGCTGCTGGTCGAGCCGCTCTCGGGGACCGCCGTCCTCAACGGCATCCCGATCGAGCTGGCGCCCGTCACTGCAGCGTGAGCGTGTCCCTGCCGTTGCTCGAGGTCAGTGTGCAGAGGAGCGAGCTGGCGTGATCGACGTCGTGCTGGCCGACGACCAGGGGATGGTCCGCGCCGGACTGCGCTCGCTGTTGGAGGCCGACCCGGAGATCGACGTCGTCGGCGAGGCGGCCGACGGACTGGAGGCCATCGACGAGGTACGCCGCCGCGAGCCCGACGTCGTCCTCATGGACATCCGCATGCCCGAGCTCGACGGGCTGTCGGCCACGCGCACGCTGATCGCCGAGCGGCCTGACCTGCGCGTCCTGGCCCTGACCACCTTCGACCTCGACGAGTACGTCTTCGAGGCGCTGCGAGCGGGCGCGAGCGGCTTCCTGCTCAAGGACGCGCCGGCCGAGGAGCTGACCAACGCGATCCACGTGCTGGCGCGGGGCGATGCGCTGCTGGCGCCGGCGGTCACGCGGCGCATCGTCGAGGCCTTCGTCGCGCTGCCCGAGCCGCCGGAGATGGCTGACCTCCAGGACCTCAGCCCGCGCGAGGTCGAGGTCCTGCGCCTGCTCGCGGCCGGGCGCTCCAACGCGCAGATCGCCGAGGAGCTCATCGTCAGCGAGGCGACCGTCAAGACGCACGTCAGCAACATCCTGGCCAAACTGCGGCTCCGCGACCGCATCCACGCGGTCATCTACGCCTACGAGACCGGCGTGGTCCGCCCCGCCGGCAGGCCGCCGGTGCAGTAGCGTCGGCACATGCCAGGCACCGTCGCGGTCCTCGGGGGCGGGGTCGGCGGTCTGTCGGCCGCGCACGAGCTCGCCGAGCGCGGCTTCGACGTCGCCGTCTACGAGAGCCACGCGCGGTTCGGCGGCAAGGCGCGCAGCTATGGCGCGGTGGGGACCGGCCACGGAGGGCGCGCGGACCTGCCGGCCGAGCACGGCTTTCGCTTCTTTCCCGGCTTCTACCGCCACCTGCCCGACACGATGGCCCGCATCCCGGGCCCGCGGGCGGGCCGGCACGCGGTCGACGAGCTGGTCGGCGCCGAGAAGCTGATGATCGCGCGCGAGGACGGCGCCGACGAGCTGCTGACCCCCGCGCACGCTCCGGCGTCGCTCGAGGACTTCGCCACGCTCACGAACTTCGTCTTCGCGCTCACGACCCAGCTCGGCATCGCGCCCGAGGACCAGGTTTTCTTCATCGAGCGGCTGCTCGTCCTGCTCACGAGCTGCGAGGAGCGCCGCCTCGGCGAATGGGAGCTGCAGACCTGGTGGGAGTTCGTCGACGGCGAGCACCGCTCGAAGGGCTTTCAGAAGTTCCTCGCCGACGGCCTGACGCGGATGCTCGTCGCCGCGCAGGCGCATGAGATGAGCGCGCGCACCGGCGGCTACATCCTGCTCCAGCTCCTCTTCGACCTCTCGCGGGTCGGCGGCCACGCCGACCGGCTGCTCGACGCGCCGACCAGCCAGGCGTGGTTCGATCCGTGGGTGGCGCACCTGCGCGGCGCGGGCGTCGACCTGCACGAGCAGACCGCGGCAGTCGGCATCCACGTCTCCCACGGGCGCATCGCAGGCGTGACCGTCGAGCAGGCCGGAGTGCGGCGGACGATCACGGCCGACCACTACGTCGCCGCGATGCCGGTCGAGCAGCTCGTCAAGCTCGTCAGCCCGGCCCTCAAGGCGGCCGAGCCGCGCCTGGCCGACCTGCACCTGCTGCGCACGCGCTGGATGAACGGCGTGATGCTCTACCTGCATCACGACGTGCCCGTGGTCAACGGCCACACGATCTACACCGACTCCGACTGGGCCCTCACCTCGGTCTCGCAGCACCAGTTCTGGCCGCGCGTGGACTTCGCGCAGCTCGGCGACGGCACGGTCGGCGGCGTGCTGTCGGTCGACGTGTCCGACTGGGAGCGCCCCTCGCGGCGCCTGGGCAAGCCGGCGTCGATGTGCACCGCCGACGAGATCAAGGCCGAGGTGTGGGCGCAGCTCAAGGACCACCTCAACGACGGCGCGCACGTCGTCCTCGACGACGCGAACCTCGCCGGAGCGTTCCTCGACGAGGACATCACCTTCCCCAACCCGAGCGGGGCGGCCAACGCCGAGCCGCTGCTCGTCAACACCGCCGGGTCCTGGGCCAACCGGCCCGATGCGGTCACGAGCGTCCCCAACCTCTTTCTCGCCTCCGACTTCGTGCGCACGAACACCGACCTGGCGACGATGGAGGGCGCGAACGAGGCGGCGCGGCGCGCGGTCAACGGGATCCTCGACGCCACGGGCTCGACGGCGAAGCGCTGCGACGTCTGGAAGCTCAGGGAGCCCGCCCTCTTCGCTCCCGCGCGGCTGCTGGACCGGGTGCGCTGGGCGCTGCACCGCCCGGCCAAGCCGCCGATCCGCGTGAGCCCCGATGGCCGCATCGAGCCGGTCGGAGTCACCGGGCGGCTGGTCACACGTTCGGCCTGATGCGCAGTTCGCCCGGGGGCTGCGGGGCGTCGGCTTCGAAGTCCGGCCGGTCGGTGACGTCGGCGAGCAGCTCATCGGTCGCGGCGCGCGCCTCGTCCCACCACGGCGGCGCGTGCCCCTTGTAGTACGGCCAGTGCTCTGACAGCACCGGCACCTCGCGGCTCAGCGCCGCGAAGGGCTTCTTCGTCGCCTCGAGGTCCTTGTGCACGGCCTGCCCGAAGGTCAGGTAGCGCACGAAGCGATGGCGGTTCCAGTCGAAGCCGTCGAGGATCGCCTGGGCAGCGAGCTTCCCCTTGCGCTCGATCGCCGCGATCACCTCCGGTGGCATATTGAGGTTCAGCCCGCCCTCGTCCTTGCTCAGCCTGATCTGGCACACGCGGTCGCGGAAGCCGGGCATCTCGGCCTGCATGCTGTCGCGCCAGTTCAGCGCCGCATTGAGGATCTGGCGGACGAACGTGAACACGGTGCCGACCGTGGTGAAGCTCGGCATGCGCGGCTTGTCGTCGAACACGATCGGCGGCGCCGCCGCCAGCTCGGGCTCGTCCTTGGGATCGGGATAGGGCTGCAGGTCCAGGCCGAAGGTCGGCCGGCTGGGCAGCAGCGCGTCGAAGAAGTGGATCGGGAAGTTGCTGCTGATGCCGCCGTCGGACATCGCGTGGCGGACGACGACCCCGCCCTCGACCTGATCGGTGCGCGACCACAGCGGCACCGTGGACAACAGGATCGGGAAGCTCAGGCTCAGCCGCGCGGCGACGATGACCGGCAGCTCGGAGCCGGGCATCGGCAGGACCCTGCGCTCGTGGCCGGGCCCGAGCGTCTCCGGATCGCTGGCGCCGTCCACCATCGCGTCGACGACCTTGGGCGGGAAGAGCCTGCGCATCTCGTCGGGATCGAAGAGGTAGGTCGTCGCTCCGACCGCCTGGGGATCGTTGGGCAGCGGCAGGTCGACCGGGCGCGCGTAGCTGAGGTCGGTCGTCACCAGGCGCAGGAAGATGGCCTGCCCGTCGTCCGCGCCCTCGCCCTCGAGCATCGCGAAGGTGAGGGGCGCGCCGTCGGGATCAAGCCCGGCGCAGAGCTGGATCTGCTTGTGCAGCCAGTCGGTCAACGCCTCGCGGCCCTCGAAGCCGGGCTGCGGCGCGCCGTTGCAGATCCCGAGGCCGTTGTCCTGCAGCGCGCGGTTGAGCCCGGCGACCATGCGGCCCAGGGCGAGCGCGACGGCCAGCGCGAGCCCGGCGACGAGGACGACGATGCTGACGACGGCGAGCAGGACGACCGCGACCACGTCGACCCACGAGAAGCCGTCGGCCACCAGCGCCCACGCGGTGAAGACGACGAAGGCGGCCCACACCAACATGGCGATCGCGCTTCCGGCCCGGATCCCGGGCGCTCCTTTGAACGTGGCGCGCAGGGCGCCGGTCGCGCGGCCGATGGCCCCGCCGCCCGACAGGTAGGCCAGCAGGACGTCGAAAGCCGGCCGCGCCCCGGGCACCGGCTGGAACAGCCCCTCGAGGAAACCCTCGCGGCCCAGCTCCTCGTTGATCTCCGTCAGGCGTTCGAAGCTCTGCGCGGCGCCGCCGCGTCTGCGGTACTCGCACGCAGCGCCGACGACCGCGGCGATCGCGCCGGCCGACGCACCGCCGATGTTGCGGAACCGGTAGCGCCGGCTGAGGCCGAGCATCGCGGCCGGGTAGACCACGCCGCTGGTGATCCCGCCCTTCATGACGAGATCGCAGGGTTCGAGGCCGGCCTGCTCGGCCGCGGCGGCCTCCGCCATGCCCTACACCGCGATTCCGTAGGCCTCGGTGAACGCCTCCTGCGCGTAGGCCAGCGACGCGTACGCGAAGCCCTTGTCGCCCCAGCCGGTGCCCCAGCTGTTGCGGATGATGAAGCGATCACGCTTGTAGCCCACGATCGCCACGGCATGGCCGCCGCGCGTCGTGTTGGGCTGGTACTCGTCCATGTTGCCGCCGTTGTCGGTCGAGTCGTCCCAGGTCTTGTCGACGTCGAGGCGGGTGAGGATCGGGCCCTTGGTCGCCAGCCACGTCTTCCAGTTGGTGAGGTTGGTCCCGACGTTGAAGTAGGACAGGATCTTCAGCTGCGAGGCCAGCGCGTAGAACCCCTTCGTGTCGCCGGGATACAGCGACCCGGACTTGAAGGGCAGGACCGCATCGCGCACCGCGCCGAACTTGCGAGCGACGTCGAGCGCAGACTTCAGGCTCGTGCCCTCGGTTTCGATGAACGTCGTCGGCTGGGTGATGTACTGGTCGGTCTCCTTCGAGGCCATCCAGATGAAGCGCGGCGCGATCAGCTCGTCGCGCTTGAGGCGCCCGGCGGTGACGAAGTGCCAGCGCAGCAGGCCGTCCGCCGTGGCCCAGCCCACGCACGAGCCGGTCGCCTCCTGGTCGTTGATCTTCCACCAGGTCGCGCGCAGATCCTTGGTGGGCGGGACGGCCGGCGCCGCCGCGACGATGTCGGCCTCGGCGGCGTGCTCGAAGGTCCAGTCCTCCTCGGTCTTCGGCGACGGCTTGCAGTTGAGGATGCGCTTCGGCCGCCTGGTCGTCGTGCGGCGTCGCGTCGTCCGGCGCTTGGGTGCGGGCATGGCGGCGAACCTCGCAGCTTGCACCGTTCAAAGCAAGCGCAGGCGCGCCATGCCCGGCGTCGACAACACGCGGCCGTCGGCGAGGATGGTCAACGCGTGGCAGCCGGGCAGCGAGGCCGTCCACGCCGGCCCGTCGAGGCCCATCGCGAAGGCCGCCGTCGCGTAGGCGTCGGCGAGGCCGAGATCGCGCGCCACCACGGTCACGGACAGCACGCCCTCCGGCGGCCGCCCGCGGTGCGGGTCGACGATGTGCGGGCCGCGCTCGTAGGCGCCCGACGTCGCCACGCCGAGGTCGCGCGCACCCAGCACGGCGGCGACGCGATCGCGGCGCAGCGGATGCTGGACGCCGACGCGCCACGGGCGGCCCGGCGCGGGCTCGCCGCGCACGAGGACGTCGCCGCCGGCGTGCAGGCAGAAGCTCCGGGCACCCGCCTCGGCGAGGATGGCGCCGGCGCCGTCGAGGGCCCAGCCCTTGACGAACCCCGACGGGTCGAGGCGGCCGGTGGCGCGGACGTCGAACCAGCCGCCCGTTTCCTGCCGCAGCGCCGCGCAGCGCTCGAGCACGGCGCGGACGTGCGGCGAGGCATCATCCGGGGCGAGCGTTCCGGCGTCGAGGCGGCTGATCTCGCTGTCGGTGCGGTAGGTGCTGAAGGTCGCGTCGACCCGGCGCAGGTGGGCGAAGGCGGCGTCGAGCGCGGCCGGGTCGACGTCGCCGTCGACGACCTCGATCCCCACCGGGATGCCCATCACGGGCTCGACGCGTTGCCGTGATCGTTCAGCGACGCGCACGGGCACGGTCGATCGCCGATTGCAGGGCGAGCTTGTAGCTCTCGCTGGTGTACGTCGCGCCGGTGACCACGTCGATGTCCGCGCTGCCCGCCTTGAGCGCCTCCTCGCGCAGGATCGGCTCGGCGCGGTCGTTGATCGCCTGCGTGCGCGCGCCTGTCCCGCTCAGCTCGACGGTCTCCACGCGCGTGAGCTGCTTGCCGGTCAGCGTCACGCGGACCTCGATGATCGAGAACGGCGTCGTGAAGATCTCGCTGTTGGCGCTGCGCACCCGTCCCTTCACCGTCGCCTTGCGGATGCTGACCATCGGCCGCTGAGGCTGCTCCGGCGCGACCTGCGGCGGCGGTGGGGCCTTCTGGGAGACCGCGATCGCGGGCGGGCGCGCGCGCACGCTGGCCAGCAGGGCGACGACCGCCGCGGTCGCGAGCACCGCAGGCACCGCGCGGCGCAGCATGCTCATCCGAACGCCTCGCTGACGATCTGGCGCGAGAGCACCCCGGCGTCGCGCAGGCTCGCGCGCGTCGCCTCGGTCATGCTCACCGGCCCGCACACGTAGACGTCGCGCTCGACGATGTCGGGGACGAGCTCGCGCAGGTGGTCGGGCGAAAGCACGCCGTCGCCCTGGTCGCCCAGCACGTAGTGCACCTGCACGCCGGGACGCCGCGACAGCTCGTCGAGCTCACCGCGGAAGAGGAGGTCGTCCTCACGCCCGGCGCGGTAGATCACGACGACCTCGCCGGGCATGTCCTCGAGCAGTGCGCGGAGCGGCGTGATGCCGACGCCGCCCGCGATCAGCGCGGCGCGCGGCCGGCGCCGCGCGGCGCTGGTCAGGCCGCCGTACGGGCCCTCGACGATCACGCGCGTGCCGGGTTGGATCGTGGTCATCCGCGCGGTGTAGTCGCCGAGCTCCTTCACCGTGATGCGCAGCCGCCGCCCGTCGGGCGCGGCCGAGAGCGAGAACGGATGCGCCTCCATCCAGTGGCCGCGCGCAAGGAAGCGCCAGCGCAGCGACTGGCCGGGCAGCGCGCGCAGCCGCTCGAGGTCGCGCCCGCTGATCTCGATCGAGACGACGCCCGGCGCCTCCTGCACGACGCGCTCGACGCGCAGCCGGTGGCGCAGCGAGCGCGCCACGGGCAGCACGACGCGGAAGGCGACGAGCACGGCGACGGTCACTCCGTAGAGCGCCCACCAGTACGCGCGCGCGACCGGCTGGCGCTGGAACTCCTGGCCGATGGCTAGCTGATGGCTGAAGGCCAGCGCGATGGCGACGTACGCGCAGACGTGAAGGGCATGCCACGTCCGGTAGCCGATCCGCCGGCGCACGACCACCACCGACGTCCCCACGACGACGACGAGCAGCCCGAGCGCGATCGTCGCCAGAAGCACGCCGGAGTAGTTGGAGAGCAGGTCGCCGGCCTCGTCGGCGAGCGACACGTGGTCGGTCAGCGCGTAGCCGGCGGTGATGAGCACCGTGTGGGCGCCGATCAGGGCAAGGCAGGCGATGCCGTTGCGTCGGTGCCACGCGGCGACGCGGTCGAGGCTGATCGTGTCGAAGACCGGCAGGCGGGCCAGCAGCAGCAGCTCGACCAGGGCGAGGAAGGCGCCCAGCAGCCCGGTGATGCGCCCGAGGCTGGTCAGCACCTCCCCGGCGTCGTGCAGGCCGCGCAGCCCGCCCTGGCGCCACCACAGGCCGACGACCACGGCGGCGTTGGCCGCGACGAGCACCCCCAGGTCCCAGCCCGTGAACGCTCGTCGCGGGCGCGCGCGCAGCGTGACGTCGGCGGCCACGCGCTAACTCTAGGCTCACCGGCCGGCGCCGAGCGTCAGCCCGCGTCCGCATCGCCGATCTCGAGCTCGAGCGCCGCGAGGTTCTCGCGCAGATGCTCGATCGAGAGCGTGCCGGGGATCGGCAGGACGACCGGCGAGCGCCGCAGCAGCCAGGCGAGCTTGACCGCGTTCTCGCTCACGCCGAGGCGGTCGGCGGCGGCCGCCACGCCCGGCCCGCCGTCGCCGCGCAACGGGAAGAACGGCACGAACGCGATCCCCTCGCGCTCGCAGAAGTCGATGACATCGTCGTTGCCGCGCTCGGCGAGGTTGTAGCGGTTCTGGACGGCGACGATGTCGACGATCCGGCGGGCCCGCTCGATCTGTTCCACGCTCACCTCAGAGACCCCGACGTGGCGTATCGCGCCGCGGTCGACGTAGGCCTTGATCGCGCCGAGGCTCTCCTCCAGGGGCGTCTGCGGGTCCACCCGGTGCAGGTAGTAGAGCCCGATCGCCTCGGTGCGCAGCGAGCGCAGGCTCTGCTCGATCTGCGCTCCGAGCACGTCCGGCCTGCCCTCCCCCGGGCGGTAGCCGCCCTTGGTGGCGACGAGCACGTCGTCGGTGGCGCGGTCGAGCGCCTCCCCGATCGCGCGTTCACTGTCACCGTCGGTGTACAGGTGTGCGGTGTCGATGTGGCGGACTCCCGCGGCCACCGCCTCGCGGACGAACGCCACGTGCTCGCGCGCGGTGGTCAGGCGATTGGTGCCCAGGCCGATACGGGGTACGTCGAGGCCGGCGAGTCTGAAGGTGGTCACGCCGACCAAAGCTAGGGCACGCGGGCTCACCGCACGAGCCTCACCTCCAGCGTGCCGGCGCCGTCGCCGAGGGGGTCGCCGGCGCCGTGCAACAGGCCAAGGATGTCGGCCACGTAGGCCTGGGTCTCGGGGATCGCCGGCACGCAGCCGCAGGCGCGGACGGGGGCCGGGCCCGCGTTGTACGCGGCCAGCGCGAGCGGCACGGCCCCGAAGCCGCGCAGCAGATCGCGCATGAGGTGGGCCTGGGCGTCGATCGCGCGCTCGGCGTCGAACGGGTCGCCGAGCCCGTACGCCGCGGCCGTGCCAGGCATGAACTGCGCGATGCCCTGGGCGCCCGCGGGCGAGCGCGCGAACGGATTGAAGTGCGACTCCTCGTAGAGCTGCGCGGCGAGCAGCGCGCCCGACACGCTCCAGCGCTGCGCCGCACGTGAGATCGCGGGGGCGTATCGGGCGGGCACGAAGCTCTGCAGCGTCCCCGACCCCTCGCCGTCGCCGTGCGAGCGATAGCCCACCGAGGAGGAGCCGGCGTTGAGAGTGAAGCCGAAATGCCAGGCTTCCCATTCGTATCTGCGGACAAAGTGAAAGCGCGGGGCGTTGCGGGCCAGCCAGGCGTAGGCCGACGGTGGCCCGAGATCGAGCTCGGTGCCGAGGCGGTGCAGCGACACTCCCGGCGGAGCGACCCATTTCGGGTCCGGGTGCGCCGCGAACAGGCGCGCCTGCTCGGCGTCGGTGCGGAAGGCGGAGTTGATGAGCAGGTCGACGCCGTCGGCGTGTGCGGCGGCCGCCATCCGGTCGAAGGCGAGTGCGACGTCGGGGCGCATCGGCTTGCCCTGGCGATAGGCGAAGGGCCCGGGGTATTGGCCGGCGTTGGCGCCGCCGCCGCCCGGGAGCGTCCCGGGCGGGACGAGCTCGGCTTCCGCTGTTGCGGTGTTGGGCACCTCGGCGCTGACGCCGACCGCGATCGCGTCGCGCACGGTGACGCGCACCCGGATCGGCGCGAGGCCACCGCCGGGGAAGGCGATGCGCGTGTCGTGCGCGCCGTTGCCTGCGGCGGTCGCCTCGGCGGCGCGCGTGCCCAGCGCGAGGTACTCGCCGCGTTCGAGGTGGCGCGGGTTGGGTGCGCCGTGGAGCTCGGCGGGCTCGAAGACGCGCGGGTAGGCGTCGTGCATCGCGCGGGCCGCGGCCAGCGCAGCCAGGTCGGCCGCTCGCTGCAGATCACCGCGCGCGCCGACGCCGCGCGCGATGCCTCCGAGAACGACGGCGCCGAGGACGACGGCGAGCAGCAGGCCGAGCAGGAGCAGCGCCGCCTGGCCGCGCTCCGCTCCGGCGCGACTTCTCGGACCGCGAGCCGCTTGCGGCGGGCAGCACCGCAATCGCGCGCCGCTGATCGCCCCGGCGCCGCTGCTCATCGCACGAGCCCTTCTACGACCCGATGGATCGTGCGCGGCGACCATGCTCCGGCCAGGGCGAGCGCGCGTTGGATGGGGTCGAGCGTGAGTGGGAGCGCTGCCGAAGGGGCGAGCGCGGTGGCACCGGCCAATGCGAGATCGGCGAGCGCGGGATCCGCGCTGGGGGCAAGGGCGACGACGATCGCGTCCCGTGCGCCGAGCATCGCGTCGACGGCTTCAGTGCGCCGGGCGACCGCGAGGACCGTGGGCAGCGCGCCGGCGGCGGCCAGCGCGCGTGCCGCCGCGCTCGCCAACTCGGCTGGGTCGTCGGGCAGCCCGGCCAGGGCGAGCCGCCCGCGCGCCTCGGCCGCCAGCCCTCGCGCGCGAAGCGACGACGCCAAGCGGGCGGCGGCCGGGCGTGCCGGGAGCCGCGGAGAGGCGGCGGCCCGGCCGGGCAGGCACACGAGCGCGGCGTGCCGGCCGCGCGCGATGGCTACGGCGACGGCGAGCGCCACCGCCGGCAGCTCGCGCGCCGGCGCGAGGACGCCGAGCGAGGGTGCGGGCGCGCGGCCGGCGTCGCGGGGAGCGGGCGGCTCCCGGCGCTCGGCGGGCGCGATGAGCAGGTCGCGCAATGGGCTCACGAGGACGGACCTGCGTCGGCGGTTGCGGTCGCCCGGAGTCGATCGGCGAGGATGGGCGCGACGACGCGCGGGCGCAGGCGGACCTCGACGCGGCGACCGTCGACGCGGACCGTTGCCCGCTCACGCGACCAGCCCGGAAGCGCGGCGCGCGCTGCCGCGGTGGGATCGGCGCCCTGCAGGATCGCCGCGGCACCGGCCTCGGCCGCGTTGCCGGCCAGCTCGGCGGCGGCCCCGGCCGCGAGAAGCTGCCCGATGGCCAGCGCGATGAGCGCGGCGAGCGGCAGCAGGGCGACGAGCTCGACGCTGGCCTGGCCGGCGGAGCCGCGCGTGGAGGGCAGCGCGGAGCGGCCCGCGGGCGCGGAGCGGCGCGCGAGTGCGGAGTGGCGCGCGGCCGCGGGCGCGGGGCGGCCCCCGGGCGCGCGGCCGGCGGCGTCGCGGGCGCCCCTCACGGCCGCTGCTCCGGGAACGACGCGCGCGAGGAGACGGTCGCGATCGCTCCGTGCCCGAGGACGGAGGGCACGGGCACGGCGACGCGGACGCCGTGGCCGCCCGCATCGCGCCGGACGTCGAGGCCGTGCTCCAGGCGGGGTGGCAGCGCTCCACGGGCGGCTGCCTCGGCATCGCCGCCTACGGCCGCTGCTCGCGCCGCCGCGCGAGCGGCCGCGCCCGACAGCCACAGCGCCTGGCCGGCGACGACGGCCTGCCAGAGCAGCGCGCCGACGAGGACGACGAGCGGCAGCAGCGCGACCAACTCGACGCTCGCCTGACCTCGCTCTCCCGTGTGCGCGGGCATGCGAGAGAGCGTCGCCGCGATGGTGTTACAGGGCTACCGCGCGACTGTGACGAATGTGCGGAGGCGCTCAGGCGTACTCGCGGTAATGGCGCCAGACGAGGTACAGCGCGTACGCGCACGCGCCCAGCACCGCGATCCAGATGATCGTGCCGCCCTCGGTCCCGCTGAGCCGCGGCCGTGCGGCCATGTCCAGCACCGCGGCGCCGATCGCGGCGTAGAGCAGCGCGCGCCAGCGGTCGCCGAGGCCGTCGATGTCGAACCGGCGCTCGCGGTAGAAGCGCGCCGCGAGCATCACGAGCGAGACGAGGATCAGCGTCGAGAGGATCCCGCCGACGAGAGCGGCCGTCGTGCCGCCACCCGGGACGAAGGCGACCCCGGCCGCCAGCAGGAGGATGATCGCGATGTTGCGTGCCGCGGTCACGGCAGCACGGCGAGGTGCTCGGGCGAAGCGGTGGCGTCGGCCGAAGCGGCCGCGTGGCGCGAAGCGGTGGCGTCGGCCGAAGCGGGCGCGTCGGGCGAGAAGGTCGCGTCGGGCGAAGCGGCCGGCTCGGCCGAGAAGCGATAGCCGACGCCGAAGTGCGTGTGGATGTACCGCCAGCCCGGCGAGGCCTTCTCGAGCTTCTGGCGCAGCTTGCGCACGAAGACGTCGACCGACCGGTCGCCGCGCGCCATCGCGTAGCCCCACACGCGCTGGTAGATCTCCTCGCGCTCGAGCACGCGTCCCTCGGCGCCCGCGAGCAGCTCGATGAGCTCGAACTCGCGCCGCGTGAGGTCGATCGACCTGCCGCGCGCGAAGGCCTGGAAGCGATCGGCGCGGATCTCGATCTCGCCGGCGGCGATGGGCCCGTCGGCCGACCGCGCCTCGGCGCGCCGGCGCCGTCGGACGACGGACTCGACACGTGCGATGAGCTCCTCGGGGTGGCACGGCTTGGCCAGCCAGTCGTCGGCCCCGAGCCGCAGGCCGCGCACGCGCTGGGCCACCGTCGACTGTCCCGTGCAGACCAGCACCCCCAGGCCCGGCAACGCCGCGCACAGCTTCTCGAGGTACTCCCACGCCTGCGGCCCCAGCACCGAGAGGTCGATGACGATCGCGTTCAACCGCATGGCCACGACCGTGTCGACGGGAACCGCGCTCGCCAACACACGGTGCTCCCAGGACAGCCGCTCGAGCCGCTTGGTCAGGACCTGCAGGAAGCCCGAGTCGGTGTCGATGACGCCAAGGCGCAGCGGCGCGACGTCGGCGGCGGCGGTGGACCGTTCCGTCATGGCGCAGGCCAGTGTATTGGCAACCCGGGACGCGGAACGGCGTCTGCGAGCCGTGGTCACAGCTTCTTCACAGCCAGGGTTCGCAGCCGACGGCCGATCCACGCTATTTGCGGGCTTGGTCCGTATCGGGCACGTCGAGCCGGAAGCGCTTCGCCGTCGCCGATCCGTTCCCCGGATCGATCTCGACGAGATCGGCCGCGAGCGGATCGAAGCCCCCGGCTCCGGTGGCGTAGAGCACCCGCGCGACGCCGATCTTCGCGCCCTCGCCCAGATTCCCCGTGCCGCCCGCGCCAACCGTCCCGCCGTTCACCACGCTCAGATCGCTGTCGATCTCGATCGCCGCGTGATGCGTGTGGCCGACCAGGAACACGATCGGATGCGACGGCGGATCGCGCCGCAGCGCGTCCAGTGCCTTGGCCGCAAGGGCCGGCTCGTGGACCATGACAACGTCGACCTTGTCCTGCAGCCGCGCGAACCACTCGGCGAACAGCGTCTGCTCGGCCGGCGTCGGCACCGGGTTCAGGCCCTGCTGCGTGTAGCCGCGCGCCCGCTGCCGGCGGAACGGATCGCCGTAGCCCGCCACCCGGAGCCCGGCGACGCGCACCACCATCGGCCCGAAGCGCCCGCCGCGCAGCAGCCTGCCCTGCTCGGTCAGGACGATCGCGCCGTCGTCGGCCAGCTCCTGAGCCTCGGCGTCGGAGTCGTGGTTGCCGGTGACGAAGACCAGCCGCGTCCCCGCGCGCAGCACGCCGCGCGTGAGCTGGGACTCGAGCGGCGAGCCGCGGTCGGTGAGGTCGCCGACGAAGAACAGCGGCGTGCCGCGCGCCACGCGCCGCAGCGCCGGCAGGGCAAGGACGTTGTTGTGCAGGTCGGAGGCGACCGTGATCTGCGGCCGGCCGCCCAGCGTCTCCCGGCGGCTCGGGTCGACGACGAGCTGCGCGAGCCCGACGAGCTGGCTGTCGAGCTCCTCGCCGAGGACGCTCGCGCTCGCCTCGGCCGACTCGACCGCGCGCAGCGCCCGCGGGATGTCGGGGCCGTGCGCGTAGTACTCGGGCGGGCCGAGGTCGCCGCGCGGCGGCAGCAGGACGACGATCGCGACGCCAAGCGCCAGCGCCGTCGCCCCCGCCGCGAGCGCGCCCGGAAGCAGCGGCCACCCAAGGCCACGCAAGGCCAGCGCCACGAGCAGGCCGAACCCCAGAGCGCTGCCGACCACCACCAGCACCAAGACCCGCACATACGACGCGATCGCGCCCCGCGCATCGCGCCGCACGCGCGCGAGGATCCGAGGCGCGTCGGCGCCCTCGCGCGCGACCTTCACCGCCGCATCGCGGTCGATGCGCTCGACGTCGACGCGCAGCCGCACGGGCATGCGCACGCCGCCGAACCGCACGCCCCAGTCGACGAGCGGCACGTAGAGATCGAGCGCGCCTCGATGGCCGGGATCGGCGAACAGCCGCACCGTCCCGACCGACAGATCGCGGTCCAGACGCAGCGCGGCGAGCGCCGTCACCCCGGCTCCGAACGAGGCGACGCAGACGACCACGACGGTCAGCAGCCGGCGCCCCATGGGCTTCGGCTACCCACACGGGCGCGGGATATTCAGGACTGGAGCGTCGGCGCCGACGAGTCCGAGAACTCGCGGAACAGCCCGCTGACGACGAACGCGGTGACCTCGCCGATGTCGACGGCGTTGTCGCCGACGCGCTCGAGCGCCCGGGCCACCATCGTCATGTGCATCGCCCACTCGCGCGTGTCGGGGTCGTCGCCGATCTCGATGGCGAGCCGGAAGACCTCGCGATTCAACCGGTTGATCTCGCGGTCCTGGCGGACCAGGTCCTCGGCGAGGGCCACGTCGCGCCCGGCGAACGCCGCGCGCGCCTGAACAGTCTCCGAGCGCGCCGCGCGCCCCATCCGCAGGACGCGATCGAGCATCTCGGTGCGCACCGGAGGCTCGTAGCCCGACAGCGGGATGAGCTTGGCGATCGTCACGCACTGGTCGCCCATCCGCTCGATGTGCGTGATCATGTGCAGCAGCGCCGCGACAAGCCGCAGGTCGCCGGCCACCGGCGCCTGGCGGGCCAGCAGCGTGAGGATCCCCTGGTGGACCTCGAGATAGCGCCCGTCGAGGCGATCGTCGTCGAGGATGACGATCTGGGCGAGCTCGATGTCCTGGTGCTCGAGCGCCTCGAGCACGCGGTCGAGCTGCTCGAGCACGAGGTCGATCCCCCCGAGGGCGGACTCCTCGAGCCGCTTGAGCTCCTCCTGGAAGTGGCGCCTTGCGTCACCCGTAGCCATCGCGCTCACCCGAATTTCCCGGTCACGTATTCCTCGGTTCGCTCATCGTCGGGGTTGGAGAAGATCTTGTCCGTGGGCGCGTGCTCGATCATCTCGCCGGTGAGCATGAACGCGGTCGTGTCGGCGACGCGCGCGGCCTGCTGCATGTTGTGCGTGACGATAACAATGGTGTAGCGGGTCTTGAGCTCGTGGATGAGCTCCTCGATCTTCAGTGTGGCGATCGGGTCGAGGGCCGAGCACGGCTCGTCCATGAGGATGACCTCGGGCTCCACCGCGATCGTACGCGCGATGCACAGGCGCTGCTGCTGGCCGCCGGAAAGGCCGATCCCCGGCTGGCCGAGGCGGTCCTTGACCTCGTCCCACAACCCGGCGCCGCGCAGTGAATCCTCGACGCGCTCGCGCACGTTGACACCCTTCGTCCCGGTGAGCCGCAGCCCGGCGGCGACGTTGTCGTAGATCGACATCGTCGGAAACGGGTTGGGCTTCTGGAAGACCATCCCGATGTGGCGGCGCACGCTCACGACGTCGACGCTGTCGCCGTAGAGGTCGAGGTCGTCGAGCCGAAGTTCGCCGGTCGCATATGCGCCGGGGACCTCCTCGTGCATGCGGTTGATACAGCGCACGAGCGTTGACTTCCCGCAGCCCGACGGGCCGATCATCGCGGTGACACGATTGGCGGCGTAGTCGAGGTCGACACCTCTGACGGCGTGCACGTCGCCGTAGTAGGCGTTAAGGCCGCGCAGCGTGATCGTGTGTCCTGTTGCCGTCGCGGCTTGCGTGGGCGGTGTCGTTACTTCCGCTCCGGGCGTGTCAAGCCCGGGGCTGCTCGCGCCGTCGGTCACGGGATCGGTCTCTCGTCGGGTGGTGTCGGACATCAAACAGTTCTCCTTCGCGCGACGAGACGCGCGACCAGGGTGAGCACGAGGATGAGGACGACGAGCGTGAGCGCCGCGCCCCACGCCCGCTGCTGGAGCCGGTCCTGCGCCTGCTGGACATCGGAGAAGATCTGCAGCGGAAGCGAGTTGGTGGCCTTGCCGAGGTCGAAGTTCGTTGCGTTGATAAGGCTCGCAGTGAACAGCAGCGGCGCCGTCTCCCCCGCGCCACGGGCGATTGCGAGCAGCGCGCCGGTGACCAGGCCGGTCGCCGCGGTCGGCAGCACGACGCGCATGACCACGCGCCAGCGCGGCGTGCCGAGGGCCAGCGCCGCCTCGCGCAGCGAGTCGGGCACGAGGTTCAGCACGACCTCGGACGAGCGCGCCACGATCGGCAGCATGAGCAGCGCCAGGGCGACCGATCCCTTCCAGGCCGCGTAGCCGCTGCCGATCACGAGCGTCACATAGACGAACAGGCCGAAGACGATCGACGGCACGCCCGTCATGACGTCGACGAAGTAGCGGATCGCGTTGGCAAGCCAGCTCTGTTTGCCGTACTCGACGAGGTACAGCGCGACGCCGATCCCGATCGGGATCGAGATGAGGCTGGCCAGCGCGACGATCTCGAGCGTGCCGAGAATCGCGCTCTTGATTCCGCCCGGATCGCCGAGGAAGTTGCCGGTGGGGTCGGTCGTGAAGAAGTCCACGCTCCAGGCCCCGATGCCCTTCTTGATCACGTAGTAGAGCACCAGCACGAGCGGGATCAGGGCGAGGATCGTCGCGACCGCGAGGCTGCCGCGCATGATCGCGTCGATACGCCGCCGGCGGGCGCTGATCGGTGCCAGCGTCGTGACGCTCATACGCCCACCGCCGCGCTCGCCTCGGCCACCACGGGGTCGGCGGGCTTCGCCGGCTTGCCGAGGCGTTCCGAGCGTTGGACGACCGCGCGGGCGGCCGCGTTGACGACGAGCGTCAGGACGAACAGCACGAGCCCCGCCGCGAACAGCGCGGAGCTGTGGAGCGGGTTGTTCGCCGCCTCGCCGAACTCGTTGGCGATCACGGCGGCCAGCGTGTATCCCTGGTCGAAGAGCTGCTTGCCGATGGTCGCCGAGTTGCCGATGACCAGCGTCACGGCGATCGTCTCGCCGAGCGCGCGGCCGAGGCCGAGCATCGACGCGCCGGTGATCCCCGCCCGTGAATAGGGCAGGATGGCCATCCTGATCATCTCCCAGCGCGTCGCACCGAGAGCCAGCGCCGCCTCCTTGTTCTCCACCGGGACCCGCTGCACGACCTCGCGGCTGATGGCGGAGACGATCGGCAGGATCATGATCGCGAGGATCAGACCGGCGATGAAGTAGCTGGGGCCGGCGACGGGACCGCCGACGAAGGGCAGGAACGAGAACGTGTCGGCCAGGAACTGCTGAAGGCCGCGCAGCTTGGGCGCCAGGAAGAGAAATCCCCACAGCCCGTAGACCACCGACGGCACCGCCGCAAGAAGGTCGACGAGGATGGTCAGCGGCGTCCGGAACCGCCGCGGGCACAGCTCCGTCACGAAGAGCGCGGTGGCGACGGCGATCGGCACGCCGATGATCAACGCGATCGCCGAGGTCACGATCGTGCCGAAAAGCAACGGCCATGCGCCGAACTGCGCACGTGAGACGTCCCAGTCCGCGCCGAAGGTGAACCCGAGGAACCCGAACTTCGAGAACGCGTCGGTGGACTCCGAGATCAGCTTGATGAAGAAGTAGACGATGATCACGAGCACGGCGAGGCCGAGCCCGAGGAGCAGCGCGCGGAAGAGCGGGTCCGCAGCCCGCTCACGCGGCGACCGCTGAAGGATCGAGCGGTCACCGCGAGGCGTGAGGGTTCCTGCTTCCATGGACTACGCGCCGGCCAGTGCGCTCCCGTTGCACTTCAGCTTGGCCACTTGCGCCTTGGCCTTGTCGAGCAGCTGGGTCGGCAGCGGCGCGTACGACAGCTCCTTGGCCGCGTTCTGCCCATCGCTCGAGAGCCCGTAATCGATGAAGGCCTTGAAGACGTTGGCCTTCTGGTCGCTCATCCCGCCCGCGCAGAGGTCCGTGTGGACGATGATGAACGTCTGCGACACGATCGGATACGTGTTGGCGCCCGGTGCGTTGATCGCGGTGAAGCGCAGGTCGTCCGGCAGCTCCAGGCTGTCCCCGGCCGCCGACGTCGACTCGAGCGTCGGCAGCACGTACTTGCCGTCCTTGTTCTTGACCGCCGCGAACGTGAAGTTGTTCTCCAGCGCGTAGGCCTGCTCGACGTAGCCGATGGCGCCGTCGCTCTGCTTCACCGCCGCCGCGACGCCGTTGTTGCCCTTGGCGCCGGTGCCCGTCGGCCACTTGATGGTCTTGTCGACGCCCGGTCCGCTCTTCCACTCGGGGCTGTAGTCCGCAAGGAACTGCGTGAAGCCCTTGGTCGTGCCCGATGAATCGGAGCGGTGGACGACCGTGATGTTCTTGTCGGGGAGGCTGGTTCCGGGGTTCTGGCCGGCGATCTCGGGGTCGTTCCACTTCTTGACTTTGCCGAGGTAGATGTCGGCGGCCGTCTTGCCGTCGAGCTTCAGGCCCTCCTTCACGCCCGACACGTTGTACGAGACGGTGATCCCGCCAAAGACGGTCGGGATGTGAACGGGGTCGCCGCCCTTCTTCGACGCCGCCGCGAGCTCGTCGTCGCCGAGCGCCGGGTCGCTGCCGGCGAAATCGGCCGTGCCCTGCTCCCACGCCGTCACGCCCGCGCCGGAGCCGACGGGCTGGAAGTTCAGCGTGATGCCCTGCCCCTTTAGGTTCGAGCCCCACTGCTGGTAGATCGGCGCCGCGAGCGTCGAGCCCGCGCCCGTGATCGAGCCGCTGACCTTCGACGCGCCCGATGAGCCCGCTGAGCTTGTACTACTGTTGTCACTGTCGCCGCATGCGGCGACGCCGAGCGCAAGCGCGGCTGCCGTCATGCCGGCGAGCCATCTGGTGGACCTCACAGATGAACCTCCTCATGTGCTTCGTTGCCTGGTTTGAGGTCGGCAGGCTCGCGCCAGAGGGGCAAACAGCCTGTTACCGACCGGTAGCCGGGATGTGAAAAGCATGTGAAGGCTCCGGCGAGAAGCGGTAGCCGAAGCCGACGTGGGTGTGGATGAACCGGCAGTCCGGCAGGGCCTCCTCGAGCTTCACGCGCAGCTTGTGGATGTAGACGTCGATCGAGCGATCGCCGCCCCGCAGGGCGCCGCCCCAGACGCGCTGGTAGAGGTCCTCCCTGCGAACGATCCCTCCACCGCTGCGCGCCAGAGCGACGAGAAGGCCGAATTCGCGAACCGACAGATTGAGCGCGCGACCGCCGGCCACGACGAGGCCGTCCATGGGCCGGATCTCAAGCGCGCCGACGTAAAGGACGTCGTCGTGTGGGCGCCCCGCTGCTTCCATCGTGCGCGTGAGCATCTCTCTGCGCACGCCGCTGCTCGTTACGCGTCCGTAAATACCTGGTGAAAGACCGGTGAACACCCGATCACCTGCGCCGCGCCCGGGACTATGGTGCTCGCCATGGCCCTGCTGCATCGGCCAGGCCAAGACCTCGCGGTGCTCGAGCTGCTCAAGGAGAGCGGGCGCAACATCGAGCGTGCCGCGGTGCTGCTGCGCGACCTGCTCGTCGACTACCCCGAGCGGGCCGAGCTCGCCGGCGACCTCGTCCTCTGCGAGCACGAGGGCGACCGCATCGCCCACGACATCATCCACAAGCTCAAGGGCGCGGACAGAAGGCGAGCCCCGCTGGACCCGATCGACGGCTACCAGCTCGCGACGGCGCTCGATGACATCGTCGACTTCGCCGAGCAGACGGCCGACAACATGGGGCTTTTCGGCGTCGAGGCGCCGATGGAGCAGGCCTCGCAGATGGGCGAGGTGCTCGTGGCCGCGGCCGAGCAGGTGGCGCTGGCGCTGTGCGCGCTGCGCAGCGGAGCCGAGCTCGTGCCGTACCTTGTCGAGATCCATCGCCTGGAGAACGAGGGCGATCGGATCGGCCGCGAGGCCGTCGCCGCACTGTTCGCCAACGGCATCGACCCGATGGTCGTGATCCGCTGGAAGGACATCTTCGCCTCGCTGGAGGCGAGCATCGACGCCTGCGAGCACGTCGCGCACGTGCTCGAGGGGATCAGCCTGCGCC